>DASQVA010000312.1:0-18133 GCA_035641035.1 Rubrobacter sp. | reverse complement strand
GTCCACCTGCTCGACGAAGTGGGTCGGTACGCCGTGATTCTCCAGGTAGGCGAAAATGGCCGCGCTCATCGTGGCGTTTGTCTTGCCCTTGTCTTTCCACGAGCCGCGCTTTTGGGCGTTGAACGCCGTCGCGTCGTCCTTATAGCGATGCAACAGCAAGCCCTCGTCATCCGTCGTGAAGACCTTCTTGGCCTTGCCCTCGTAGAGCAGTTCTTCAGGCATCCTCCAACCTTCCTCTCAGTTCCTCCACCCGCTCGAACACCACGCCCAGGTTCCGCAGCGCGTAGGCAGGCTCGAAGAGCTCGTCGATCTCGTCCCCGAGCTGTCCGCGCACCGTTTCGTCTCTCTCTAGCAACTCCCGGAAGCCACCCTCCCCTTCCCACGCCCGCATCGCCGCACCCTGCACCACAGCGTAGGCGTCGTCGCGGCCCATGCCGGACTCGACGAGCGCGAGCAGGACCCGCCCGGAGAAGACGATGCCGCCGCTGCTGTTCAGGTTTTCGAGCATCCGATCCTTGTGTACCTGCAGACCGCGCAGGATGCGGCCGGTGGTGCGCAGCATGTAGAAGGCGAGGATGGTCGAGTCGGGGAGGACGATGCGTTCGGCGGAGGAGTGGCTTATGTCTCGCTCTTGCCAGAGGGCGTTGTTCTCGAACCCGACGCCCGCGTTGGCGCGCAGGATGCGGGCCATACCGCTCAGGCGCTCGGCGAGGATGGGGTTCCTCTTGTGGGGCATCGCGGAGGAACCCTTTTGGCCGCGGCCGAAGGGTTCTGTGAGCTCCCGGATCTCCGTGCGCTGGGCGCCCCTTACCTCGACCGCGATCTTCTCCAACGTCGAGCCCAGGATCGCGATAGCGGCCAGAACCTCCGCGTGCCGGTCGCGCTGCACCACCTGGGTCGAGGCGGGCGACGAAGGGAGTTTAAGCTCCTCGCACGTCAGCGCCTCGACCTTCGGGTCCACGTTCGCGTAGGTCCCGACGGCGCCGGAGATCTTGCCAACGGCGGCGACCTCGCGCGCGTGCGCGACCCGCTCCAGGTTCCGCTCCATCTCGAACGCCCACACTGCTAGCTTGTGTCCGAGCGTCGTCGGCTCCGCGTGAACCCCGTGCGTACGCCCGACCATGACGGTCTCTCGGTGTTCCAGCGCCATCTCCGCCAGCAGTAGCGCCAGCCCCTTGGCCTCGCCGTGGATGAGGTCCAGCGCGTCCCGGAGCTGCAGCGCGCCCGCCGTGTCCAGCACGTCCGAGCTGGTCAGGCCGAAGTGGAAGTGGCGAGACACGTCCCCGGCGTGCTGGGCGACGGCTGAGACGAAGGCTATGACGTCGTGGTGGGTTTCGGCCTCGATCTCGTGGATGCGCTCAACGGTGAAGTCCGCCTTCTCGGCGAGCTCGTCGACCTCTTCCTCGGGAATCTCGCCGAGCTCGGCCCTCGCCCGGCAAACGGCCAGCTCGACCTTCAGCCAGGCGCGATACTTGGCTTCCTCGGTCCAGATGGCTCCGATCTCAGGGAGGGTGTAGCGTTCGATCACCGGTCGCTCCCAATTTCGCCGCGGAGCAGCAACGCTACCCCGCTAACCTCTCGGCCAGCTCGGGGTCCGAGAGCGCGAGGATCTGGGCCGCGAGCACAGCGGCGTTGGTCGCTCCGTTGACAGCTACGGTGGCCACGGGTACGCCCGAGGGCATCTGAACGGTGGAGAGCAGGGCGTCGAAGCCACCGAGGGCACCGGAGGCTACCGGTATGCCGATGACCGGAAGGTCCGTCCTCGCAGCGACGGCGCCGGCGAGGTGGGCGGCCATGCCGGCGGCGCAGATTATCACCTTGAGTCCACGCCCGCGGGCGGCTTCGGCGTACTCGGAGACGCCTTCGGGGTTGCGGTGGGCGGAGCGGACCTGCAGCTCGTACTCGACGCCGTACTGTTCGAGGCGGGCGGTGCATTTTTCGAGGACGGGCAGGTCGGACTCGCTGCCGACGAGAATGCCTACGCGTGGGCTCAAAAGTCCTCCAGCTCTATAGCTTCAAGGGCTATGTCGGTACGGTACTGCTTTCCGTCGAAGTGGATCTGCTCGACGGCGGCGTAGGCACGGGCGCGCGCCTCGATGACGCTCGGTCCTGTGCCGACGACGTTCAGGACCCGCCCGCCCGCCGTGTAGAAGCGGCCGTCGCGCTCCTCTGTGGCGGCGTGGTAGACGTAGACCCCCGCTGGGATATTCTCGAGGCCCGTTATTTCGTCCCCCGAAGAAGAGGACTCGGGGTAACCCTCTGAGGCCAGCACCACGCAGACCGCCTTGTCCGCCGACCATACGACCTCGCGCCCGGCGAGGTCCTCGTTGTTCGCGGCGAGCATCAGCTCCAGGAGGTCCGAGCCGAGCCTCGGCAGTATGACCTGGGTCTCGGGGTCGCCGAAGCGGCAGTTGAACTCCAGCGCCTTGGGGCCAGTCTCGGTGACCATGACGCCGGCGTAGAGGAGGCCGGTGTAGGGTGCTCCGATAAGGGCGAGCTGATGGATGGTCGGGCGGATGATCTCTTCTAGTATCGTCGCGTAGGTCGCCGGCTGCATCCACATGAGGGGCGAGTAGGACCCCATACCCCCGGTGTTGGGACCCTCGTCGGCGTCGAAGGCGCGCTTGTAGTCCTGGGCCGGTAAGAACGGCAGGATGTCGTGCCCGTCGGTGACCACGAAGATCGAGGCCTCCTGCCCCTCCAAGCACTCCTCGACGAGGACCCTCTCGCCGGCGGCCCCGAACCGGCCCCCGAACGCCTCCCGAACGGACACCTCGGCCTCCTCGCGCGAGCGGGACACGATTACCCCCTTGCCGGCGGCGGCCCCGTCGGCCTTTACGACGACCGGATAGTCTCGGTGGGCGCGCAGGTAGGCGAGTGCGGCGGCCTCGCGGTCGAAGGCCTCGAATCGGGCGGTCGGGACCCCGGCGTGGCGCATGAGTTCCTTGGCGAAGACCTTGGAGCCCTCTATGCGGGCGGCGGCCCGCGAGGGGCCGAAGACCTTGAGATCCACCTCCCAGAAAGCCTCGGAGATACCCCCAATCAGGGGCGACTCGGGACCGACTACGGTCAGGTCTATCTCGTTTTCCTTGGCGTAGTCCCTCAAAGAGACCAGGTCGTCGGCGGGGATGTCCACCGTCTGGGCGATGCGGGAGATGCCAGGGTTGCCGGGGGCCGCGTACATCTCGGGCTCTAGGGTGCTCGCCGCCAAGGCCTCGACCAGCGCGTGCTCGCGCCCGCCGCTCCCGACGACCATCACCCTCACGGCTCTAGGTCCCGATCCTCTCTACTATCGCCTGGTCGCGCTCGGGGCCGACGCTGATCATGCACAGCGGCGCCCCGACCTCGGCTTCGATGAAGCCGACGAAGTCCTGCGCGGTCTCGGGGAGATCCACCCTCATCCTGCACCCCGTGATGTCCACGCCCCAGCCGGGAAGCGTCTTGTAGACGGGCCTCGCGTGGTGGAGGTCGGTCTGGTGCATCGGGTAGCCCTCCACCTCCCGGCCGTCTATCTCGTAACCGACGCAGATGTTTATCTCCTCGACCGCAGATAGCACGTCCAGGAGCGTGACGGCAACGTGCGTGATCCCGTTGAGCGAAGCCGCCCATTTTACGGCGGGGAGATCCAGCCACCCCACCCTCCTGCTGCGGCCCGTAGTGGTGCCGTACTCGTCCCCGACACTCCTTATAATCTCCGCGGTCTCGTCGAAGAGCTCCGTCGGCATCGGCCCGTCCCCGACCCTGGTGGTGTAAGCCTTGGTGACGCCAACCACGTACTCTAGGTGGCGCGCCGGAATACCGCTTCCCACGACGGCGCCGCCCACCGTCGGGTTGGACGAGGTCACGAACGGGTAGGTACCGTGGTCGTTGTCCAGGAGCGTAGCCTGCCCCCCTTCGAGGAGCACCCGCTCCCTGTTCTCGAGCGCCTCTCGAAGAAGCGTCCCCGTGTCCATGACCATCGGCTCGATAAAATCCTTGAAGGAGAGGAGCCAGGAGGCGAGGTCCCCCACGTCGTAGGGCTCCTCGCCGTAGACGTTCTCGAAGATGGAGTTCTTCTCGCGCAGGGCCGCCTTAAGCTTCGTCTTCAGAATGCCCTCGTCGAAAACGTCCTGGACGCGTATCCCATAGCGGGCGACCTTGTCCTCGTAGGCGGGGCCGATGCCGCGGTTGGTCGTGCCGATTTTGGCGTCTCCGAGTGCGATCTCGCGGTGCGAGTCGAGCGCGATGTGGTAAGGCATGATCACGTGCGCCCGCCCGTCGATCTTAAGGCGGTCCCGGACGTTCAGGCCCCGCTCCTCCAGCGCCTTAACCTCCTGGGCCAGAACATCCGGGTCGACCACCACCCCGTTGCCGATCGTGCAGACTACACCCTCGCGCACGATGCCAGAGGGGACGAGGTGCACCTTGAACTCCTCCTCGCCGACGCGGACGGTGTGGCCCGCGTTGTTGCCGCCGGAGTAGCGCGAGACGTAGCTCACGTCCGACGCCAAAGCGTCGCACACCCTCCCCTTGCCCTCGTCTCCCCAGGCCAGACCGAGGACGACCGTGGCCGTCAAAGCTTCACCTCCGCGGTGGTGTGAGTGTTTGCGGGATGGGCGCAGCGCCCAGCAAAACGAAGTAGGCCTGATCGGGGACCGAAACCCTCTATCCGCCGATCGGGTCCGTCGCTCTCTGCCACGGCCGCAGCGTAGCACATAGATGTAAAGTTTTGTATCGCCCGGCTAGTATTTCTCCGAGGGGCGGAATCCTAGCTCTGGTTTACTATGTTCTGCAGCTCGCTTTGTAGGGTCTGTAGAGCCTGCCCGACCGGGACGCTGCCCTTGACGGCAGCGTTGAACTGCTCGGCCATAACGAGCGACATGTCCGAGTAGTAGGGCGAGACGGGGCGGGGGCGGGTGTTCTCGAGCGACTCCTTGCCAAGCGCGGCCACCGGCACCTTCTCCAACACTTCTCTGTCCTCATAGAGATCTTTCAGGGTGGGAAGACGCGTGCTCTTTAGGGCCAGCGTTTTCTGGGACGCGGTCGAGGACATGAACTCGATAAAGGTCCAGATCTCGTCGAGCTTGTCCTCCGAGGCTGCGTTGACCAGAAAATTCCACCCGCCGAGCCCGGAGAAGCTCACCTGCCGCGCGTCGCTCACCGGGATGTTGGCCAGGTCCACCTGCTCGGGCCTAACCTTGGAGGTCTCCGGGCTGGCGAGCAGGCCGTAGACGAAAGGCCAATTGCGCATAAAGACCGCGTCGCCGTTGGTAAAGATCGCCTGCGATTCCTGGGTGGTGTACTCCCCTGACGCTTCCGGGGCGACGCCATCGATGATCATGGACCGCCGGATCACCAGCCCCTCGACCGCCTCCGGGCTGTCTATGACCACGTCGTTGCCGTCGAGGACGTCCCCGCCGGCGTTCCAGACGTGCTCTAGGGCGTCGACCACCCCGCCTTCGTCGCGAGCCCCCTGAAAGACGTATCCGTACCTTACCCCGGAGTCAGACCTGATCCTGTCCCCCATCCGCTTCATCTCGTCCCAGGTCTTGGGTGGCTCGGAGAAACCGCTCTTCTCGAGCAGGTCCTTCCGGTAGTAGAACATCCCCGCGTCGGTGAACCACGGCACGGCGTAGGTCTTGCCGTCGTATTCGGTAGCCTGCAGCGGGCCCTCCAGATGCCGCTCTCTCATGCCGGCTGTGAAGCGGTCAGAGAGATCGAGGACGAAGCCCTGGGAGGCCAGCTGGGCAGGCCAGATGACGTCGCCCCCGATCACGTCCACCGTGGCCTGTCCTGACTGGAGCTGCGTCTTTATCTGCTCGAAGTACTCGTCGCTCGCGGCCGGGGTGGTCCGCCACGTCACGTTGATCTCGCCCTTGTGCTCCTCGTTGAACCGGTCGATAAGCGTCTGCAAACCGCCGGAAGCATCAGGGCCGAAGGTAAAGGTGATGCCCACCGCCCCCCCGCCATCTTGCTCGCTTCCGCCACAACCGGCCAGCGTTCCGCTCCCGAGCAGCACAGCCCCGGCGAGCCCAGCGCCCCCGAGCTCGAGGAACCTCCTGCGGTTGATCCTGCGCCCACCCGGAGCGGCGCCTTTACCGACCGCTTTGCTCATCGCCTTCTCTTTCCGCACTCAGAACCCCGCGCCAAACGACGGAGCCACAGCCGGAGCGCGGTTTCGCTCCGGCCGTGGCTCTTGCGGAGATCTGCGCTCTGCACGAGGGCTGCTAGGCCTGCTTGGCTGCCTGTATCCAGGGCTTCACCACGCTCCGGTTCTGCTGGAGCCAGGCCTTGGAGCCCGCGACCGCGTCGTCGTCGGCCTTCGCGATCTCGTCCATGAGTGAGTTGAGCTGGTCCTCGGTGAGCGTGTACTCGTTCATGAACGCCCAGGCGGTCGGGTCGTCGGACTTGAGGTCGGCGTTGAGCACGGTGGAGATCTTGGCGGGCTCGTCGAAGGCACCCTGGGCATCCTTCGGGTCCTTCAGGAAGTGGTAATCGTAGTCTTGGTTCATGGGGTGCGGAACCCACGGCATGAACACGAAAGGCTCCTCGTTCGAGTAGAGTCGGTCCACCTCCGCGAGCATCCCGGCCGTACTGGACGCTTTGAGTTCCAGGTTCAGGTCGTACTGCGGGATCACGTCCTTCTCGACCACTTCCATGAACGGGGCCCCCGGCTCGATGCCCAGGATCGTGTCCGTGCCCGCCTCGTTGAGGTCCGCGATGCTGCGGATGTCCTTCATGTAGTGGGGCACGGCGAGGCCGAAGGCCGTCTGGCCCTGGAACCAGGGATCGAGGAGCTTGACGTCGTCCCCAGCCTTGGCGATAAAGTCCTCGTGGTTCGGCATCCAGACGTCTTGGAACGCGTGGAGGTCGCCGCTGGCCACGCCCGTGAACAGGGGGCCGACGTCGAGTAGCTTCAGCTCGACCTCTTCGTAGCCGAGATCCTCCTCGAAGAGCACCTTCGTCAGATTCGAGACGGCGAGGTTCTCGGCCCACCCTATGTTACCCAAGGTGAGCGTCTTACTCGCGGAGGCCGCGCCGCCCCCGCCCCCGCAACCCGCCAGCCCCAAGAGGCTTACGCCCGCGAGCGTGCCCCCGCTCAACTTCAGCATGTCCCTTCGGGTCAACTTGTTCTTCATGTCTGGTCCCTTCTAAGGTCTTAAGCCACGTTTACCAGCGCTATCCGTCAAGCCGTTTTCTTGGCGCCCCTCCCCCGCTCCATACCGCGCGTAACGCGATCGAGCATGATCGCCAGGATCACGATGCCGATGCCGCCGACAAAGGCGCCCCCGACGTCGAGTTGTCCGAGGCCTACGATGACCGGCTCTCCGAGCCCCCCGGCCCCGGCCAGGGCGGCGATGACCACCATCGAGAGCGAGAGCATGATGACCTGGTTGACCCCGGCCATGATCGACTTCACCGAGAGCGGGAGCTCCACCTTCAGGAGGGTCTGCCAGGGGGTCGACCCGAAAGCGTGCGCGGCCTCGACTGTGTCTTTGGGAACCTGCTGGATGCCCAACATGGTCAGCCTTACCGCCGGGGGCATGGCGAAGACTACCGTCGCTATGAGGGCCGGCGGCTCGTCGAGCCCCATGAGGACCACGATGGGGACCAGGTACACGAAGGCGGGCATCGTCTGCGCCACGTCGAGGACGGGCCTTATCACCGCCTCGACGCTCCGAGATTTGGCCGCTAGTATGCCAATGGGGATGCCTATCGCCAGCGAGACGGCTGCCGCCGCCAGGACCAACGCCAGGGTCTGCATCGTGTAGTCCCACAGGTCAAGGCTGATGACGAACAAGAGCCCCAACACCGTGAAGAGCCCCACCCGCCAGCCCGCAAGGTAGAAGGCGATCGCCGCCAGGACCGCGACCATCAGCAGCGCCGGAAGTGCCGTAAAGGCGGCCTCTAGCGTGCCCACGAAGGCGGCTATCACCTCCTTGAGTGGATCGAAGAACCATTCGAAGGTGTCCGTGATCCAGTCGACCGCCGTCGTAGTCCATTCGGCGAGGGGTATCTCCGGGATCAACTCCGTCTGCGCGAGCATCTGCGCGAGCATCTTTAACCCCCCACCCGGCGCACGCGGACCCTGTCGCCGTTCTGGCTCATCTCGCCGCCCTCCGGAAGGTCTTCGCCCCCATCCTCGTGCGCCTCGGTGTGCGTAGTAAGACCGGCGATGAGCGCGCCGCGGACGACGACGCCTTCGAGACGATTGTCCTCGCCGACGACGGCGACGGGTGTATCCCCTGTATCCCCATCCTCGACGAAGAGGGGGAGGACTTCGCGCAGAGGGGTCTTGCGCCCGACCTTATGGGCGCCATCGTCCACCGCGGCCCGGAGCTCGCGCTCGTTGCGCTCGGCGAGCCTGGCGACCTCCTCGGCCTCGCAGAGGCCAACGAGCCGCCGCTCCTCGTCCAGGACGAAGATGTGGGAGAGGCCGGCCTGCCTCATCCTCCGCAGGACGACCGTGGGCCCCTCGCTCAGGTAGGCGACCTCCTTGGGGTGGACCATCACGCTCTCCGCGGTGCGCACCTTGGCGTAGTCCACGTCCTCGACAAAGCGCTCCACGTACTCGTTCGCGGGCTCCCTAAGGATCTGCTCCGGCGTGCCCAGTTGCACGATCTCGCCGGCGTTCATGATCGCCACCCGGTGCCCGAGCGTGAGTGCCTCGTCGAGGTCGTGGGTGACGAAGACGACCGTCCGCTGGGCCTCGCCCTGGATGGAGAGGAACAGGTTCTGCATGTCGCGCCGGATCAGGGGGTCCAGCGCCGAGAACGGCTCGTCCATGAGGAGTATCTCCTGCTCCGTCGCCAGGGCGCGGGCGAGCCCGACCCTCTGCTTCATGCCGCCGGAGAGCTCCGCTATGAGCTTGTTGCCCTGCCCCTCGAGGCCGACCGCCGGCAGGGTTTCCTCGGCCTTCCGCTTGCGCTCCTGAGCCGAGACGCCCTGAATCTCGAGCCCGAAGGCGATGTTGTCGAGGACGGTCCTGTTGGGTAGGAGCCCGAAGTGCTGGAAGACCATCCCGATCTTCTTGCGCCGGACCTCCCGAAGCTGCTTGACCGGCATGCTCGTGATGTGTTCGCCGCCGAGGTAGACGTCGCCCTCGACCGGCACGTTGAGACCGTTGATGGCCCGCAGGATGGTGGACTTACCGCTCCCAGAGAGGCCGATGATGACAAAGATCTCGCCCGGGTACACGTCGAAGCTCGCGTCGAAGGCCCCGATGGTCGAGCCCGTCTCCCTCTCGACCTCGGCCTTGCTCTTGCCCGCCCGGCGCATCTCGAGCGCCTGCTTGGCCCGACGCCCGAAAACCACCGAGCAGTTCTCTACCCGGATGATCGGGTCCTGGTCTTTGTTCTCGTGAGCTTCCGTGGTCTCCTCCTTAATAGTCTGCTACACAGGGTTGCACGGTCTAGCGCCTAAGCCATTTAACACAACACTAAATGCTTGCAACCCACATAACTCACCCTTCCGTGCGCATGCAACGTGTATGATATGCGCTTTTTGAGATTCCTTCAACTGCAAAGACACTACAAACAAGGGTTGTCTACGCGCATTGGCCGATAGTGGGTAGGCAAGTGCCTTGTCTTCCGTGTCCCATCGCGTCAGACACGCGAGCAGGGAGCACCATCGGCCGGCAGAGGTGAGCGGCGCTATTCGGCAGCCTTCACGTAGTAGCCGTCCATATTGGGCGGGCCGTAAATGTAGCCCAAGTAGTTAACGCCGTCGTAAGTATTGAAGATGAGCGCACCGCCGTAGTAAGCGAGCACGTCTCTGGTGAGCGCATCGCCGTTGTAGAAGAGCACGTTTTCGGTGTCGGTGAACTCTACCGAGACAGCGTCGTAGTCGGAGTAGCGGGCCTTCAGGTCGCGGGCGATGAGGACGAAATCCTCCTCCTCGCGCGAGCGGGTGTCAATGAGTAGTCGCGCCGCGCGGGCGCCGTCGCGCTCGGCGAGGCTCTCTTCGAGGACCTCGTAGTCCGGAACGCGGTTCGGCGTCCCAAAGCTCCCGATCTTCAGATTTTCTTCGTCGGGCGCACGCTCAATCACGGTTTGCCCCTCCGCACTTGGGCCTCGCGCCGTCTCGAAAACCTCGGGTGCCAGGCGCACTTTCGGCTTCTGGAGGACCCGCACTGGCTCATCAGCCGACCGCACCGCGAAGAAGACAACGGTGAGGACCAAAATCACGGCCGCTGTACGATACAAGGCGAACTCTCCTTCTCTCTGAGGGCGAAGCTATGGTACCCGATCTTCACGATTGCCCTCGCGCGGGCCGCACGGGCCTCCCGGGCGCCGGATTACCAGGGGTCTTGTTCGCTACGGCGAATGCCGGTACCGGCATTCGCCGTGCGAAGACTTTGTAATACAAGACTAGCGATCTCCGGGAAAACGCGAGTGCTCATGGAGAGTGCTTACAAACTGGGGTGCTCTTGCCGAGACGACGGCGGTCATGCCGCGATCTCGTACCCTTCAGTCACTCGAAGAGCACGACGGGCTCCCCATAGTATCGGACGCGATCTTCGTTCCAGCGCCTGCGCACGAACTCCCTTAGCTCGGCGTTGCGGACGGCGGCGTCACCATCCTTCATCCTCTCCAGCGGGTAGCGCACGCCGAGGATTCGCTCCCGCACGCGAAAGCGCGTTATCCCGGCCGGCAAAACTGCCCCCGAGTCAACGATCGCGGCGAGCTCGCCGGGGGTGAAGGAGCGGTAGCGGATCAGGGCCTCCCCGTCGGCAAGCCGAACTATCCCATCAGGTTCGACGCGCCGCACCACGACCCCCTTCGGATAGAGCGCCTGCAGCCTCCAGAGCGCCCGCAACCAGACCTCCAATCCCTCCCCGCTAGACGATAGGGAGAGGGTCTGACCGCCGCCGGCCGTCTCCACCTCGGCCAGGGAGATGCGTCCCCTTGGCTCCTCGGAAGCCTCGATTTCCTCAATGTCGTGCAACTCTTTCGGTTCGAAGCCCTCGAGGAGATGACCCCAACCCTCGGCCCTCTCGGGCGGCTCGACGACCTGTACGAGGACGAGGTGATAGCCTAGCTCCGCGAGGACGCGGACCCGGTGGGCGCCGTCGAGGACCAGGTAGCGGTCCTCGAAGGGGGAGACTATCACGGGGTTGCGCTGCTCCCCTTCCGCCTCGATACGGTGACGGAGGCGGGCGAGGCGCTTCTCATCGTGGGCCTCGTGGAGGATCAGGCACTCCGGCTCCACCAGGCGCAGGTCGTTTAGCGAGGGGATCAAGCGTTCGGGGGTAGAGAGGCCGGTGTGGCCTAGACCTCAGCCTAGGCGTCTCCCCCGCGGCGGCCCCAGATAAAGTCCAGCAATACAAACCCGCCGAAGAAGAAGACCGCGATCATGGCCATGAACCCTATGATTCCAAGGAGTAGGTAGATGGTGTCCAAAGCTCTCTAGCCTTTCCAACGGGTACGGTCCCGCCGCAGAGAGTCGGGACGGCCGGATTCGAACCGGCGACCACTCGGCCCCCAGCCGAGTGCGCTACCAGACTGCGCCACGTCCCGACGCGTCCCTGGGGCCCCAGATCATACCAGACCGGCCCCGTGCTATCATCAAATCTCCGTGGCGCGGGCTGCATCTTACATAAGGACCGAACCCGAAGGCTCCCTCCCCTCCCGAGAGAAACAGATGGCCGCCATCAGGGCATACGCCGCCGACCAAGACTACGAGCTGGTCGCCCACTACGAAGACCTCGACGCTCCGGGCGTCCTCCTCTACCACCGCCCCGGCCTCAAGAAGGCCATAAACAATATCAAGGAGCTCGAAGACTGGGAGGTGCTCCTGGTCGCCCGACCCAGATGCGTCTCCGATACCGAGTCCGCCCTGCACGAATTCGTCCACAAACTCTCCCTCTACGGCAACCGCTTGGAGTCCCCGGAGCGCCCCTGGGACGAGTTCCTAGCGGACATGAAATCCTACCGGCGGACGATGAGCCAGCGGTAGGAAATCTTCGGGCCCCTTCGGGCATCCCCTTCTGACCTCTCCTGGGTGAAACACGCGGCGGCCTCGGTTAGTATGAAAAAGTGAACTTGATTCTGACCGCGATCGGGATTCTTTTGCTGCTCGTCTCTCTGGCGGGCACCTCATTTGGTGTCTACATGGCGACCGACCCCAAGACCCGTGGGCAGGGTACGCTCTTCGCCGTCTGGTGGGTTTCGGGTGTGGCCGCCGCCAGCGGCGTGCTGATGAGGGACGTCGTCACGTTCGCCGTCGGGTTGCTCTGCCTGCTCGTAGCAGGAATGGTTCTCGCCTTCGAGGGCGGCCGTCAGAGCAAGCCCCCGGCGCGGCGAAAGAACGACTCAATGGGGGGAACCCTGGGCGGCGACGAACGCCAGGATTCCGAAAAGACTACAAAGGAGAACAGGTCCGGGCGCTACGGATAGGCTCCCCGTAGCCGTCTTCGCAGACCCCGCAAGAAGGGCGGGTTTTTGAGTATACTGCCCGCCGAGAGTGGCTGTCGGAAGGAGTCAGGGAGAGTTCGATCCGGCGCGCCGGAGATCGCGCGAACCCTCGGAGCCGCGCCGAGCGCGAGAGTGTCCGCCGGGCAGGGAAGGAGCTAGAAGGTTGGGCCTCATCCGAACGATACTCGTCCTAGTCATGCTGTTGATACTCGTTCACGTAGGGCTGGTCTACACGGGCGTCAGGCAGGGTGCCAACAGCGTTACCGACGTGGTCTACAGCCTTGGGGCGCTGCTCGAGGCCCCGGCGGTCCTCTTGCTGGGCGCCGTGCCGACGCTGCAACAGTACCTGGATCCGAGCAGCTTCTTCACCGTCGCCCTCACCGCGACGGCACTCTACTTTATCCTCTACCTGCTGCTCGGCGTCGGACACCGTAGCTAGCCTCAGCCGATCAGCGAGGGATTGACGATAAGCGCGATCCAGGCGGGATGATCCCTCCCTCGCAGTTTGGCAGGATATTCCGCCCCGACGACGCGAAACGAGTAGAACCCAGCCCTCGAGAGCCCAAACGCTGGCCGGGATTCCGGCTAGCCGTACTCCGCCATGAACCTCTAGTCTATCCTGCGCTTGAGCGTCGCGGTGAGGCGTGCTGGACACTTCCAGGGCTTGCCTCTGAGTAAGCCTGAAGGTTGCGGCACAGCGCCGGCCCCCTGCCGGATGGCGAAGACTCCCAGCCGGGTCAGGCCCTGCCCGCGGAAGGAGGCCGAATCGCCGCCGTCAAAGGTGCACCCGTCCGACGGGCTGCTCAGGTGGTGGCCAGTCCAGAGCCCGCCGTCGGTCCCCTCGCCAGGCGCGAGCGCGGGAACACTTGGGGCGGCGCGACACCGGTCGCGAGGACGATCAGATCCGCCTCCACCTGACCGTCCGGCCTCGGCGGTGGCAATGCCCCTTCGTAGGAGCGGATACGGCAGCCGAGCAGCACCTCGACGCCACGCCCCCGCAGGTACCCGTACAGCAGAGGCCGAGCCCCCGGGACGAGGAGCCAAGGAGCGCAGGCCCAGGTCTTCCCATGAGGGAGGCGGTGTGTGCGGCGACCTCGCAGCCGGCGGCGCCTCCCCCACGACCAGCACCCGCGGGCCTCAGGGCCCCGCAGACCCCGAGCGCCGGTCCAGGCTCCTCGAACCTAGGTTCCTTCACTCCGTTCCCGATGCAGAAAGAAGCCACGACGTAGCCGCCGTGCTCCCCGCCCTCCAGAACCAGCGCACTATCGGGCGGCAAGACCCGGCCACGCGGTCCTCCACAAAACGTCCGCCGCCGCGCTCGACAAGCTAGCTGACGTCTATGCGATCTTCCTTGGGGGCGTAGGTGTGGGAGATTACTCCCGTCGCTCTGCCGGATTAGAGGAGGTCGCGGGATGAGTTCACGAGGACCACGTTGTGCCCGCGGCTGCCCAGCTCTCCGGTACGGCGCGGGGAGTAGAGGTGGTGGCCACCCCCGGCGGACGCTATGGTCGGCCACTTTTGTATCGCCGAAAGCTCCTCGGGAAGTACGTGCGCCAAGGCACCGCAAACATACACTTTTTAGTGTATGTTTGCGGCATGCTTGCACATAGTGACCAAGAATGCTCTATACTTCTTAGCAATCGTTTTGCCCGAAGGTGATGGGAGAATGGTAGTTATGGCGAGGGAAGTGACGAAGGCTTACTGGGTGGTTTTCTATCCCTGGATCAGCAGGAGAACCTATGATCGAGTTTAAGAACGTAAGCAAGACCTACGCGGGATCGGACAGGCCTGTGGTCAACGACCTGTCTTTTACGATAGGCGACGGTGAGATCTGCGTTCTGGTCGGTCCCTCAGGATGCGGCAAGACAACGAGTATGAGGATGGTCAACCGCCTCATCGAGCCGACCGAGGGCGAGATTCTCATCGATGGACAGAAGAACACCTCCATGAGCGGGACGCAGCTAAGGCGCAAGATCGGCTACGCCATCCAGCAGATAGGGCTCTTCCCCCACCGCACCATCGCAAGCAACGTCGGCACCGTGCCCGGCCTCGTCGGCTGGGACAAGGCGCGCACCGACCGACGCGTGGACGAGCTGCTCGACCTCGTAGGCCTCCCGCCCGACCAGTACCGCAACCGCTACCCCGCTGAGCTCTCCGGCGGCCAGCAGCAGCGGGTCGGGGTGGCGCGGGCCCTGGCCGCGGACCCTCCGATCATGCTCATGGACGAGCCGTTCGGGGCGGTCGACCCGATCACCCGCGACCGTCTCCAGCAGGAGTTCCTCCACATCCAGGAGGACATAAAGAAGACTATCGTCTTCGTCACCCACGACATCGACGAGGCCATAAAGATGGGCGACAAAATCGCCATCCTGAAAGAAGGCGGCATCCTAGCCCAGTACGACACCCCCGAGCACATCCTGGCCAACCCGGCCTCGGACTTCGTCTCCTCCTTCGTCGGCACCGACAGGGTGCTGAAGCGCCTCTCGTTGCTGCAGGTAAAGGACATGGACCTCGACCCCGTAAACGGCGGCGACAGTCTCCCGCGCATCAGCGCCCATCTCACGCTCAAAGACGCCCTCTCGGAGATCATCGGAGCCGGCGCCGACCGCGGCCTCGTGGTGCCAGATGGAAACGGCGGCACCCCGCAGGGCACGCTCTCCATCGACGCCATCCGGACGCTCTCGCACGATGCGGAGGTCGCGAGTGGATAGCGCCACCGAGGAACCTGCGACCGCCAACCTGGGTTTCCTTCAGGTAGACTTCGCCCCCGAGAGCGAACAGACCGGCCTCATAGACTGGGAGTGGCTGGCCGACAACTTCACAGAAGACGTCGTGCCGGCCTTCTTTCAGCACATCTACCTGTGCTTTGTCTCCCTGGCTATAGCGCTCGTCATCTCGCTGCCCCTGGGCATACTCGCCGCCCGCTACCGCAGGCTCTACCCGCCGCTGACGGCCATTACGGGGTTCTTCTACACGATCCCCAGTTTCTCTATGTTCACAATCCTGCTGTTCGTCGTCGGTTTCAGCGTCGGCAGGACGCCGGCGATCATCGCGCTCGTGCTCTACTCGCTGCTCGTCCTGATCCGCAACGTGGTGACGGGGCTCGACTCGGTACCGCCGGAGACCAAGGACGCCGCGCGGGGGATGGGCTTGACCGACCGTCAGATACTCTGGAGGGTCGAGCTGCCGCTGGCGCTGCCGGTGATCGTGGCCGGGATGCGCATTGCCATCGTCACGGTGATAGGTATTGCGGTCATCGGAGCGTACATCGGGGCCGGGGGGCTCGGGGATCTGATCTTCGACGGCATAACCCGAGACTTTCCGACCATGTACATCGCCGGGGCGGTTCTCGCGACCCTGCTCGCCGTCGGCTCCGACCTTCTATTCGTCGGGGCGGAACGCCTGTTGAGCCCGTGGGCGCGCCGGGCGAGGGGGGCGACGTAAGATGAACGAGTTCATGAACGTCTTGCAGCGCCCGGACTTTATCGAGAACCTCAGGCTCCACATCGAGTACACGGTGCTCGCGACGCTCCTCGGCATCGCCGTCGCCATACCGGTGGCCATACTCGTGAACCGCTCGGACTGGGGTTCCACGGTCGCCATCAACGTGGGCAACATCGGGCGCGCGGTACCGTCGCTCGCCGTGTTGGTCTTGATGTTCCCGCTATTAGGGCTCGGGTTCGACAGCGCGCTGTTCGCGCTGACGCTCCTCGCCATACCGCCGATTCTGATAAACGGGGTCGTGGGCTTGAGGCAGGTGAGCCCGCAGATCCTGGATTCGGCCAAAGGCATGGGCCTCTCGGGCCGCCAGATACTCCAAGGCATCCAGGTCCCGATAGCCGCACCTATCATCTTCGCCGGCATCAGGACCTCGGCTGTGCAGGTAGTGGCGAGCGCGACCCTGGCGACGTTTATCGGCGGCGGGGCCTTAGGCGATTACATAGTCGAGGGCTTCCAACGCAACAGCACCGCCATAGCGCTCGCCGGAGCCTTCGCCGTAGCGGCTCTGGCGATTATCACTGAGGTCGGGTTCGGGTTCCTGGAGCGGGCGTTCACCCCGAAGGGACTTCGGATAGCCCAAAAGAGACAGAGAGCAGGCAAATGACAGGAGAAAAAGTGAAGAACAAGACCATGTTGATCCGGGCGGTAACGGCCCTGCTCGTCACCGCCCTGCTGGCCGTCACGGCGGCCTGCGGCGGCGGGGCCGGCGGCGGGGCCGGCGGCGACAGCGGCGGTCCTAAAGTCTCCGTAGGCTCGAAGAAGTTCACCGAGCAGATACTCCTCGGCGAGATGTACGCCCAGGCGTTCGAGGATGAGGGCTACGACGTCACGCGCAAGCTGAACCTCGGCTCCGAGCAGGTCATGGACAAGTCGCTGCAGGACGGCACTATAGACGTGTACCCCGAGTACACGGGCACGGCCTACGTGGCCATATTGAAGAAGCCGCCCGAGTCGTATCCGAAGACGGCAAAAGAGACCTACGAGCAGGTCGCGGAGTTCTACAAGAACCGCAAAGACACCCCGATGCAGATGCTCGAGCCGGCCCACTTCAACAACAGCTACGGCATCTCGATGCTGACCAAAGAGGCCAACAAGCTGGGCATAGAGACGCTCGAGGACCTCGCGGCGAAGTCCGACCAGCTCGTGTTCTCCTCGTACTCCGAGTTCCAGAACCGCTCGGACGGCTACCCCAACATGAAGGAGAACTACCCGAAGCTCGACTTCAAGGAGATCAAGATCGTCAACGACCTCGGTATCCGCTTCAAGGCCCTGGCCGAGGGCGAGGCCGACGTCGGCATCGGGTACACCACCGACGGCCAGCTCGCCTCCCCCGAGCTGAAGGTTATAGAGGACACCAAGACGATCTGGCCGATTTACGAGCCGGCTCCGGTCGTCACGCAGGAGCTCCTAGACAAGAACGGCGACGCCAAGAAGATCCTCAACGAGGTCTCCGCCAGCCTGAACGCCGACAAGATGCGTGCGCTCAACGGCGCCGTTGACCTCGAGCAGGAGGACTACGAGGACGTGGCCAGGCAGCACCTCGAAGACGAGGGCATCATCAACTAAGGCCTTGAGAAGGACTTCTAGAGCTCTCTTCGGAGCCGCCGCGGTCTACGCCGTGGCGGCTCCTTCTTTGCGGTGACGGACCCTCGAAGGGAGGCAGGGTGCTGCGAGGAGCGGGAGATTACAGGATCGAGCGCTGGCTCGCCGGCGGAACTCCGCTGGTAACCGTGCGCCCGTCCTGGGCGCCGGATCCGCTGCCCGCCGTGGTCGTCTACCACGGCTTCGCGGGCAAGAAGACCGACGACCTCTTGGGGCTCGCCGTACCGCTCGCCGACGCCGGATGCCTGGCAGTGCTGCCGGACGCTGCCCTGCACGGCGAGAGGGCGCCCAACGACTTCGCCGCCCGCCGCGAACGCGACGTCGATGGCCTCTTCCTAGACTGCCTGAAGGGTACGGTCGGGGAGTCGGAGCGCGTGCTCTCCTGGGTCGCCGACCGGGAGGAGGTGGACGCGGAGCGCATAGGGGCGGTGGGGGTCTCGATGGGTGGCGCTGTGGTCTTGGCCCTCGCCTGCCGCGAGCTGCCCCGCCCCCTGCATGCCGCCGTCGCCCTCATGCCCGCCAACCCGTTACCTGGGAGCGCCGTGAGGCAGCAGGCGGCCTACGCCCCAGACCCGGCGGCGTGCTTCCCCACGCCGCTACTCATGATCCACGGCACGGCTGACCACACGGCCCCC
>DASQVA010000311.1:0-29828 GCA_035641035.1 Rubrobacter sp. | reverse complement strand
GAGGTCGACCCGCCCGCCTCGAACAGCGGCCCCTGATCCAAGACCACCACGTCCCGCCAGCCGAGATCGGTCAGGTGCTCGGCGGCGCTGCAGCCGACGATGCCGGCCCCGATGATCACGACGCTCGCCCTATCTTCCACCACCGCTCCTCCGTCTGCACGCGCGCCCGAAAAAGCGTTCCTTTGACTCCCGGCGGAGAACCCGTAACCCCCCCGCCGGCCGAAGCACGCATCGCGTTTCTTTGTCGTTGCGCTATACGCAACATTCTCTCATACACGAAACGAGTAACAAACTAGTAACATATGTTTATCTATGAGTCAAGGTTACGTGGAGCCCCCGGACGACCGCAAACACCGCTACCGTACATGGGCTTTCGTTGTGTCATCTGATAGAGTTGCGTATAGTTGAACGGATGGCGCAGGTCCCTGCGCTGAGTCAAGGTAAGTCTAGACTTGGAGACTTCCACTGTACAAGGCCCAAGGATGCGAAGGTACTTCCGGCGAGATTTTGTAGGGTTCCGCGACGGAGTACCGCCAGACGATGTTCGGGAGTTGGGCGTCTTGGACGCTTCGGCATGAGCGGCCTTGTCCTCGTGGTCGCCCCGGTGCCCGAGGATCTGCATCGGGTCGTGCCCCGGCTACTCGAATTGCCGCGGCCGGTGTACCTAGACAGCAGCCTGACCGACAGCCGTGGCGGGTGTTATTCGTACTTCACGGCCGATCCCTTCCTGTAGTACGAAGCCAAGCTGTCGCGTCGAGTTTATCAGTCCGACGGGGCGGACTGTCATGGAGGCCGACCCTAAACCTTTCTTCAGCTCCCGCAGCGCCGCTACTCGGTGGATCGGGTGCCGAGCCTGTCGGCGTTTTGGGTGGCGCCATCGGCTACTTCGGTTACGACACCGACCAGCTGTTGGAGCGGGTGCCCGCCACCGCCGTCGACGAGGGACTGCCGGAGTTGGACATCGGCATCTACGATTTAGTCTTGGCCACCGACCACCTCTCCGGTGAGGGTTAGATCATCGCTACGAGATCTCCGACGGGCAAGAAGGCCGACGCGTGCACGTCTCGAAAGCATCCGAGGCGCCTAGATATCCCTCCCTCATCGGCGCGTCGGTTCGGTGCGGGTGCCCAGGTTGTTCGACCTCGAAGGGTACGCGAGTGTCTGACATCTGGTGAGCACGGTCTGCGGCGAGCTCCGACCGGGGCCGGACGCCGTGGACCTGCTACGCCTGCTTCCCTGGTGGCTCGGTCACCGGTTGCCCGAAGATACGAACCATGGAGATCATCGAGGAGCTCGAGCCGATACGTCGGGGCGCCTACTGCGGCGCGATCGGCTCCCTGAGCTTTACCGGGGCGATGGACACGAACATCGTCATCCGGACGCTCGTGTTGAGGGACGGTCGAATGTGTCTGCAGGTCGGCGACGCGGTAACCTACGACTCGGAGCCCGAGGCGTAACAAGCCGAGACTCTGGCCAAGGAAGGGCCGGACCCTCTCGGGGGCGCTGGAGGTCGAGTTGGAGGAATGGTGAGCGAAGTGCGCCTACTGTGGGTTGAAAGGGAGCGGTTGCCGAAGGATAAGCCGCCGTGGACCCGCACGACAGCGGTTTCACCCTGGGCGATGAGTTGTTCGAGACCATGCGAGTTCGCAAAGGCGCTGTCGTGCGGATGTAGCGTCACCTTTCCCGCCTGCGAGCCGGCGGAGCCGTGATCCGCTTGGTCCCTCGTCCTAGACAACGAAGACCTTGCCAGCGCGGTAGTGAGAACGCTGGCGTCCAACAAGATCACCGAGGCCGCGGTGCGCCTGACCGTTAGCCGAGGCGTGCCGGCGCACCAGGGCCTGCTGCCGGATCCGGAGACGCCGGTGACGGTGGTGGTCCGCACAGCTTTTGGCCGGCTACCCGACCAGTCTATATGATCAGAGCATGAGGGCTGTTATCAGCGGCGTGGCCTGCAACGAGTGCTCCTCGACCGCGGGAATTAAATACTTGGGCCGCCTGGATTACGTTGTGGCACGCCGCGAGACCGCTGGTCGCGGCGCCGACGAGGCCCTCATGCTCAACACCGCGGGGAACCTCGCCTGCGCGAGTACGGCCAACAACTATGTCGTTCTAGGAGACACGCTTCTCACTCCGCATACGACATCAAGAGTTCTACAGGGCATAGTGAAGGGGCTTGTGCTTTCCGAGTTGGCCCCGTGGCTGGCTCTCAACGCCGCCGAAATAGAGACGCGCCTCGGAGAGTTCTCCAGGGCCGACGAAACCTTCCTGACAAAGGCCCTGTTGCGGATAATGCCGCTGGTTGATGTAGACGGCCAAAGAATCGAGACGGGGTTTCCCAGACCCGGCTCTTCAAGCCTCGGAGCGGAGCTGGAAAGATCTTGGACAAGACGCCTTGAGCACGGATGAAGAGACGGTGATCCGCGGTCCTCGACATAGCAGGCGTTACACGCATCCGTCGCCTCCACCATGGCAGCATCGTAGCTCTGGCTATACGCCGCGGCGAAGCCGTGGGTCGATTCGCTGTTGGGGCCTTGCTTGCTCGTTTTTGGCACTGCGCGCTCACACGAAACCCGTACACCGAGGTTGCAGAGCGACAACACGAACCTCAGCTCGCGTCACGGCCGGTAAGCGGGTGTGAACGAGGATCGTTCGAAACCCGGGGCGAATCCGGGCGCCAAGATACCCGCCGTACCCCCACTCAAGAGCCCGGTTCTCGGGGAGACGCCCTTCGCCCTGGTGGCCCTCGTCGTCGGTGCCATCGCTATAGGAGCTTCACCCATCTTCGTGCGTCTGAGCGAGTTAGGGCCGAGTGCCACGGCGTTCTGGCGCGTCGCCCTCGCACTCCCGGTCCTCTTTCTGTGGACAGAGGTGGCAGATAGGCGGGAGCGGACGGCACGCCGGCCTTCGGCGTACGGAGACCTCCTAGCTCTCGTCCTTGCTGGGCTGTTTTTTACGGGAGACATCGCTCTGTGGCATTGGGCGGTGGGCCTTACCTCCGTCGCCAACTCGACGCTGCTGGTCAACCTCGCCCCGGCTTTCGTGGCCTTTGGGGGGTGGCTCCTCTTTAACGAGAGATTCAACGCCGGACTCGCCGCGGGCCTGGCGGTCGCGCTGGCGGGCGCCGCACTGCTGGTAGGCTGGGATCTCGCCAGCGATCCCCAAAACATATTGGGAGACGCAGCGGCGTTGGTCGCGGCGGTATTCTACGCGAGCTACATCTTGACCATTTACCGGCTCAGATCCCGCTTTTCCACCGGCACCATAATGGTCTTGAGCGGGGCGGTTACGTGCGTGGCGCTCCTGCCCATCACCATCCTCTCCGGCGAAACCCTGTTCGCTACGACGGTTTCCGGATGGACGATTCTGCTCGGCGTAGCCCTCCTCTCGCACGCCGGCGGACAGGGTCTGATCGCTTACGCTCTGGCCGGCCTGCCGGTCGCCTTCTCTTCGGTAGGGCTCCTCCTACAACCAGTAGCCGCGGCCGTGTTAGCTTGGATGATCCTGGGTGAGACGCTCGGTGGATGGCAGGCGATAGGGGGCGCAGTCGTGCTGGCGGGTATAATCTTGGCGCGCCGCAGCAGCCGACCACCCCAACCAAGAGCACGAGGCTAACGGAGAGCGCCGGCAATAGACGTAGGCCGGTTTCGTCATCAAGGCGGGTTCGCGTATCCGCCGCGCTCCTCCTCCAGATCGCTCACCGGCTGCCTCACCTCGTAAACATCCAACGACCCCTTCCATGTCGGTTCCCGATGCGCTGACGTGCATCCATAAGCACATAACAGGTAGCGTTCTCCCGCCCCTCAAAGATGTCCCAGGTTGATCTCAGGCCAAGACCTACCCCCCTACGGGGTTACCGCTCTCGAGGGGATAAACACGAAAAGATAAACCCCCTACGGACTCCGTCATTACTACCGCCCAGGATCGGAGGCGCTATCGATTCCGGCGCGGGTTAACGAGTACCGGTCCTCCAGCGGCTCGAAGGACCTTCGTAGAGACACTTCCTAGCCTCATCCGCCGCGTCATCCCCAGACCGCGGCGGCCCACGGCCATGAGCGCCTTTTCGACGCCTTCTTCTTCTTGCGCGGCTTCTAAAATACAGGCTGCGGGGTCACCGACTTGTATGCGCACCCTGGGTCGGATTCCGGCTTTCTGCTCGAGCTCCACGGCCCGCTTGGTCAGGATATTTTCCTCGCGACGCAGTTCGTCGTTGACCATCCGCGCGTTCAGCTCGCGGCCCGGGATATCTACCTCGGGGAGCCTTGGGTAGGCGCGCAGCAGAAGCGCCCTCGCCCCGGAGAGCTTCCCGATGCCTGTGGCGAGCTCTCCCGCGCGGGTGGCTTCCTCGGAGCCGTCGTCAGCGATGACTATCCGGGCCGGAGGCCACGCCGCCTCACCGCCGCGCAGGACGAGCACGGGACAGGAGGCATCGTGGACCACCCCCTCAGAGACGCTTCCCATGACCACCCGCTCCACGAGCCCCATCCCTCGACTGCCCATGACGATCAGGCCGGCTTCCAGCTCCTCGGCCAGCTCGATGATCTCGTCAACCGCGGGACCGCTCCTGAGGTGGACCTTGGCCACCTTCCCGCCTCCCTCGTCGATACGCCTCTCCTGTGCGTCGAGCAGATCGCGAGCGGCCCGTTCTCTGACTTCCAGGACGCGGGAGTAGACCTCCGCCGTAACCCCGGGATAAGCGTAGCGAGGGAGCGGTTGGAGCGCGTGGACGACGTGTACCCCGGAGCCGGCCGCGGCGGATATGTCGCTCGCCGCCCGGGCTGACAGGATCGCGTCCTCGGATCCGTCGGTGGCCAGGAGGATTTTCTTTGGCAAGGATTCGTTCATGCCCCCTCACGCCTCCTGCTCTTTTCCGTGCGCACTACCATAACCGGACAGTGGGCGTGCCTAACAACGCTCTCAGAGATGCTGCCCATGAGCGCCCGCTGCAGCCTGCCAAGCCCCCGGGTTCCCATGACGACCAAGCCGGCGCCCAGCTCCTCGGCGAAGCGCACGATCTCCGCATACGGCTTGCCGGACGCGAGGTGCACCTCCTTCACCTTGCCCCTTGTGGCCTCTATCTGCTGCGCTTGCCTGTCTACCATCGACCTAGCGTTCTGCTTGATTTTCTCGACATCGACCTCCCAGGTGAAGGGACCGGCATAGGGCAGCTGCACAACGCAGAGGACGTGCAGCTCGGACCCAACGACGTTGGATATTTCGAGTGCCGCCCGAGCCGCGGCTTCGGCGTCTTTGGAGCCATCGAAGGCGAGCAAGATGCGCCCTGGCAGATAATCCCTATCCTCGCCGCTGCCGGATCCCCGCACCACCAGGACCGAGCAGTGGGCGTGTCGAACGACGGATTCTGAGACGCTGCCCATAAGCGCGCGCTTTCTCGGGCTGTGGCCCCGACTGCCCACGACCACTAACCCGGCTCCCAACTCCTCCGCCAGGGCGACGATCTCCACGTCCGGCTGGCCCATCCTGAAGTGGGACTTCTCGATCGCTCCGCCGAAAGTTTCGGTCTTGCCCACCAGCTCCTCAAGCTTCGCCCGCGCCTTTTCTTCGGGCGCTTCTCGGGCACTGTTGTCGAAGCTTAAGGATTCATCGAGGGTCTTGGAAGGCAAGCCAAACACGTGGACGATGTCCAGCTTGGAGCTTGTACTCTTGGCCAGGCCGACGGCGGTGGCCGTGGCAAGCTCGGCGACGTTCGAACCGTCGGCGGCCAGAAGGATCTTGGTCGGGAAGATGCTTACCTCTTCACTCGTCTTTGGCATAGCGTACCCTTGCGCGTTGAGGCTTCATGTTAGCGAACGTTTTCGAGGTACGTCAGAACCTTTAATCGGTAGAGTACCCGTCAACCGTTCACCGCGCTAGGATGCGGTGGCAGCGAGGACGTTCATCCGACCACGTAAGATGCGATAACGAAGTATATGAGGATCGAGAGCAGATCCTGTATCACCGTGGCCTGCGGTCCACTCCCGAACGCCGGATCCTTGCCCAAGCGGTGTATCGTCCAGGGCAACGCCATGGCGATCAGCGTGGCCACCGAGCACGCCCCCAGAAGCGAAAGCGAGACGGCGATCGACACGTCATCATCCCCCCGACGCAGCAAGGCCATCGGGAAACGACCGAGGAGAGCGCCAAGCCTATCGGAAATCCCGAAAGGAGTTCAGGCCTCGCCATCTGCCTAATGCTTATGCCGACCGAAAGCCGAGGGCATGCCCCCGCACCCGGAGAGGCTGCCACAAGACGAGCGGGAACTCTACGAGAGGATAGTTGAGGAAGGTCTAAGGCACGTGAAACCAGCCCTTCAAAGACGTGCCGCGGAGCTTGCGGATGCTTATGGTGTGCGCCCTCAGGTTCGAGTCCCTACGGGAGAGGCTGCACAGGTACTCTCAGAGGTCGCCGAAGTAGGCGGTGAGTCCAGCGGCCTCGTGGTGGGCACCCGGGGGTTGGGTGCGAGCGAGAGGATGCTGTTGGGCAGCGTATCGACCAAGGTCTTGAGAACCGTGAGGGGGTCGGTCCTGGACTGCTCGCGAGGAAGATCGAAGGAGGCGCATAGAGATGAACTGCAAACAGAGGCTTGAGAGCTACCTGCGTGAGAACGGGGTCCCTACCAGGGCCAGCACCACCCGAGGGCGATAACCACTCAGGAGATCGCCGCAACAGAACACGTGCCCGGCAAGATGTTCGCTAAGACGGTGATGGTACTATTAACCGACGAAAAGAAGTCGGTAATGCTAGTGTAGCCTGCTCCCTACCACGTTAACATGCAGAAGGCGGCCGCGGCTTTAGGCGCACGGGAGGTTCTCCCGGCCGAAGAGAAACGCTTCGCGTATACCTTTCTCGACTGCGAGGTGGGGGCGATGCCGCCTTTTTGAAACCTCTACGACATCCCCACATATGCGGACAAGACGTTAGCGGAGAATAAGACTATAGTCTTCAGGGCCGACACCCACACGGACACTATGAGCGTCGAGTACGCCGACTTCGAAAAGCTGGTCCGGCCGACGGTCGCCGAGTTTGCGCAGGCCGCCAACGCGTGAGCAATCCTAGAGGGGCACCGCCGGCTGGGTGACTCAGCCTGCAAGTGGCGAAGGTTGCCAAGTTCTCGTTAGAATGGAGCAAGGATGCATGTATGGCGCTACGAGCTAGGAACCTGGGTCGAGGAGGACGTGGCTTTCTCCGAGAGGCATCCGTTCTTGCCCGAAGGATACGATCAGGCGCCCTTCATGACCCTCGGGAATACCAGCCCTGGCTCCAAAGGGATGAGCGTAGCCGCCCACGAGGCCTCGGAGGGAAGCGGGTACCTCATCGTAGTCTTTGCAGGCGAGGAGGCCATAGACCCCATGCTGGTATCCGATCTCCCGAGCTTGCTCGACTTGCTGGGCCAGCTCGCCCCGATAGTTAGTGCTTCTCAAATTTGAGAACACCGTCATGGGCAACGGATCCCCGCGCTCCCAAGTACGCTAGCTCTGTTCTAACACCAGACGCATACCTGGCCCATCGGACCGAAGCGATAGGCTCCGAATGGCCGGCTACCCCCTGATGGTGCGCGAAGGGGGTGCGCGAAGGGCTTGAGAAGGGGCGGTAGGATATGAGTGAGGCCCCACGGGGTTGTTACGTGGTCACCTTCAATATCCCGACGGCGAAAGAATCCGCCTACGGTTCCTCTGGCGGGCTTACCGACGTGTCCCCAGAAAGGGGCACATCGCGGAGCGCTACAGCCAAATGAACATCTATGTTCTCGGCAACGAATATGCGCAGAAGACTAAACGGCAATTGAAGCTGCAAGAGAACCGGAAGGTAAGATGGAAGACATTGCATTTGTCTTCGTCAACCCTAATGAAGACGTCCCCTCTGCGAACGAGCGACGCGTTAGGATCCTCGATACGGTTCAAAAGTCACAGAACGTGGCGTTGGTCGAAGGAGACGGGATCGATGGGTTGATCTTGTCCCCTCACGGATCGGTGCACGACTTCGATCTGGCCTTTCAACTAAGATAC
Organism: Rubrobacter sp.; assembly: GCA_035641035.1. Taxonomy (GTDB): domain Bacteria; phylum Actinomycetota; class Rubrobacteria; order Rubrobacterales; family Rubrobacteraceae; genus Rubrobacter_D. The sequence continues at coordinate 21,825 of DASQVA010000311.1, read as the reverse complement.
CTGAGAAAGCTTAACAAACTGGGGAAAGTTACCATAATCGGCACACCACAAGAAGGAGCAGTAGATTACCTTAGTATCCAGTCTATCTTCAGGAAATTGGTTACACACGACATGCAAGGATCGTAGGCGCGTACCATGCTCTCGGCATTCACACGCAACGTCTCTTCGCCTTTATCCAAGTTTTCGTTGAAATACAGAAGAGTTCGAGGCGCGCTTTCCTTTGCTGGAGAGGATGCAACCAGGGGGGAAACGACTTTACAGAAGGGCGAACCTCAGCCACCTTTCCTGGGATTCCTCTGGCGGCTGCCGATAGCTGAAAGGAGCTGCGTTCGAGACGCTGCCCAAGACGACGTGCCTCAGGGAGCCGAGGCTCCTGCTGCCAACGACTACGAGGTCCGCGTCGATCTCCTCGGCGAGGCGGACGATCTCAGCGTCCGGCCGCTCCGAGCGTAGAATTCGGCGACCTCGCCCATACCCCTTATCCTCTCAGTCTCCCGACCGAGTCGCTCGCGGGCGGTTACCTCTGCGTGCTCACGAATCCAGGCTATGTCTTCCGGATTGAGAACCGCGGCCTCGGGCCGGGCGAGGGATCGGGCATAGGCTCGACGTAAGCGGCGTGCAGCTCGGAGCCGAGTGTTCGCGAGAGCTTGAGCGCCATCCGCGTGGCGCTCGCCGCCCCTCCGACCCGTCTGTGGTCAGCAGTATCTTCGTTAGAGCCATGTCTTCCTCGCCTCCTTATCGTGGTAGTCGCCCAGTAACAAATCTTGCACCCTAGCACGGCCGCGGCCTAGTGACGGCCAGAGGTACGATCCAATAGGGTGTGTCGAGCTAGGTTTCGAATGTCCCCTGCGGCCTCCCTCGGGCCGGTTTACTCGCCGGGGCGTGGATCGGGACGAGCCTGCTCGGGACGACCATCTTGTTGGCCGTCGATGGGTCGGGAGGAGGCGTCGACCCCACTGAATCGGCGCTGCACATAATCCACGTCGGGGGGGTGGCGCCTGTCTACCACCCCGAGAGACACGGTTACCTCACCCGGTACGATGAGCTACGAGAAGAGGTCTGCAGCCTGCTCGGCAAGCAGGTAGAGAGGATGGAGGTGGCCGGCGGTACCGTGGCGCAGAGTCACCTCGCGATGGAAAGGCCCGACGAGGAGGTAGTCGTCCTGGGCGAGCGGGTAGGGGCGGGCTTGATCGTCGTCGGCAGCCGTGGCCTCGGTAGGATCCGGAGGGCCTTGATGGTCAGCGTCTCGGACTCGGTCGTACGCCGCGCCCACTGCCCTGTCCTGGTCGTGAGGGAGAAGTAGACGCCGCTAGACGGCCCCGAGGGACGGGAGGTGCGTTGACGCCACAGGGAAGTAGCAAGTCCGGCTTCCCTTGAGGTCCTGCAGCGGGGTGTGCATGACGCTCCTGGTGGTGCAGAACGCCACCCTGCTGACCGCCGTGGCCGTCCTCATCGTCGCCTCGCGCGGCGCGGCAGTTGGGTTACGCCGCTACCGTGTGGAGCACGGGGGTGACGCTAAGCTGCGAGGACGCCGGGGCGTCCTGGGTAGGGGTTACGGAGAGATAGGACACGAGGTGGAAACGTAGGATCTACCTTAAGTACATACTGGCATAGTTCCTATAGTCGTCCTCGGCTTCGTCAACGCCGCGATCCATCGGGTCGTGAACGCAAGATACGTCAGCTAACTGGCCGGGCACCAGATATCGACCTTGAGGTTCAGCATCCTGGTCGGGGTCTACACTTGTGCGTTGAGTCGGTTCCTGGAGGTCCAATCTGCCAGTCAAGCGATCAGATTCGGCCTGGTGTGGATGGCCCTGACTACCGTCTTCGAGTTCTGTTTCGGGCATTACGTCGTGGGCGATTCGTGTGCCGACCTCCTTCGCGATTACAACGTCCTGAATTGCAGGATGTGGGGCATGTTCGTCATCTGGGTTGGCTCGCTATCTTACGTTCTCTATGAAATCGAGGTCTAATGCTTCGCTTCTTACTCTTGCTCACCGAACGGCCGTGAAGGGGATTTTCGAAGGTTCGCAGATCTGATTCTCGGACGATCGTCCGCTACGGTATCGCTTTCGAGACGGCCCTCCTCTCGGTGACGTAAGATGGATATAAGATGTTCGGAGGGTATTAGACGGCGAGTCAAGGGAGGTCGGCCATCGAGGCTCAGGCAAAGAGCGATGGGCTGCGGCTGCTTCGGACCATCGACGCTACCCAGGCCCACGGGGAAGAGGGGGCCAGGGTAGACCCACCCAGGGCCGCCCACGACACCGGGCTAGACGTCGGCACGGAACGTTACCACAACGCCATGGGCTATCTCCTCGAGGAAGCCGCATTGCTGGGAGACGAGCACACCGCGTTCGACGCGGGCACCGAGCACCCCCACGGCTTCGCTTCCTACTTCTTCACCCGGCGGGCGCTGAAGCTGCTGGAAGAGTAGCAAGGTGAGCTCTGTAGTTTCGACGCTCGGTAAGTCTCTGAAGGTAGCATTGGGGTCTCTCGTAGGAGAGAGGGGTAACGAGCTTCGGCCCGATTCTCAGGTGCTCTATTCATCGGACTGCTTGGAAGGAGAGGGATATACCGACGATCACCTCTACAAAGCCCTCAAAGGTTCACTCGTAGGTCCCGGATGGCCCAGCGCTACCCTAGCCGGAAGAGGCTTCGAGGATGAGGTCGGTATCGGCCCCAACCTACGCCGCCGCCATAGCACTCATAGATTTAGACTCTCTCACGGTCGCTGGTCTCTTGCCTAAAGTAGCTTGAGCAGCGGACCGGGAAACGTTGCGAGCAGGATGGATCATTCGGTTGGCAAGTTTGACCAAACCGGTGCCGTACATGCAGCACGCTAGACAGCATGGCAGCGAAACAGCGCACGTTTCTAGCCGACCAATCGCCACGTCAGGTCTACTACCGCGCAGAGGGTGTGCTCGACCTAAAGTACCGCTACATGCCTTCACCTTCCACCTGCCTGTCGCCGGGACGTATTTGCGCATGCCGAAGTGCGTCAGAAGCACGGCACTGAGCGTTACTGCAATCGCGAGGATCGGGACAACCGCCTGCTAGATCGGTACGATCTGGGCGCCATTAATCACCATGGTAGTTATGCTACGACTGCAGAAAAGAATAGTAAGCTTACGGGCGCGGCGACGAAACCTAGAATAACGGTCGATGCCTGCACCAGAGTATGATGTGATCTTCGGCGGCGGTGGCCAGACGGCCTTGCTGCTCCTAGAGGAGCTGCGAGGGGTGCTCCCCGAGCGGGTGGCGTTCGTCGACCCTTCGCCGCCCTTGGAGCAGTCCCCCGTCCGCTGAAGCGGCTGGAGTCATCAACAGCCATCTACGATCGGCTCGCTATTGGAAGAGCGACGGCAAGACGGCGAGCGCGGATGTGAGCGGGGCCGTCAAGCGGCACGCCCAACCCTACACCTGCGGAAGTCATCAGGAGGGGTCCACGACGAGCACTGCCGCCCCTCGCACCCGGCCGCCGCGCAGGGCATTGAGAGCTTCGTTGGCCTCTTCGAGCGAGAAGGGCAAGACCTCGGTACGCACCGGCACCTTGGGGGCTAGGGCCAAAAACTCTTCCCCGTCCCGGCGGGTAAGGTTGGCAACCGAGCGGACGCACCGCTCCCCCCACAACAGATCGTAGGGAAACGAGGGAACGTCGCTCATGTGAATGCCGGCGCACACCACAACGCCACCCTTGGCGACCACCCCCAGGGCGTCTGGGACCAGCGGACCCACCGGGGCGAAGATGATAGCCGCATCCAGCTCTTCAGGCGGGGACTCGTCGGAGCCCCCGGTCCACTCCGCGCCGACCTCCCGCGCGAAACGCTGTCCTGCTTCGTCTCCCGGGCGGGTGAAGGCGAACGTCCGCCGGCCCTGGTAGGCGGCGATCTGGGCGACTATGTGGGCGGAGGCGCCAAACCCGAACAGGCCGAGGCGCTCCGCGTCGCCGGCGAAGCGGAGGGAGCGGTAGCCGATCAGGCCCGCGCACAACAGCGGCGCGGCCTGCAGATCGGGGTATCCGTCGGGGATGGGGAAGCAGAAGCGCTCGTCGGTCGCGGCGTACTCGGCGTAGCCGCCGTCGAGCTGGTAGCCGGTGAATCGGGCCCCGTCGCAGAGGTTCTCCCGTCCCGAGAGGCAGTATCGACAGGTGCCATCGGTGTGACCGAGCCAGGGCACCCCGACCCGGTCGCCGGTCGCAAAGTGCTCCACGTCTTCCCCGGTCTCCTCGACGACGCCGACGATCTGATGGCCCGGGATCAGGGACTGCTTCGGATCGGGCAGCTCCCCATCTACCACGTGCAGGTCCGTGCGGCACACCCCGCAGACGCGGACCCGGACCAGGATCTGCCCAGATCCCACCTCGGGTGATGGTACATCCGCGGCCCGCAGCGGCTTCCCAGGAGCTTTCAGGATCATGGCGCGCATCGTCCTGCCCTCCCCGTCTCTAAACGTCAAGGTAGACCGCGTATCTTACCGCCCGCCATCCGTAGGCGCCTTCGAACTTCCGTGACGTCGAGCTCTTCGGGCATCTGCTACCGACGCACCCTAGCGATGGGTTTCTCCGTAACGTCGCAGAGTTCAATCCTTTCGAGGGCGCGCACCACCCGCATCAACCTGAGCTTGAGCTTCCTCTCCAGCATGGCTTCGAGCTCTTCCGCGAGCACGCGCGGGTGGGGGTTGGCCGACGGGAAGACCGGCGTCTGCATCCACACCGATCGTTGTCCCTCGTGGCTTCACCCGTTGGCGAGTTCACGCACCAGGGTATCTCTGGCACGTTCGAGTCGGTATCTTTGCCGGCCGAGAAACGCCCCCTCCTGTCGCGCGACCTCCGCCGCGACCGTTTCCCGCGTCGCCTCACCGGCCACCGTCACGGCGCCGTCTGCACAGGCTGCGCGCTGTGCGCGGTCGCGCGGTCGGCTTGTACGGCAGCCTCCCTGGGAGGGCGGCAGATCAGGACCGGTTCTTCCGCGGCCCTAACCTACCAAGCCTAGCCCGCGGCTCCCCACGGCCAGCAGTGTCTTGCGCCCGTCGCACTCCTCGGCGGCCAGCAGTAGAGTGAGCGTGGCGTCGGCCTCCATCACCCTCGTATGCGAACGATTGCCCGAGAGCCTGCCGAAGTTCGTCCGCGTGCTTGCTAAGGACCTCCTCCCTCAGTGGAATTTTTCATCTAGGGCACTTCGGTGAATAAGTGCCTAATGTGTCCCTGTGAGCGCCAGGATACCCCAACTGGCATCATACGTTCTGAACGTGACCGCGTCGAACAAGGGGGCAACTCGATGAGCATCTTTCCTACCAGGATCCTCCTGGCCACCGACGGTTCTTCTGAAGCACAGTTGGCCGCGACCACCGCTGCCGACCTGGCTAGGAGAACCGACTCCGAGCTGCACGTCGTCCACGTTGGAGAGTTACGGCCGACCTTCTTGTCCCAAACCGAACTGGAGCCCGCTGAACTCGCACGCGAAGCAAGAGAGCTTCTGGACGAACAGGTAAGAAGGGTCGAGGGAGCTGGGGGCACGGTCGAGGAGGCGCACTTAAGGAGGGGACGAGCGGACGAGGAGATCGTGGACTTGGCCCAAAGCATGGGTGCCGGGATGATAGTGATGGGCAGCAGGGGACGCGGCAGCATAAGGAGAGCTTTGATGGGCAGCGTCTCTGACTCGGTGGTCCGTCACGCCCACTGCCCGGTCACTATTGTCAGAGAGTAAGTAGAAGTCGCGAACTTCAGAGAACACCCCTGATAGACACTTGGGTGAATAAAGGCGAAAGTAGGGGTCGGGACATGCTAAACTGGCCACTGACACTCCGCGGTGCTCCCGCGATTAAGGTAGTCTTAGGGGTCAAGACCCTGTTGGGCGAAGTAGAGGCTTGGCAGGTACAGAAATGCCACCAAGAACGTAAAATGGTGAAGATCAGGGCATAGAACAGCATCTTGTTCGTCCACTCGGCGCGCTCGGCGTCTGCCTCAGGGTTGCTCCTGAACTCCGACCACGCGATAGCGCCAGAGCTCAGCATCACCATCAACAACGATACCCCGGTCGTCCACGACGACCACGCTGCCGGTAAACGAGGACGCCGCTATCGCCACCACGCTGATCGTCGTGGCGACCCAGAACATTACCGTCAGTACAAACAGTAGAGTATTCTCCCGGCGCTAGCTCCCGCTATGCGTCGCGGACTTTGTGGAGAGATTTGCGCCATTGCGCAGCGCTCTTCCCGCGACGGGTGCAGGATCAGGCAAGTGCGATCTGGTTTCTTCCTTACCCGACGGGAAGCAGGGTAACGTCCGAATGAGGAACGCACCATGCACCCTCATCTAGGGTGGAGAAATTCCGTAAACGAGTTAGAACACCGGCCGGTTTCTCACGCCTGAATGTTGGTCTGACGCCAGCGGGTGTGCTCGGCGAGGCCCTCGGCCTCCGGGAACTCCTCGCCCTTGGAGAGTTGGACCCGGATCGGGGGCAGCATGGTGCCGCGGTCGCAGACGTAGGTACCGGAGAACGGTGCCTTGTCGCCGGGACCGAAGGTGGGTCCGTAGGGCCGGTAGCGGGCGAGTATGTCTTCGAGGTCGGCCATCATAGCCTGACGGAGCGGGCCTGGGTGAACCCTGGCGTCACTACGAGGGATTTCAGGACTTCGCTGGGGACGGGCTCATCCACGGTGACGGCCATCGCCGCGTGGGAGCCGGGCTCGCCGCGCCCCACAGCCATGTTGCCGATGTTGATGTCGTGTTCGCCGAGGATGGAGCCGACCTGCCCGATCATACCCGGCCTGTCCTCGTTGCCAATAAACAGCATGTACCTCCCGGGCACCACGTCGAAGTCGAAGCCCATCGCCTCCACCAGCCGCGGCTGCATCCGAGGCCCGAACAGCGTCCCGCTGACGACGTTCTCGCCGCCGGCTTCGTTCGCGAGCCGCAGCACCACGAGGCTCGTGTAGTCAGCGCTCTCTGAGGACCGCGAGGTCTCGACCTTGAGCCCACGCTCCCGTGCCAGGATCGGGGTGTTCACAAAGTTCAGCGGCTCGAAAACCATCGGCGCCAGGAGGCCTTTCTGCGCCGAGACGTCCAGGAGGCGCGTGTCGAAGTTGGCGACCTCGCCGCGGTACTCGATCCCCAAGGTGTCGCCCGGGCGGTCCGTGAGCTGATAGAGCAGACTCCCCAAAGACTCGCACAGCCCGGAGAACTGGGCGACGAACTCCGCGCCCTCCCCTACCGGCACGGGGGCATTTATGGCGTGCATCGGGACCACGCCCCTTAGCGCGGCCGCCACCTGCTCCGCCGCAGTGATGCCAGCCCGGTCCTGCGCCTCCGCAGTGCTAGCCCCAAGGTGGGGCGTGACCACGGCGTTAGGAAGCCCAAAGATCGGGGAGTTTGTCGTCGGCTCCTCGGCGAACACGTCGAGCGCGGCGCCCGCGATCACATTCTCCTTGAGCGCGTTGTATAGCGCGAGCTCGTCCACGATGCCGCCGCGCGCCACGTTTATGAGATAGGCGGTGGGTTTCATCTTACCCAAGGTGCCCTCATCAACCAGCCCCATCGTCTGCGGGGTGCGCGGGACGTGCAGCGAGACGAAGTCCGCCTGCTCGAATACTTGATCTGTACTCTCTGCCCGCTCGACGTTCATCGAGCGCATGCGGTCCTCCGAAACGTACGGGTCATAGGCGAGGACCCGCATCCCCATCCCCAGAGCCCCGCGCGCCACGATAGCCCCGACGTGCCCAAGGCCGACGAGCCCGAGCATCTTTTCGGCGACTTCGACACCCTTGAACACGCTCCGCTTCCACTCCCCGCCCCGCAGGGAGGAGTCCGCCGCCGGTATACGCCGCGCGGTGGCGAGCATCAGTCCAAGGGTGTGCTCGGCGGCGGCCACGGTGTTGCTTTCGGGGGCGTTCGCGACGATGACGCCGCGCTTGGTCGCGGCCTCGATGTCTATATTGTCCACCCCGATACCGGCGCGTCCTATAGCCTTGAGGTTCTGGGCCCGTTCGATGACCTCCGATGTCACTTGCGTCGCGCTGCGGATGATGAGGCCGTCGTACTCGCCTATCTTCTCCAGCAGCTCGTCGGGACTGAGGTCAAGGATCACGTCTACCTCGAAGTCTCTCTTCAGGAGCTCGACGCCGGGGTCGGCGAGCTTCTCGGGTACGAGCACCTTCAAGCGGTCACTCCACTCTTCGAGAAGACCCTCTGCGCCGCCCCGACGCCTCTGCCGAGCTCGACGGGATAATCGAGAGCTTCGAGCGCGAGTTCGGTGGCTGCTATCGTGGCGATGATGTCGAAGACATCGAAAAAGCCGCAGTGCCCGATACGGAAGATCCTACCTGCCATGTCGCCCTGACCACCGGCGACCTGGATGCCGTGTTCGCGGAAAATCATGCGCACGAGCTGCTTGCCGTCTATCCCCTCGGGCACCCACGCCGCCGTCACTGCCGAGTTCAGATCCTCGTCGGGTCCGAAGAGCTTGAGCCCTATGCCCTTGATACCCTCCCTTGAGGCCCTCCCAAGCAAGACGTGCCGCTCGAAGACGCTCTCGACGCCCTCATCGATGAGCTGCTGCAAAGCCACGTCGAGCTGGATGATAACGCTAACCGCTGGGGTCCACGCCGTCTGCGGCGGGTCCTTCTCGTATGCCTTCTTCGCCGCGGTCCAGTCAAAATAGTAGCGCGGCATCCTGGACTCGGCGTGCATCCGCATCGCCCGCCCGGAAACACTCACGAACCCGAGCCCCGGGGGCGTCATGAGCGCCTTCTGCGAGCCCGCCACGACCACGTCCACACCCCACTCGTCCGTCCGCAGGGTGCAGGCCCCGAGACCTGAGACGGCGTCAACGATCGAGACGACGTTCTCGACGCTTTGCGTGGCCCGCGCGAAGCCCTCGATGTCGTTGACGGTCCCCGTCGAGGTCTCCGAGAGCACGCAGATGGCTGCCTTTATCTCGGGGTCGCCCGCGAGCGCCTCGACGACGTCATCGTTGTCCGCCTTCTGGCCCCAGTCGTAGGCTAGTTCGGTGACCTCGAGACCGAAGGCGCGGCACATCTTGACCCAGCGGCCCCCGAAGTTGCCGTTATTCACGACGAGCACCTTGTCCCCCGGCGAGAAGAGGTTCTGGACGGCGCCCTCGAAGGCCCCAGTCCCGCTAGCCGCGTAGGTAAAGATGTCGTTCTCCGTCAGGAAGACCCGCTTCAGGTTCTCGTTTACGCGGGTGAAGACCTCGCCGAACTCCGGAGTCCTATGGTGAATTATTGGTAGCGCCCCCGCTGCGGACACTTCAGGAGGTATCGGGGTCGGGCCGGGCGACATCAGACGGTACTTGTGCATCATGGGTGGCGGTTTCCTCTCCTACCGCGGACAACTGGACACCCATTTTAGACATTGTCGTCGATGATGGCTACATGATGGGGCAGTCATTTTACAAAGTGTTGCTTTCTGGCCCCGACTGCTAGGTAGTCCGGTTCTACGCAAAGAACCAACTGGTCCCATGGACCCCGGAAAAGTTGGCCGCTACTCTGAGCAGGCTGGTCGAGCCGGGGTTCGTGTTGGAGCGTTTCGGCGAGCCGTGCCCAAGCGACAGAGCCCTGCGGAAGCGTCCCAGGCTGCAGGACGCTCAGGTCCTCCCCTACTTCCTGCAGTCCGGGTGAGAAAGCCGGCCGGGGCGCGAGCTAGCAGAAGCCCGCGCCTTCCAGGGCGGGCAGCGCAGTTCGCGCGTAACGGGCGGTGTAGCCGGCGCCGGCGTGGTCGGGGAACTCGGGCGGCTCTCTCTTCGTGAACTCCTGGGCCCCGACCCCGGTGCGGATTCGGCCCTCTTCGAAGGATATGCGGAGTGCGTCCCCGTCGCGCAGCCAGCCGATGACGCCGCCGGCCGCGGCCTCGGGGGAGAAGAGCGAGATCCAGGTCCCCGAAGGAGAACGCGGCGGAAGCCCATCGGTAATGACCGGGACGCTCCCGGCCAGCCCATCGTCCTCCAGAACTTGCGAGAGCCGCTCCAGGCGCGAGAGGCCCGGTCCACCCTTAGGACCGCAACCGCCCACTACCAGCAGGGAGGACGCCTCCGGGAAGCCCCCCTCCACTATTTTGACGGCGAGCTTCTCACAGTGGCAGACCTTGCACTCGCCCGAGATCTCGGTCTTCCCCCCGTAGACCCGGCAAAGGGCCGACGCCCCGCTCGCCCGTGCCTCGACGAAGGTCAGACGTGACTCGACGGGTCGTGGGGGCTCCGGCACCGCAGAGGGCAATATCTCGCGCAGACGCCCCGAGACGGTCCCTGTGTCATTTAGGGCGTCGCCGAGGCGCGCGAGCAGCCCGGCGACCCCGTGCTCCGCGAACCACCCGGAGTCGGGCTCCGCGAGCAGCGGCGTCTCCGGGGCGATGACCCCGAGCGTTCGGGAGAACCCTGCAGACCCGGCCTCCAGAGCCATGGCCGAGAGGTGTACGAGCAACTCCGGCCCGCCCCCCAGGGAGAGGCCGGCGCGCAGGGCGTTGACCAGCGAGAAGTCCTCGACTAGGTCCCTAGGACGCGGTCCGCCCCTGGCGACCTCGACGGCCACCAATGCCGGGTCCCCGACGACGGGTGAGAGACCAAGCGCCGCGAGGGCGGCAGAGAGGTAGACATCGCTACACGGGCGGGCCACTGCGGGCAGATTGAGGCGGAGCGCGGCGAGCACGAGCCCGGCGAGTTCTTCCGGTTCTTCAGCAGCGAGGAGCAGGCCGTCGAGGTGTTGTCGGGCGATCGAGATCTGGGCTACGTCCGCCACCCACTCCCGCGCGAGGGCGACGCCTCCATTCGGCCGGGAGGCCGGCAACTCTAGCCAGACCGGCTCCGCGCCCGCCCCACGCAGCGAGTCCGCGAGGTCCGGACCGGCGGCCGGGGCACCGATGCGCGGCCTGGTTTGGAGCACGGGTCTTAAGAGCCCAACTTGCTCATCAGGAGCTCGCGGACTCGCCCGCCGTCAGCGTTGCCGCGGGTCGCCTTCATCACCTGGCCGACGAGGAAGCCGACGACCCTTTCGTCGCCGCCCCGGACGCGCTCAACCTCGTCGGGGTTAGAGGAGATTACCCCGTCCACAACCCCCGACAGTTCGTCGACGTCAACCGACCCAAGCCCCTCACGCTCTACGACGTCGGCCGGGCGGTCGCCTGTCTCGAAGACGGTGGCCAGGACGTCTCTGGCCGCGGAGCGCGAGACCTTACCGTCCGCGACGAGCTCGATCAGTTCTACTACGTGGTCCGGCGTTACCTTCGAGTGGGAGATGTCCGTCCCCGACTCGTTTAGGAGCGCCCTAAGGTAGCCGGTGATCCAGTTGGCCGCCTGCTTAGGGTCGACGCCTTCGCCCATGGCGACCTTCTCGTAGAAGACGGCGAGGTCCCGGTCGGCGATGAGCACCCCGGCGTCGTACTCGGAGAGGCCGTACTGCTCCACGAAGCGGGCGAGCATCCGGTCAGGCAGCTCGGGGAGCCGCTCACCAATCTCGCGGACGTGGGCCTCTGAGAGCTCCAGCGGCAGGAGATCGGGCTCGGGAAAGTAGCGATAGTCGTGAGCATACTCCTTGCTGCGGAGCTCGTGGACCTCGTCGATCTCCGGGTCGTAGTGCAAGGTAGTCTGCTCCACGCGACCGCCACTCTCCAGGATCTCGCGCTGGCGTTCCAGCTCGCGCACGAGGCCCCGCTCGACGAAGCGGAAAGAGTTCATGTTCTTGAGCTCCGTCTTGGTGCCGTAACTATCGTCAGGGTTGCGAATGCTGACGTTGGCGTCGCAACGGAGCTGGCCCTTCTCCATGTCCGCCTCCGAGACGCCGACGGCGCGCAGAAGCTCCTTGAGGTGGTTAGCGGTCGCCCGCGCGGCCTCGGGCGAGGGTATGTCGGGTTCGGTGACAATCTCCATCAGTGGCGTGCCCCCGCGGTTGAAGTCCACGAGAGAGCCGACCGAGCCGTGCATCCTGCCGGAGGTGCCGACGTGTACGTTCTTGGCGGCGTCCTCCTCCAGGTGCAAGCGCGTGATTCCGACCCTGATGGTGCCATCCGAAGTCGGCACGTCGAGGTGGCCGCTGGTGCAGATCGGCTCGTCGAACTGGGAGATCTGGTACCCCTTCGGCAGGTCGGGGTAGAAGTAATTCTTCCTCGCGAAGACGGACCTGCCCGCGACCTCGCAGTTGAGGGCGAGGCCGGCCATCACCCCGAGCTGCACGGCCTTCTCGTTGACGACGGGCAGCGCCCCCGGGTGGCCGAGGCACACCGGGCAGGTGTGGGTGTTCGGGGGTTCCCCGTAGGTCACCCGGCAACCGCAGAACATCTTGGTCGTGGTCGCCAGATGAACGTGAAACTCGAGCCCTATGACCGCCTGATACGTCCGCTTCTCCTGTACTTCCAAATATCTGCCCCCGCGCCTTAAACTCGCCTGTCGTAACGTTCCCATTCTAGCATCGGCGGGTCCACGACTCGGCCGGTTGGGAAGATGCTAGAATTGTTTTCGGGACGGAGGTTGCATCGGTTTGCATAGAGTGGGACGGAACGACGCCGCCAGGATAGACCGGCCTCACCTCGTGGTTTTGCAAGGACCGAGCCTCGGTGACTTGTTCGAGATAGCCGACGACGCGCTAATCCTTGGCAGCGACCCGTTTAGGGCGGACATCGTGGTGCGCGACGTCGAGGTAGAGCCGCGACACGCCGAGGTCTACAAGGAGCCGGGCTCGGGCGGGTATGCGGTGCGCGACGTGAGTACCGGGAAGGGAGTCGCCATAAACGGCGAAGTGTTGGAGTGTCCACGGACCGAGCGGGTTCTCTCCGACGGGGACCGCATCGCTCTAGGCGACTCGGTGCTGGAGTTCTCGTATAGGGACCCGGTCAAGGCATCTTTCTACGACGAGCTGCACCGCCTAGTAAACCAAGACCACCTTACCGGCCTGCTCTCCAAGGGCCGCTTCGACGAGGAGTTCGAGCACCGCCTTGAGGCCACGGCCGACGAGGAAAGGCCCCTGAGCGTCCTCATGGCCGATATAGACAGCCTAAAGAAGGTAAACGACGCTCACGGGCATCTGCTCGGCGAGTTCGTCGTCGGCGAGATCGGGCGTATCATTGGCGGGCTGCACGAAGAGGAGGGACGCAGCGCCACCCGCTTCGGCGGCGACGAGTACGAGTCCATCCTGCCGGGCCTGACCAAGAGAGAGGCCCTGAAGGTGGCCGAGGAAATCCGACGCCGCGTCCAGGCACACGCCTTCGAGCAGTGCGGCGTCACGGCCGAGACCACCATCTCCGTAGGTGTCGCAGCCTACCCGGAGGACGGGACGACCCGCGAAGACCTCACCCACGCTGCAGACGAGGCCCTCTACCGGGCCAAACGCGCGGGCGGCAACGCGGTCAGCGAGTAGAGGCCGTCTCCCGCAAGTTTTTCCTCAAGGCTTCAGCGCGAACTCGAAGTCCGCCACCTGCTCGGCGACGCGCGCCGCCCGGAGGAGCATCGATTCTGTGAAGTGGTCGCTCATGAGCTGTACGCCAACGGGGAGCCCATCGGAGAGGCCGCCTGGGATGTTTATGGCGGGGATCCCGGCGAGGCTCGCGGGCACGGCGCAGATATCCTGCAGGTACATGGCGAGCGGGTCGCCGGTCTTGGCGCCGATCTCGAACGCGACGGAGGGAGAGGTCGGCGAGATCAGGACGTCGTAGCGGGAGTAGGCTGCCCGGAAGTCCTCGACGATCTTGGTACGGACCTTCTGCGCCTGGGCGTAGTAGGCCTCGTAGTAGCCGCTGGAGAGGGCGTAGGTGCCGAGCATGATTCTACGCTTCGCCTCCGCCCCAAAGCCCTCTTCCCTCGTCCTGCGGTACATCTCGTGCACACCTTCGGCCGGGACCCGCAAGCCGTAGCGTACCCCGTCGAAGCGGGACAGGTTGGAGGAGACCTCCGCAGGGGCGATTATGTAATAGGCCTCTAAGGCGTAGTAGGCGTGCGGCAGGTTGACCTCCCCCACCTCAGCCCCCGCGCCCTCGAGCCCTTCGGCCACCCTGCCCGTCACCTCCCGCACGCCAGCGTCTATACGCTCGTCCATGAGCTCCGTCACCACCCCGACGCGCAGACCCTCCACGCCGCCATCCAACTCGGAGAGGTAATCGGGGACCTCGACATTGGCGCTCGTCGAGTCGCGGGGATCGTGGCCTGCGATCGCCTGCAGGAGGAGCGCGGAGTCACGCACGTCGCGGGTCATGGGCCCTACCACGTCGAGGGAGGAGCCGAAGGCGATTAAGCCAAAGCGCGAGACCCGCCCGTAGGTGGGTTTGAGTCCCACGATGCCGCACAGTGCCGCAGGCTGGCGCACTGACCCCCCCGTGTCCGTCCCGAGCGCCCACCACCCCTCTCCCGCGGCGACGGCCGCCGCCGAGCCCCCGGATGACCCACCCGGCACGCGGTCGAGATCCCAAGGGTTGCGGGTGGGCCCGAAGGCCGAGTTCTCCGTCGAGGAGCCCATGGCGAACTCGTCCATGTTGGACTTGCCGACCATGATGAGGTCCCCGCCGAAGTTCACGAGCACCGAGGCGTCGTAGAGCGGTTCGAAACCCTCCAGTATCTTCGAGCCGCACGTCGTTTTTACGCCGCGTGTGGACAGCACGTCCTTGACGGCCAGCGGCACGCTCTCCCACAGCCTGCGGTCGCCGTCTCTCGCGTCCGTCCTCTTCGCCCTCTCTAACGCGAGCTCGGGGGTAGTGGTGACAAAAGCGTTGACCTCAGTCTCGACCTCCTCGACGCGCGCGTTGGCGGCCTCGGCCGCCTCGCGGGCGGAGATCTCGCCGGCCTCTACGCTCTTGGCAAGCTCGTGGGCAGTGAGACCCAGCAAGTTACCGCTTCCGGCCACCTCAGTCGATCCGCGGGACGGCGAAGAGGTCGTCCGCGGACTCAGGGGCCGGCGCGAGCGCCTCTTCGCGCGGCAGCTCGGCACGCGGCTCGTCGGAGCGGAGGACGTTGGAGAGGTTCAGAGGGTTCGCCGTGGGCGGCACGTCTGTGAGGTCGAGCTCCCGGATCTTCTCTATGCTGTCCAGGATGGCGTCAAGCTCCCCACCCATCCTCTCTATCTCTTCTTCAGTCAGCCCAAGCCGCGCCAAGTTCGCGACGTGACGCACCTGCTCTTCGGATATCATATCTTACCTCCGACTTTGCGCACGATGGTATCTATCTTAGCGTACTCCATGGAGGACATCGCGCCCCCGAACGCGTTTACGCGAGGCTGGCGCTGCGGATAACCACCCTACCGGTCGCCGGCGGGCTCGAACGGGATCTCGGTCCGGCGGGCCCGCTTGAACTTCTGTACGAGGTCCACTGTCTTCCATCCTCGATCCGAACGTCGCCGAGGGGCTGCGCGACTATCCCTATGCAGGATCCTGTGCCGCCCGGACCGCGTTGTGGAGGAGCATCGCCCGCGTCATCGGGCCGACGCCGCCCGGTACCGGTGAGATCCAAGCAGCTCTCCGTTCAACCTCATCGAACCTCACGTCCCCCACAAGTCCGCCCTGCTCGCTGCGGTGGATGCCGACGTCCACGACGACCGCGCCTTCCTTTACGTGCTCCGCCCCGATCATCTCCCTCTCGCCCGCAGCAACAACGAGCACGTCGGCCCGCCGCGCCACCCCGAGCAGGTCTCGCGTGCGCGAGTGGCAGACGGTCACGGTCGCATTCTCGCGCAGCAGGAGTTGAGCGAGGGGTTTGCCGACGAGGTTCGAGCGCCCTACGACGACCGCCTCGCGGCCTGCCAGATTCACGCCGTTGCGTCGGAGGAGTTGTATCACCCCGTGCGGGGTGCACGGCAGCAGGCTCGGCAGGCCGAGAGCGAGCCGTCCGGCGCTCTCGGGGGAGAGGCCATCCACGTCTTTAGCGGGGCTTATACGCGAGATCAGGGACATCGCGTCGAGCCCCTTGGGAAGCGGAAGTTGGATAAAAAAGCCAGAGACCGCCGCATCGCCGTCCAGACGGTCCACGAGGGCGGCGAGCTCTCTCTGAGCGACTCCGGTGTCGAAGCGGTGCACCTCCGACTCGATGCCGACCTCGGCGCAGTCGCGCTGTTTCATGCCGACGTAGGTCACGGAGGCGGGGTCTTCGCCGACCAGGACCACGTCGAGCCGCACGGGTGCGCCCCTCTTCTCAAGTTTCGCGACCTCAGAGCGGACCTCCGAGCGAATCTCGGCAGCGGCCGCCTTGCCATCCAGTAACTCCGCCACGAGACTCCTAGAGAACCGCTAGCAGCGGGGGGGCGACCTGCTTCTTGCGGCTCATCACGCCGGGCAAGTCTATGACGCCGTTCTGGGCGTGGGCCTCGAAGACCTGGTGCACGGGGGAGCAATCCCCGACGCAAAGGAGCTGGGTGCCACCCTCCGTGATGTCCGTCACCATGAGCGCCGAGAACAGGTAGCCGTTATCGTCTCGCAGCTCTTCCAGGGCATCGAGCAACTCGTCCTTACGTTCCAGGAGCCCGGTCCCGACCGTCTCGATCTGGGAGACACTCACCTTCCCCCCGGAACTAGTCCCGTACTCCTTAGCGTCGCGGTTCACGATCTCCTCGGCCGAGAGGCCCGACACGTCCGAGGAGGTCTCGAACATCTCGGTCCCGAACTCGTTCGCGTCGAGGTCGAGAAGATCCTCCAGGTACTCTACGACCTCGCGGTCCCGGTCGGTAGTGGTCGGGGAGTTCAGGATCACCGTATCCGAAAGCACGGCCGCGAGGAGCAACTTCGCGGTGGACTCCTCGAGTCTCAGGCCACTCGCTTTGAAGCGCTCCACGATCAAGGTCGCCGTCGAGCCAACGGGATCGAAGGTGGCCGGGATGGGCGAGGTGGTCTCGATGTCGCCGACGTGGTGGTGGTCAAGGATCTCCACCACGTCGGCCTTCTCGACCCCCTTGACGCTCTGCCCCACCTCGGCGTGGTCCACCAGGAGGACGCGCCGGGGCTTCGGGTTGAGGAGGTCCGTCCTGGTAACGACCCCGATGGGCACCATATTCTCGTCCACGGCGACGGCCGCCCTGTAGTGGACTTCCATCACCTGCTCGGTTATCTCCGTGACCAGGTCATCGGGGTGCACCGTCAGGGGGTTCTCGCTCATGACCTCCCAACAGGGGACAGAGAGCTGAATCAGACGGCTTGTCACGTAGGAGTCAAGTGGGCTGAGCACGAGCGCCGTCCCCCTCTCCCGCGCCATCTCGAGAACCTCATCCTCGGGCCGGACCCCGTTCGAGACGACGAGCACCCCGGCCCCGAGCTCTATGGCCCGCCGCTGACCCTGTCTCCTGTTCCCGATGACCACGATGTCCCCCGGCTTCATAGACTGGCCCATAGAGTCCACGCTCATTGAGATCACCCACAGCTGACCCGAGATCTCGCGGTCCTTCCCGACAAGCAGCTCGCCCTCGAGCACCTCGAGCATCGCCCCGACCGAGACGGGGCTGTCCGCGAAAGACGAGGCCCCCCGCGACTCCCTGACGTACATCCGCGCCAGGTTGCGCTCCGTGATGATCCCGGTGAGCGAGCCGTCGTCGTCAACTATGGGGAGCTGGCTTATGTTCCGCTTCGCCATCGTCAGGCCTACGTTGCGCAAGGGGTCGTTCTTGTTGGCTAACGCTACGTCCCCGGCCATCACGTCTTTGACCCGCAGCATAATGTGCTCGAGCAGCTTGGGCTCTTCGGCCCCGCTCTTTTTTAGAGCCCACTCGGTCTGGGAGTTCACCTCGCCCAGCCGGGCCGGCGCGTAGAAGTTCTCTGGGTCCACGAGGTTCTTGTACTCGGCATAGCCGATGGCCGAGGCTATCGTGTCCGTATCGGGGTTCTTGTGGCCTGTAACGTAGACGTGGGGCATGTCTAATCTCCTCTTTTATGCGAAGCCGCGGATCTTTCTCAAGCCTTGCTCAACGGTGCTATCTCGGGGACGAAGGTCCTCTCCTCGGTCCCGAACCTGACGACGACCCTCCCGGATGCGGCCTCGACCACCTCCCCGACCCCAAACTTGGCGTGCCTGACCCTCTCCCCGGCCCGGAAAGCCGCCGCACCGGACGCCGCCCTCTCCGGCTGACTCCTGCTCTGTCCGGACATGGCCAGGCCCCAGCCGCCGCGGCCCGAGGCGTTGGCGAAGCTGTTTGGCAGCGTGCCGGACTTATACTGGTCCGGGATCTCCGAGAGGAAGCGCGAGGGCATCCTGTACTCGCGCTCGCCCCAGCTCGAGCGCAGCTTGGCGTGGGTGAGGGTGAGCGTCTCCCTTGCGCGCGTGATGCCAACGTACGCGAGCCTCCGCTCCTCCTCCAGGTTGTGCTCGTCGAGGGAGCGGGCGTGCGGGAAGGTCCCCTCCTCCATGCCCACCACGAACACGTGCTCGAACTCTAGCCCCTTGGCGTTGTGGAGCGTCATAAGCGTGACGCTCCCGGCCTCAGAGGTGAGCGAATCGGCTTCAGAGTAGAGGGCCTGCTCCTGCAAGAACCCGCCGAGCGTCGGCTCCGGCTCGACGCGCTCGTACTCCCTGGCGGCATTTATGAGCTCCTCGAGGTTCTCCAGGCGAGACTCCGCCTCGACAGTGTCCTCTGCCTCAAGCTCCATCCTGTACCCTGAGTCGTCGAGGATCGCCCCGATCAACTCCGCCGGTGGCACCTCCCTAGCCGCCACCCTCAAGCCTTCGAACAGATCGCGCAGTGCCCGGCAGGACTTCTTCGCCGCCCCCGTGAGGTCCACGGCGTCCGCCTCCGCGAGCGCCTCGTAGAGGGTGATGCCATTCCTGCGCGCGTGGTCCTGCAACTTCGCCACCGAGGTGTTGCCGAGACCCCTCTTGGGCACGTTGATGATTCTCTCTAAAGAGACCGAGTCGGCCGAGTTGGAGATCACGGAGAGGTAGGCCATTGCATCCTTGATCTCAGCCCGCTCGTAGAACTTGACCCCGCCCACGACCTGATAAGGTACCCCCTCGCGAACCAGTACGTCCTCAAGCGCCCGGCTCTGAGCGTTCGTCCTGTAGAAGACCGCGATCTCGCGCGGCGACGCCCCCCTCTCCATCAGCCTCTCGACCTCCGAGACCACGAACCGCGCCTCCGCGTACTCGTCCGAAGCCGCAAACACCCGGATGTGCTCCCCCTCCTCGCCGGCCGTCCACAGCGCCTTCGGTTTGCGCGAGGCGTTGTTCGCTACCACCGCGTTCGCCGCGTCCAGGATCGTCTGCGTCGAGCGGTAGTTTTGCTCCAGCTTCACCACCTTCGTCTCCGGGTAGTCCCGCTCGAAGTCTAGGATGTTTCGGATATCCGCTCCGCGCCATGAGTACACGGACTGATCGTCGTCGCCAACGACACATAAGTTACGATGTTCCGCGGCGAGGATGTTGACGAGGCGGTACTGGGCGTGGTTGGTGTCCTGGTACTCGTCCACGTGAACGTACTTGAAGCGTGTCTGGTAGCGTTCGCGGACCTCAGGGAAGAGCTCCAGGAGGGCGACCGTCTGCATTATGAGGTCGTCGAAGTCCATCGCGTTGTTCTCGTAGAGGCGTCTCTGGTAGAGGTCGTAGACCTCGGCGACGTTCTCGGCGATATAGCCTTCGGTGTTGCGGAGGAAGTCGTCGGGGGCCATCAGGACGTTTTTGGCAGAGCTGATCTGAACCTGGAAGGACCTTGGGTTGAAGCGTTTAGGATCTTTGCTAAGCTCCACGATGCACCGCTTGACGATCCGGACCTGGTCCGCGCCGTCGTAGATCGTGAACTCCCTCTTGTACCCTAGCTTCTCGGCGTGTACCCGCAGGATGCGGGCGCAGAAGGCGTGGAAGGTAGAGACCCACATCCTCCGCGAGTCAGGGCCAACGAGGAGGGCTACCCGATCCTTCATCTCGCGGGCGGCCTTATTGGTGAAGGTTATCGCCAGGACCTCCTCGGGCGCCGCCAGGCCCTGGTCGATGAGATAGGCGATCCTGTGCGTGAGCACGCGGGTCTTCCCGCTCCCAGCCCCGGCAAGGATGAGCAGCGGCCCCTCTGTGTGCTCTACGGCGTCAAGCTGGGTCGGGTTTAACGATTCCAGAAGCACTAGGGTGGAAGTATAGCAGCAGGGGTCGTCCTATCCCGTGCCCGAGGTGCTGACCCGCTTCTCGCACCGGTGCACCTCAAGACCCCAGCCCCTGGCCCGTTCCCGGCAACGAAAACCCGCCCGCTCGTGGCGCTCGTTCAACCTCCGGTTCTTTGCTATGCAATCGAGAAGGTACGTCTTGCCCGACAGGATCGCGCGTTCTTCAGCTCACCGGAGAAGCTTACGATTTCAGTCCCTTGTCTGCGAATCGCCAGCGAACGGCCAAGCCGTGGACGTAACCGGTATCCTCAGGGGCGTCGCTGTCCAGATCAGGTCCTCAGACTCAGGCCGCCTCGATCCCACCGTACGGGCTTTCAGTACGGACTTCGCCGTGCATACCCGGACGGTCTACCTGGGCCGCAGCTGATGCAACGACACTCCTACCTCTCGTCCACTGTGCTCCACCGGGGCGTCCTGCGTGTAGATCCCAAAACCTCTCTCCTCCAATATCCTGAGGAACGCCGGGGCGGCGTCGCGCCTGGGGTCGGCGAAGATGGCTTCGCCTTTTGGGGCGAGCAATTTGGGAACCAGGTCCGCCAGCGCCACGGCGTTTGGGCGCTCGTAGAGCACGTCGGCGCCGAGGACGAGGTCAAAGGCCGCTGGATGCGGTACGTACGGAGCGCGCCAGTCGAGGAGGACGGTCTCGGGTTCTTGGCCGAGATTCGCGCGGGCGTTATAGGCCGCGAAGTCGAGGGCGGCCGCGTAGTGGTCCGTCGCGAGTACTCGGGCACCGCGGGAGAGGGCTGCGACGGTGGGCAATCCGACCCCGCACCCGAGCTCGATGACACGAGTGCCGATCAGGTCTCGTTCATGGAGGTGACGCGCCAGGGAGATCGCGCTCGGCCATAGCTCCGCCCAGTACGGGAGCCGCTCGTTGCGGTCGAAGTCCTCCTCGTCGATCAGGGCGTCTGCGGAGGCGGGGTGCGTAATGCGGTAGCTACGGTCCCCGATTCGTACGGCAGACTCGGCCAGAATCGTAAGACCGTAGAGGTGCGCTCGGAGTTTATCCAGGGTCCGTTAGCGGCCGGCGGGGGCGGCCTCGCGGGCGGCGCGGGCTTCGCGCTCGAGGTCGGCGAGCTGGGCGATGCTGTAGCGCCCGAAGACGCCTTCGAGTGCCTCGCGGGCCTCGTCCCAGACCCGACTAGTCGCGCAAAGGGGGGCGTCGGCGATGTAGCAGACTCCTCCCGCTGAGCAGCGGGCGGGCCGGATCTCACCGTCCAGGATCTCCACGATGTCAAGGACTGAGATCTCCTCGGTCGGCATCGCGAAGCGGTAGCCTCCGTGCGCCCCACGGCGGCTCTCCACCACGTTCGCGCGCCGAAGCTCCCCCAGGATCTGCTCCAGGAACCTCTCCGGAATAAGCTGGCGGCGGGCGATCTCCGCCACCCCGAGCGGACAGTCACGCTCGTTGAGTGCGAGCTCCATCAGCGCTCGAACCGCGTACTTGCTCTTCTGTGTGAGCCTCAAAAGTTAACCACCTGCCGCAAGACTGTCTTGCAGCATATTGTATCAGAAGTGCACAGGCGGCGACCGCCACGAGGGAGACTAAAACCCGTCGGCGTCCACGTCGCGGTCCAGGTACTGGCGCATGGCGTCCTCGATCCTCTCCCCGGTGACCAGGAAGACGGTGCTCCCCCCGATGTCCACACCGTGGTCGGAGATGCGCTCCAGATAGTGGACCATAAGGGCGGCTCGCATCCGCCACTCTGGGGCGCCGCCGCCCCCATCGGACGGGTTAGCTATGAGGTTCATCGCCTCCGAGTAGAGGA
>DASQVA010000310.1:0-4969 GCA_035641035.1 Rubrobacter sp. | reverse complement strand
TCCCAACTCGACGCCAAGCATCCGGCACAGCGCGAGCCTGAGCAGCGTGTTGTGCGCCACGACGAGCACCGTCTCGCCCGCGTGCGAGCGGGAGAGGCAAGCGAAGACCTTCAGAACCCTGTCGGCCCCCTCGTGCAACGGTTCGCCGCCGGGGAACCCGTGCTCCGCCGACTCCTCGAAGCGTCTTACGGACTCCGGGTCCTCTTCCCGGATCTCCGCCAGGGTCCTACCCTCCCATTCCCCGAAGTCAAGCTCCCGCAGCCGCTCGTCGGTCTCGGGCTCAAGGTTGCAGGCCGCCGCCGCTGGCTTCGCCGTCAGGAGCGCCCGCACCAGCGGGGAGGAGAGCACGAGGTTCACCTTCTCTCGCTCGGCTCGGCGGGCGAGGGCGAGGGCCTGGTCGTACCCCGTCTCGGTCAGGCCGATGTCGGTCCTGCTGACGTAGCGGTTGTCGCTGTGCCACTCGGTCTGCCCGTGGCGGGCGAGCAGCAGTCGCGCCGGGTTGCTCACGCGCTCACGCTTCCATCCGCGCGCGCTCTGCGAGATTTTTGGGAATGTAGCCTCTATCGACGAAGCCGGTCATCAGGCGCTCGAAGTTCTCGACCAGCCTGTCGTCGGCGTCCGCGGGCTCGAACTCCCACTTCGTCTGGCTCATGCGCGAGGCGGCTTCGGCGACGGAGCCGTCGCCGGCTCGCGCCAGGATAGCCATGCCCACCGACCCTTCCGAGGAGCGCGGGACGACCACGGGGACGCCCAGCACGTCGGCCCGCAGCTGCGACCACAGACGGCTCTTCGCGCCGCCGCCGGTGCTGCTAACCGGTCCCGACACGCTCGCCCCGAGCGACTCGAGGTGTACGAAGCAGAGCCTCTCGACGAACGCGACACCCTCGAGAACGGCCCTGAAGCGGTCAGCCTCGTCTTCGGGCTCGCCGCTCCAGAAACTCCGGGCCTCGGGGTCGGCGAAGGGGAAGCGCTCCCCCTTGGAGGCGAGCGGGTAGAAGGCCGCGGTGGAGGGACCGTGCCGGGCGGCCCCCTCGTTTAGGTCGTCGAGGTCGGCGTCGGGAAACATCTCCGGGATGATGCCGGCGCCCGTGCTCGAAGCCCCCCCCGGCAGCCACCCGCCGTCCGGGTGGCGGTGGCAGTAGACCACGCCGCCGGGGTCGCGCAAAAGCTTCCGGGTCACGCCCTTGAGCGCCAGTGTGGTCCCAATGACCGAGTTCCAGCTTCCTTCTTCAAGGGCTCCGGCCGAGATCTGGGCCGCGCAGCTGTCGGTCATTCCGGCCCGGATCGGAATCCCCGCAGGGATGCCGGTGTGCTCGGAGGCGGGGCTATCTACCTCCCCAATCTGGGTCCCCGGACGCACGACCGGCGGCAGGAGCCCAACCGGGACCTCGAGTCGCTCCATGACCTCCTCGGGCCACCGCTCGTTTACGAGGTCGTAGCCGGTCTTGAGCGCGTGGCTCCAGTCGGTCGCCACAGGCTCGCCCGCGAGCCGCGAGGCGACGAAGTCGGCGGAGTGCAACATGCGCGAGGCGCCTTCACCGCGCCCGTGTCGCAGGAGCCACAGGAGCCGCGGCAGCGCGTAGGAGCTGCTGATGCGGTACCCCAGCGAGTCCCAGACCTCCTCGCCCGCCTCCTGCGCGACCCTGGCCTCCTCCGAGGCGCGGCCGTCGTTGTACATGATGGCCGGCGTGAGCGGGCGTCCCTCGTCGTCGGCGAGCAGGGTTGTCCCCGAGGTCGAGCAAATGGCGAGCCCACCGACCCTCCCGCCGTCGAGCCCTCCCGTCACCTCGCGCGCGGCCCTGCCGACGGCCTCCCACCAGGCTTCGGGGTTCTGCTCGTGGCGGACCCCGTCGGAGCGGACACTGGAGAGTGGGGCGCTGGCGGAGCCCGCCACCGTGCCGTCTTCATCGACGAGGACCACCCTGACGCTCTGGGTACCCACGTCTATCCCGATGGTCAAGGGGGCGGCGGGGCCGCCAGCGCTCACGCGTCCTCCCAGGAGATCACGACCTTGCCCGTCCTACCGGCGTCGAAGGCCTCGTAGGCCCGCTTCGTCTCCGAGAGCGGGAAGGTGTGCGTCACCGTCGCATCGGGGTGGAGACCCTTGCGGGCGAGGTGCTCGAGGAGCTGCCCCATCTCGTGCATCCCGCAAACCCAGGAGCCATGGAGCGTCAACTGCTTGTGCAACAGGAGCGGACTGGGCTCGAAGGTGACAGATCCCCCCTCTCCGAGAAAGACTACCCTTCCCCACGTGCGGGCCGCTTCGAGGCAAAGCGTCCTGCCGGTGGCACTCCCGGAGCAGTCCAGCGCGACCTCCGCACCGTGACCGCCGGTAAGCTCCAGGATCTGCTCGGCCGCGTCCTCCCCGCCCAGCAGGACGTGGGCGGCTCCCGCCTTCTCGGCCAGCTCCAGGCGCTCGGGGACGAGATCCACGCCTATGACCTCGGCCCCGCTCGAGGCGGCGAGCATGACCGCACCGAGCCCGACCGGGCCCAGGCCTACGACCAGGACCCGGTCGCGGCCCGAGACATCGGCCCGCAGGATGCCCTGGTAGGCGGTACCGAACCCGCAGGCCACCAGGGCGCCGTCGGCGTAGGTCAGCTCTTCTGGCAGGTGCAGCAGGGTGCGGGCCTCGGCGAGGAGAAAGTCGGCATGTCCCCCGTTCCGCTGCCAGCCGTAGGCTGACCTCCCGGGCGAGTGGCACCCGATCATGAACCCCTTGCGGCACTCCTCGCAGTGACCACAGCCGACGATGTGGTAGGCGACGACCCTGTCACCCGCCGCGAAGCCGCTCACGCCCGGCCCGACGACCTCGACCCTGCCCGCCGGCTCGTGGCCTGCGATCACGTTCTGGTAGCGTTCGTTGGGGTCCGAGCCTCTGTGCTCGTGGTAGATGGCGCGCAGGTCGCTGCCGCAGAGGCCAGATGCTTTCATTTTGACGAGCACCTGGCCGGGACCCGGCTCAGGGCGGTCAAACTCCTCGAGCTCCACCCGCGCCTGGCCCGGTAGGATCACCCCTTGCATAATCGTGCCCTCCTCTCCCCGGAGCCGGTCGCCGGCGCCCCTGGCGGCTTTACCCCAGCGTGTCTGTGTTCGGCGCCGTCCTTATCCCTTGACCGTCCCGGCGGTGAGGCCCCGAATCATGTAGCGCAGGGCGAACACCGCGATGATGAACTCTGGGATGATGGCCAGCATCACTCCAGCGGCCATCGCACCCCACTGGATCTGCTCGAAGGAGATGAACTGCAAAAGGCCGCCCGTTATGACCTGGGTCCTCTGCGAGGCCAACACCAGAGCGAAGACGAAGTGGTTCCAGGCGTAGATGAACGACAAGACGCAGCTGGCCGCCAGACCCGGCAGGGCTATCCGGGTGATTATCATGCGAAAGCTGGTGAACCAGCTGCCCCCGTCTATCTGGACCGCCTCCTCCAGTTCCTTTGGCACGTCTTCGAGGAAGGAGCGCATCATCCACACCATCAGCGGGAACGTGATCAGTTGGTAGACCAGGATCAGCCCGATGTAAGTGTCGTAGAGCCCGAAGGACTGATAGATCACGAACAAGGGCAGCAGTATGATCAGCTCCGGCGCGAACCTCAAAGAGAGAAAAGAGAACGCCAGGTCTTCTTTGCCCCGAAACTCCATCCTCGCCAGGGCGTAGGCCGCGGGCAGCGCTATTAGCGCCGAGAGCAGCAGGGAACCTGAGGTGACTATCACGGAGTTTTTGAACGGCGTCAAAAAGTCCGGGCGCGAGAGCACCTCCGCGTAGTTCTGAAAGGTCGGCGTGAAGAAGAACTTGGGCGGCGTGGCGATGACGTCTCTTTGGGTCTTGAGGGACAACAGAAAGATCCAGAACAGCGGGAACAAAGCGAAGGCCGTGTAGGCCAGCAGTGCCACAAACGCCAAGACGTCGTTTCTACGCCGGGCGCGGCTGGCTTTGGAGCTACCCTTACCGAACACTTTAGGCCAACCTCCCTCTACGGACCCGCAGCAAGACGAACGCGAGCGCGTAGCACAGCACCCACAGCACCACCAAGAAGGTCATGGAGTATCCGATGTTCAGCGAGCGGATGCCCGTAAAGTAAGACTGCACGTGCAGGTTCATGGTCGCGTTGATCGGGCCTCCCCTGGTGGCAGTGTAGATGATGTCAAACATCTTGAGTGAGTCTATGCCCCTAAAGACGATGACGATAATAAAAAAGGGCCTGAGAAGCGGCACCACCAGGTTCCATATCTCCCTGAGGTAGCTGGCCCCGTCCACCCTAGCGGCCTCGTGCACCTCTGTGGGGATGGACTGCATCCCGGCCAAGAGGATCAGGATGACGAACGGCGTGTAGATCCAGGTGTCTATGAGTACCACCGAGAACAGCGCCGTGCTCGTAGATCCCAGCCAGTCAAAGGCTGGCAGATAGACCCAACTGAGCATGTAGTTTAGGACCCCATCTGGTGTCATCATCACCCGCCACATCATGGTGGCGATCACCGGCGGCATAAGGAGCGGCAGCACGATGAGCGCCCGAAAGAACCTGATGTGTAAGCCCTCGCGCATCAGCAAGAGCGCCACCCCAAAGCCAAGGAGTGTCTGCACCGCCACCGCCAGCGCCGCGTAGGCGAAGGTAACGAGGATAGCGTGCAGGCCCTCCCCGCTCAAAGCGAAGGCCTGCAGGTAGTTAGTGAGGCCGGAGAAAGCGGGGTTCTGGCCCAGCGTGAGGTCGAAGTTCGTGAAGCTCCAGTAAACCCCGCTCAGGAACGGGTAGAGCACCGCCAGTAGCAGCGCTATACCGGGCAGCATGAGCAGGTAGGGCAGCCGGCGAGAGGTATTCATCTGCGTTACCTATGTCCCGCGCTAGGCCTTGGCGGAATCGAGGATGCTCTGCATGTCCTGGGCCGCCGCGTCGAGGGCCTCCTTGGCAGAGCTCTTGCCCAGCGCAACCTCCTGGATGGCCAGCGCCCACCGGTCCCCAAACTCCGG
>DASQVA010000309.1:0-2823 GCA_035641035.1 Rubrobacter sp. | reverse complement strand
ATGGCCCCGCCCCTATCGAGCCTCCATCGCCCCTTCTAGCCGCCCCGCTCGGGGCCGGTCCGCGCCAACTGTTTGGATGAATGATGTTCGTACAGAATCTTGGTTATCTCTTGCAGCGCCCCTTATCGATTGCTTCACGGGCGTTTGCATGGTCACTGCCTAAGAATAGATGCGCGGATTACAGCAGGGCGGGTTGTCGCAGCGGTGTCATACGTGGCTCGTAGCCGGGCCGTCTGGGGGCCACGCGTGTTAGCTTGGTTCCTCGAGGTACCCGGGCGAGAGCGATTGTCCGTTAAAAATTGCGCGCGATGGTACGGGCATGAGACCATTCGTACAAGAATCGGCGGGTTTAGGGAGGAATCTCGTGGCGAAGGACAAGCCGAAGGGCAAGAAGTCGGGCAAGACCGACAGCAACTCTAACGGCAAAGCCAAGAGCAAGGGCAACGGTCGCATGGCGCAGGGCATGGGGGAGGCGGATAAGGCCGTCGGCAAGCTTAAGAAGAAGGACTACGAGTCGGAGCTCGAGAGGCTGCAGTTGGAGCTAGTCAAGCTCCAGGAGTACATCAAGGAAGAAGGGCTGCGAGTCGTGGTCGTGTTCGAGGGCCGCGACGCGGCGGGCAAGGGCGGCGCGATCAAACGCATCAACGAGGCCATGAACCCGCGCGTGTGCCGCATCGCCGCGCTGCCGGCTCCGAGCTCCCGCGAGCGTACCCAGTGGTACTTCCAGCGTTACGTTGCCGAGTTGCCGGCCGCCGGCGAGATGGTGTTATTCGACCGCTCCTGGTACAACCGCGCCGGCGTCGAGCGCGTCATGGGCTTCTGCAACGAAGAGGAGTACCAGGAGTTCTTGCGGGCGACCCCGCTTTTCGAGGAGATGCTGCTGCGCTCGAACATCAAGCTCCTCAAGTACTGGTTCTCCGTCTCAGACGACGAGCAGGAGCGCCGCTTCCAGGAACGTCTGTCCGACCCGAGCAAGCACTGGAAGCTCAGCCCGATGGACCTGGAGTCCCGCAGGCGATGGGTGGACTACTCCCGGGCCAAGGATGTCATGTTCGCGCGCACGGACACGAGGCTATCCCCCTGGTGGGTCGTCGAGGCGGACAACAAGCGGCGGGCGCGGCTGAACACCATCTCCCACCTGCTCTCCAGCATCCCCTACGTGTACGAGCCGAAGCCCCCGCTCGAGCTGCCTGAGCGCCAGGACGACGCCGACTACGTGCGGCCGCCACGCGAGACCCAACGCTACGTGCCGGAGGCCTATTAGCGGGCCGACTCTCAGTCCCCGGAGAACAGGTTTTCCGGGGCAAAGGTCTCTTGCCGGATGCCGAGCTCCGGGAGGAGGGCATCGAGATGATCGCGCCGCACGCAAGAACGGGAAGAAGCCCAAGACCAGGGACGGGCGCAAGCCCAGGCGCTACAAGAGGCGCCGGAAGGTGAAGCGGCTGACTGAGGGTGAAACCTCGCCTTTGAGTGTGTGACCTATGGCAAGAGCAAGAGTGGTGGCAATCCGGGCGTTCGGGTCGCTCTCGAAGGTCGCTCGGAACCCTCGCTTGGAGCGCCTTTCAGCGTCGGCGGCGAGGGTCGTTCCCGCCACGATAAGTCTCGTCATAGGTCGCATGATTTGTGGCGAGAACTGCTCTCGTAGGCTCGGGATGGCGTCGGACCTCGGTCCGAAACGTGGCGCTTGGACGTTCGAGAGAGTACCAACCCTCCACTTAGCCCGGCTTCCGGCGCCGCGTGGACCCGGCGGGTGCCGGTCGGGGGATCGGTTACTCAACCTGGTCGAGGTCGTCTCGCAACCGCCACCCCTGGGTAATGCCACACGACCCAGCTTGTCTCGGTCTACTCCCCTCGTCAGTTCGTGGGCTTGCTTCGATAGGAGTGCTAAGGGATTATTTACCCGAGTACTCGGAAGAGGAATTCTCGGAAGTCCGTATCCAGCATCCTGCATATCTCCGGTCCTACAAAGCTCGAAGAGGCCGGTGTCTACGTCGTAGGACTTCTATGCCCTACTATCTCTCTTGGGGCGGTGGATACACATGCAGGCGCCCGTACAACGCTACAAGATCGCTGTCTCCGTTACCGAAACCCGGTCGGTGATGTTTTGTACTCGGCACAGGGCGAAACGAACCTCGTCAGGGCAACGAATAGTGATCATCAGGCGCGGCCTGGGCGCGATAAGCAGAACGCTGATGGGCAGCCTCTCCGACTCCGTCGTTTGTCACGCCCACTATCCCGTCTTCGTGATGCACACTTAGGAGGAGAGCTCCCGGCGTTGAGATACAGCGAAGGTCAAGATCTACGAGTAACCCCGCCTGGATGCGTCGCCGGCTTGCCCGCCGCGCGCCGCGGTCACTTCCCCTAAGGCGGCCTCCCCGAGCAAAGACGCGTCCGTCGCCACGGTGACCATGTCGAACCCAGCCTCGACGTGCCTCCTGGCCCACTCCCCTGAGGGGGCGTGTATCCCGGCGGCTATGCCGTTGGTGGCGCAGGCATCCCGCACGCGCTCGATGGCCTCCGCATGCTCATCTTCCCGTACCTCTAGGGTGGGAGGTAGACCGAGGGCGAGCGCCAGGTCTGAGGGCCCGACGTAGATGCCGTCGAGGCCAGGCGTCGCGGCGATCTCGTCCACCCTTTCGAGGGCTTCGCGCGTCTCTACCATGACCAGGCACAGCGTCTCCGCTTCGAGTATCTCGGGATCCCCTGACCCGACGACGCTGGCCGCCCGGGTGGGCCCGTAGGAGCGGACGCCGCGCGGCGGGTAGTGGCAGGCCGCCACGGCGCGTTCGGCGTCTGCGACGCTGTTCACGAGGGGCACGATGA
>DASQVA010000308.1:0-3717 GCA_035641035.1 Rubrobacter sp. | reverse complement strand
CGGATGCAGCCGGCTGCTGGCCTTCGACGAGGTCAGGGGGGGTCAGCTGGCACTCAACCAGCTTCATCTAGGCCTGAGGGACGTGGAGGTCTCGAAGATAGTCGGCAGCGTGGCCCGCCACGACGCCTTCGATCGCGGCTTTATGCCCACGAAGGCGAGCCTGGCGAAGAGGTGGAAGAGGGTGGATCGGGCGTTCCACAGCGGGCTAGATCTACCGCCAGTTAGGCTGCACAAGATCGGGGACTCGTACTTCGTCGAGGACGGCAACCACCGTGTCAGCGTGGCTCGTTACCATGGGGTGGAGACAATCGAGGCCGACGTGACCGAGTTCTTTCCGCTCTAACGGGCCACACTCGAGGCGGACGGCGCAGGCCAGCAACAAACAGGACTTATTCACCCGAGTGCGTGGAATTGGAGTTCTCGGAAGTTTGTCGCATCTGGGGTGGACGAGGGAGCGGGATCTTAGGGGATGGCTTGCGGGGGCAGTGAGCCGGACACGCCGCCTTCGCCTCGTAGGAGCAGGTAGAGCCTCGTCGTCCTCGCGAGGCTCTCTTAGCCCGCTCCGACGGGAATTTCTCATACCAGAATTAGACCCGCGAATCCTATCCCCATCGCCGTGCCCGCGAGCGCCTGCGGCAGGGTGTGCGCCGTGAGCACGACCCGCGACCAAACCACGAGCGGCAGCGCGAGGAGGAAGATGACGCCCAAGGGGCCAAGCAGAAGAAGCCCGGCGGCGGCGGCGTGGCCTGCGACGGTGCAGTGGGCGCTGGCCTTCCACACCAGTGAGATCAGGGCGACCGTGGCGCTCGCAAGGCCCATGGAGAGGGTCAGCAGGAAGAGGTCTCGCGGGGCATCGAGGAGCGCTAGGGCGCCGAGCAGAGCAACGAAGGCAGCGAGCAGAAACAGGGAGGGGGTGAGGCGTTCGGCGCGGGTGGAGATCCAGAAGTCCCCCACCCGCCTGCGACGCCGCATGAAGAGCACGTACGCAGCCACGGCAACCGCGGCGAGCAACTCCAACGTTAGGTAGAGCACGGCATCTCCCGGGCCGGCCTCCGCGAAGGCCACGAAGGCGTAGAGCACCGTGAAGATAAAGAAAGGGTTTAGGGCGTTCGTCAGCGCGCGGGCGAGTACCGGGGTTCGGGCGGTCATGGTGTTTAGAATAGAGGACGTGCAGAGCCCGCACACACCCGCCGCGCCAGACGAGGAGACGCTCGCGCTGTGGTACAAGCTGGGCCACCTGTACTCGGAGGCAGCGGGAGGTGGGCAGCGGGCGACGAAGCTGGGCTTTACAGCCGTCTGCTTCGTAGCGACGCTGGTCTTGCTCTCGGTGCCCCTGTTCGGCACGGCGTGGGCCGGGCCGTTCGCGCCGGGTATACCGGTGGCGGCCGGGCTCCTGTCGGGCGGCGGGCTGTTCTTGCGGCAGCGGTTGAGGCTGCGGGGGCGCGCCGATCATCTCCGGGAGAGGCTCGCGAGCCGGGGGCTCGATGCGGGGCGTCCGGCGAGGGACGGCCTCGGCGTCTACTACGACGCCCAGCTCGTCCTGCTGAGGAGCGAGTACGAGTACCTGCTGACGCGCGGCGCGCGCAAGGCGTGCCGCCTCTTAGAGGAGTCCTTCGGTTTCACCCCCGAGGACCCTTTCGAGACGGGTCCCCTAAACGTCGCCCCAGACACGGAGGAGCTGCGGTCTTTGAGGCAACGGTGGGAGCGGCGGCTCGCGGCGAGGAGGCAGCGTGGTATGCAGCCGCCGGCGTTGGGAGTGCGGGAAGACACCGCCTACCGGGTGTTTCCGAGGGAGATGACCGTGCCGGTAGAGTTGTCGATACGACGGGCGTATTTAACGATCTCGCACCGGCTACTCGTGGAGCGTTACGGGCGAGACCCACGCAAAAAGTTAGGCCCCGCCCCGGATGGTCTGCGGCGGCGGGTGGAGAGGGACTTGCGGGAGTACGCGGCGCTCTCCGAGAGGCCTACCCGAGGGTCGTGACGAAGATCAAGGCCGTCGCGACCGGTACGAAGCCGCTCAGGGCGACGACAACGGTCGTGATAAAAGAGGTTCGGTAAAGGCTGTGGATACCGATCCCCATTAAGATCATGAAGGCATAGGTGACGGCGAAGGCGCCGACGACGGGGATCCAGAAAAGTATAAGGGCGCCGAAGGCGTAGGCCGCGATGCGGTAGACCTCCTCCAGGCTCCCGACCTTACCGACAAAGGTCCTGATAGCGAGGAGATAGAACCCCGCCGCTATCCCCACGTAAACCGGAGAGAGCAGCGCGAAGAGAAGTCCTTCTAGCACCGCCGACCACACGTCCCCAAGGCCTAGTTCCCCGAAAGATAGATTGGAGGCGAGGGCGACCACCGCACCGAGGAACCCAGTGACCGCGCCGACGAGTAGGACGAAGAGCGTCGGTTCCTTGAGCGGCCCTTCGGCCTCGAAGTCGCGGTAGAAGATCCTGGGGGAGAAGAGGACGCCCCGGATCACCGCGAACGCGCTCGCCAGCGGGTGTTCAAGGCTGAACTCCGGGACTCTCTTGCTCGGCACGCAAAGATTATACAGGCGGACCGCTTGACACTTGCCAAACCGCCAGGCGAAACTTAGACTTAGGCTCCTTGATGGTGGTGGCGGAGAGGTGCCACAAGGAATGTTCAGGTTCTATGTAGCGTCGATACTGGCGGTCGAGATAGCAGCCCTCCTAACGCTCTCGGCGCTGGCTCCGAACGCGCCGGTGCTACTCCTCTCTTCCCTGGTCCCGCTGACGCTCGTCGCGGCGATAATTATGCGCCGCAGGTTCGAGGGTCCGGCCCGGTGGAGACTCGCGCGCCGGCTCTCCCCGGATGCTATCGTGGGCTACAGGCCCCGCCGACCCGCGACCGACACCCCTGAGGGGCTATCGCGCTCCATAGTAGAGCGGGCCGAGGAGATCCGGCACGCCCTCGAAGAGACACCCTCCGACGAGGTAAGGGTCGAGATGTGTACCCTCGGCTACAGGGCGTGCGCGAACGACATGATCACGCTGACCCACCTTACCAACGAGGCGCTCCCGAAAGCCTCTCTCCTCGGGCGCGTGAAACTTCGTCACGCGCGAAAAAAGGCGATCGACGCGCTCACGGAGGCGCGCAAATCCCTCCCACCCAACGCCCTCCGCTCCACTCCGCAAGAGCGGCAATAGGCTACACGTTTCAGCCTTCAGCCGTTAGCTCCTTTGTGATCGTCCGAAGTTGGCTGCTTATGAGGAGCGTGGTCTTCGGGGCCGTGGAGGACGTGCCGCTACGCTCGTTGACTCTCTAACAACCCCCAGAAACTGTATTCAGATGCCTGATGCCTGAAACCTATACAGCGACTATCTCGCGTACGTCGGGCACCTCGCGCCGGATAAGGCTCTCGATGGCGTAGACAAAGTCGAGTTGCGAGAGCGGGCACCCCTTGCAGGCGCCGAGCATCTGGATGCTTACGGAGCCGCTCTTCTCGTCGCAGGTCACGACCCTTGCGTCGCCCCCGTCGGCCCTGAGCGCCGGACGCACCTTATCCAGCGCCGCCTCCACCCTGCTGTGCATGTCCCCGCTCTCTAGCATCTCGTGGCCGATTATATCCGAGTATCCCGGCGGGTTCGTCCGGGCCGGTAGTAGAATGGAGCGGCAGGGCTTACGCAGGGCTAACGTATCCCACGGAAGGACGCGCATGAGCGAGCACGAAGAACGGAACCTACTCGTGATCGGGA
>DASQVA010000307.1:0-8554 GCA_035641035.1 Rubrobacter sp. | reverse complement strand
TTGCCGGGCTACGTCCACGACCTCGGTTCTGCTATACACCCCTTGGGATACGCCTCCCCGGTCTTCGACTCGCTGCCGCTAAAGGAGCACGGCTTAGAGTGGGTCCACCCGCCCGCCCCGCTCGCCCACCCCCTGGACGACGGCACCGCGGTCTTGCTGGAGCGCTCCGTGGGGCACACGGGCGCCGGTCTCGGTCCCGACGCCGAAAGGTACCGGCGGGTTATGGAGCCCATCTCCGAAGACGCCTGCAGGATAGCGGCCACCTTCTACGGGACGCCGCGGCTCCCTCGGCACCCTCTCGCCCTGGCTGCCACGGGGGTGAGATCCCTGCGTTCCGCCCGCGCCCTCGCCGAGGAGCTCTTTGTGGGGGAGAGGGCCCGCGCCCTCTTCGCCGGGAACGCGGCCCACTCGTTTTTGCCGCTGGAGAGGCGGCCCAGCGCCCTGTTCGGGTTTGTCCTCGGCGCCCTGGGGCACGCCTTCGGCTGGCCCTTCCCCAAGGGCGGCTCGCAGAAGATAGCCGACGCCCTGGCGTCTTACCTGCGCTCTTTGGGAGGTGAGGTCTTCACCGGCGTCCGGGTGCGTAGCGTGGAGGAGGTGCCGCGCACCCGGACCGTCCTCTTCGACGTAACCCCCCGCCAGCTGCTCGCGATAGCCGGCGAGCACTTCACCGACGGCTACCGGCAAGCCCTCTCGCGCTACCGCTACGGCCCCGGCGTCTTCAAGGTGGACTACGCCCTCGACGGACCGATCCCCTGGAAGGCGGAGGAGACTCTACGAGCCGGAACGGTCCACCTCGGCGGCACGCTGGCCGAGGTCTCCGCTGGCGAGGCCGCCGTCTGGCGTGGCGAGCACCCCCAGAAGCCGTTCGTTCTGCTAGCCCAGCAGAGCCTCTTCGACCCGACGCGCGCCCCGGAGGGCAAGCACACCGTATGGGCCTACTGCCACGTCCCGAACGGTTCGACCTTCGACATGGCCGAGAGGATAAGCGCCCAGATCGAACGCTTCGCCCCCGGCTTTCGCGACCGCGTCCTGGCCAAAAGCGCCTTCGGACCGGCCGACGTCGAACGCCACAACGCCAACCTGGTCGGTGGGGACATAAACGGTGGCGTTATGGACCTCCGCCAGCTCTTTACCCGTCCTGTGCCCAAGCTCAACCCGTACTCCACACCCGCCAGAGGACTCTACATCTGCTCGTCGTCGACGCCGCCGGGCGGTGGGGTTCACGGCATGTGTGGCTACCTCGCCGCCCGCTCGACCCTACGCTACCTTAAGTAGCCACAACACAGAGGACGGCGGGGGTCGCACTGGGTGAAAGGAGAGACCCGGCACGACGTACCGGGCCTCCAAAAGTAGGATCCGTTTACCTATTGAGGAGGCCTCGTACGGCGTCGGCTATGTGTTTGGCGCTGATACCGGCCGCGTCCATGAGCTCCCCGGATTTGCCCGAGCCCGGCATGTTGGTCACTGCCAGGTGTTCGAACTCGAGGCCGCCGGTCTGGCTGGCGAGCGCGGATAAGACGGCCTCGCCCAGGCCGCCTTCGGGCCAGTGGTCCTCGACCGCGACGACCCTGCCACCGGTGGCCTCTGCGGCGGTGCGCAGCGTCCCGCTATCTATGGGCTTTATGGAGTAGGCGTCGATCAGGCGCACGGATATGCCTTCTTCCTGCAGTCCCTCGATAGCCTGAATGGCGTTGTGCACCGTAATGCCGGAGGCGACGACCGTCACCTGATCCTCGTCGGAGGATCGGACGACCTTGCTGCCGCCGATGGGGAACTCTTCGTTGGCGTCGTAGATCACGGGCGTCTTCGGGCGCAGGGTCCGCAGAAACACGATCCCCTCCCTGTCGGCCATCTGGGCGACGAGGTGCGCGGTCTGGTTGGCGTCGCAGGGTTGGAGGACTGTCGATCCGTGGACGGCGCGCATCATCGCTATGTCCTCGAGGGCCATCTGCGAGGGGCCGTCCTCGCCGATGGAGACCCCGGCGTGCGAGCCGGAGAGCCGGATGTTGGCCCTGGAGATGGCGGCCATCCGGATAAAGTCGTAGGCGCGGCTGAAGAAGGCGGCGAAGCTGGAGGCGAAGGGCACGTAGTCGCGCACGTCCATCCCCACAGCTGCGGCGACCATCTGCTGCTCGGCGATGAACATCTCGAAGTAGCGCTCGGGGTACTCTTCGGCAAACTCCTGGGAGTGGGTGGAGTTGCTCACCTCGCCGTCGAGGGCGACCACGTCGCCGCGGGAGGCGCCGACCGCCTTGAGGGCCGCCCCGTAGGCCCCGCGCGTCGCCTCCTCGTCCCCGACTTCCCACGTCGGCAATTCGGGCGCGCTCTTGGAGCTCGCGGCGGAGGGCTTGCCCCCGTCCGGTTTTTGCACCTCGACGCGGAGGTCGTTCGTGCCGCCGAGCTCATCAAGCGCCTGCTCTTCCTGGTCGGCGCCGACCGGCTTGCCGTGCATGCCGGCTTTGTCCTCGAGAAAGGAGACCCCGTAGCCCTTCTTGGTCTTCGCGACGATAAATGTCGGGGCGTCCGTGTGCTCTAGGGCCTCGGCGTAGGCGCGGTCTATCTGCTCTGGGTCGTGGCCGTCGATCTGAATGGTGTGCCAGCCGAAGGCCCGGGCGCGCTCGGCGTAGGCGTCGCCGTTCCAGCCGTCCATGGTCTCCCTGGTCTGGCCGAGGCGGTTCATGTCGAGGATGGCGATGAGGTTGTCGAGCTTGTAGAAGGCGGCGTGCTGGAAGGCCTCCCACATCGAGCCCTCGGCCATCTCGGAGTCCCCGCAGAGAACCCACACGCGGTAGGGGAGCTCGTCTAGGTACTTGCCGGCGAGCGCCACGCCGACGCCTATGGGGAGCCCCTGGCCCAAGGAGCCGGTGGCTACGTCGACCCACGGGATCTGCGGCGTCGGGTGGCCCTGCAGGCGGCTGTGGAACTCGCGGAAGGTCATGAGCTCTTCATCCGTGATTGCGCCGGCCGCCTTGTACGCAGAGTACAACAGCGGCGAGGCGTGGCCCTTGGAGAAGATCAGGTGGTCGTTGTTCGGGTTCTTGGGCTCGTCGAAGTCGTAGCGCAAATACTTGCTCATCAGCACGGCGATAAGGTCCGCCGCCGACATGGACGAGGTGGGGTGCCCGGAGTTCGCGCCGGTGCTGGAGCGGATACTGTCAGCCCGCAGCTGCTGCGCGAGACCACGCCACTGCTCGGATCCTGCGGTCTCCTGATCTATCTGTTGCGCCACCACGTACCTCCTCGGAAGAGCCCCATCGAAACGAATTGTATCCTCTACTACCCCGCGTCGCCGCCTCGGAAACGACGACCCGCCGGCCGCCCGCACCCGGGGCGGGACACCTGCGGCGGCGATATCGGCGCTTTGTTAGAATCCCGAAGGCGAGCGGCGCGACGCCAGAGACCTGCGGCTTCTGCGCCGGGTTCGGACGGGTGAAAGGGAAAAGTATGGATCTGGCGGTTCGCAAGATGACGCTGGAACGCTTCGGGGTTGAGAACCTCGGGGCGGTGCACGAGAACCTGCCGCCCGCGCGACTGGTCGAGGCGTCCGTGAGGAGGCGGGAGGGTATGATCTCCGAGCCTTCGGGGGCCCTCGTGGTCAGGACCGGCAAGCGCACGGGCCGCTCCCCCAAAGACCGCTTTATAGTAGAGAACGAGGTCACCCGAGGCGCGATGAACTGGGGACCGGTCAACAAACCCTTCCCGAGCGAGGCCTTTAGGGCGCTCCTGGAGAAGGCTGCCTCCTACGTCGAGAACCTGGAGGAGGTCTACGTCGTAGACGCCTACGCGGGGGCCGACCCTCGCTACCACCTGAACGTCCAGGTAGTCACAGAGCACGCCTGGCAGGCCCTCTTTGCCAGGCAACTGTTCAGGCGTCCTTCGAAGGCGGAGCTCGACTCCTTCGAGCCGGACTGGACCGTGATTTCGGTCCCAGGCCTCCTGACCGATCCCGAGGAGGACGGCACCGAGTCCGAGACGTTTATCGGGCTGGACTTCGAACGCAGGATTGTGCTGGTCTGCGGCACCGCCTACGCCGGGGAGATTAAGAAGAGCATCTTCACCGTCCTGAACTTTGTCCTGCCCACCGAATACGGCATCTTCCCGATGCACTGCTCGGCCAACGTGGGCGAAACCGGGGATGTCGCCCTCTTTTTCGGGCTCTCCGGTACCGGCAAGACCACCCTTTCGGCCGACCCGGAGCGCAGCCTAATCGGCGACGACGAGCACGGCTGGTCTGATACCGGCGCCTTCAACTTCGAGGGCGGCTGCTACGCCAAGACCATAGACCTCTCCGCCGAGAAGGAGCCCCAAATCTGGAACGCCATCCGCTTCGGCGCGGTGCTGGAGAACGTCGGGATGGATCGTCGCACCCGCGCGGTGGACTTCTCTGACCGTACCCTCACCGAGAACACCCGCGCCGCCTACCCGCTGGAGTACATAGCGGGTGCCATCCCCGAAGGGCGGGGTGGCCACCCGAGCGCCGTCCTCTTCCTCACCGCCGACGCCTTCGGGGTGTTGCCGCCCATAAGCGCGCTCTCCCCAGAGCAGGCCGCCTACTATTTCTTGTCCGGTTACACGGCGAAGCTCGCGGGGACCGAGTCGGAGATGGAGTTAGAGGTAGAGGCGACGTTCTCGACGTGCTTCGGGGCGCCGTTCCTGCCGCTGCCGGCGACGACCTACTCGCGGATGCTCTCCGAACGTCTGAGGGAGCATGGCGTGCGGTGCTACCTGATCAATACCGGCTGGTCCGGCGGTCCCTACGGCGTCGGAAGCCGCATAGACATCGCCGCCACCCGGGAGATGGTCCGCGCCGTGATCGAGGGTAAGCTCGACGACGCCGAGACCCGCACCGACCCCTTCTTCAGCCTGAACGTACCCGTGGAGGTGCCTGGTGTCCCGACGGAGGTGCTCGATCCCCGCGGCACCTGGGATAGCGGCGAAGCCTACGACGAGCAGGCCAGAAAGCTCGCCGACCTCTTCCGGGAGAACTTCCAGAAGTTCGAGTCGGAGGTTTCCGAGGAAGTGGGGGAGGCCGGACCGCGCGCCTGACCAGAACCCGGTGGCCCCCGAGATGGTGGGTATCTGATCGTGCGCGGCGGTGTGCACCAGGAGGAGGCCTACGCCAAGACGCTCTCCGACCTCTCCGGCGTGGACATCACCAGGCTGTTGCCGGTGCCGGAGATCAGCAGCACCCAGTTCCCGGACGCCAAGAAGTACATGGACAGGGGCTTCCACCGCATCCTGTATTGCTTTAGTACCGACTACAGGCAGATAGGGGAGATCTGGAACGGCTTGCAGGCCGAGACCGGCGAGCCCCGCGAGGTTCAGGGCGGCCCACCCGAGGGCGGCGAGGTCCCCGACCACAACCCGGCGCCCCCGATCTACGCCCCCGGCGTGAACGCCGAGAACATCGCCGAGATCGCCAGGAGACGCTAACGACCAAACCGGCGGCCAGCGGCCAGTAGGAGCCCGCCAACGTCAGCGCCGTGGTAACGTCCGTGGCACTGGCGTTCGTCGGGAAGGCCGCGAGAGAGGAAAGGAAAGGGATGGCCGAGAACGTGGACAAGGTAAACGAGGGAAGCGCCCCTAGGGGCGAGATGGGACAGAGGTACCTCGCCTCGGGGGAATCCGTCTCGATGCGCCTGTGGGACGCCGAGGAGCCGAGCGAGCCCAAACCGGAGGCCGCGCGCCCCTACGAGACGGTCGGCTACGTGATCGGGGGCCGGGCGGAGCTGCGTTTGGAGGGCGAGACCATCTCACTTGCGGTCGGCGATTCTTGGACCGTCCCGAAGGGTGCGTCGCACACGTACGTGATCCTGGAGCCCTTCACCGCCGTCGAGGCTACCAGCCCCCCGGCCGAGGCCCACGGACGCGACGAGCCTTAAGGCTCTCGTAGCACGGGGGAGGTGTTCAGCGTTACGGTGGCGGACGCCGACGCCTCGTACAACTAATCCATGAACGAGATCGCCGCCAAGGTCGCTGGCGGGCTGTTGCACGTCGGCAGGATCTACCTTGAGGCGGCCATACGCGAGTACGCCCGCGGACGCGAGATAATGGACCGCTTCCTGGCCGCGGACCTCGTCAAGGTCCCCTCGCATAGGAACATCCCGGAGTTGCACGGCGACGAGTGCGGCGTCGAGGAGTGGAACAGAACCAAGAAGACCGTCATCGTTCTCGGCGTTAAGAAGGGACTCCGGATCCGCCCATTCTACCGGGGCGCGGACTTTATCGCGCCGTCCCAGGCGAACGGATGTGCGATGGCCGGCTCGTACTGCTACGTCGCCGCCGTAAGGGCTACGCAAACCCCATCACGACATTCGTGAACACGGAAGAGATTCTGGGCGCCCTCGAGCGCCACGTTGCCAAGCAGGGCATGAAACTCGGGCCGACCCAGGCGGATAGGGATCTTTGGGTCTATGAGCTCGGGACTAACAGCGATCTCTCGGTGGACGCCGCGATCAGCGCAACTGTCCGAGACTCCGTCGAACTCTTCCGAGGGTTGCCTAACGCGAAGGCGACCTTCGCCACCAAGTTCGTCAACCGCGACCTCCTGGGCTACGATCCTCGGTGCAGGACCTGAATACGGTTCTCGCTGATGCTGCCCGAGACATCGAAGCTGGTGGACGTTAGGACCTCGAGGGTTGAGGACCACGTCGCCGCCATAAACGACTTTGTCGAGGCCGGCTACGAGGTAAACGTGAACTTCGGGCCGGTGATTCTTAAGGAGGGCTGGGTGTCAGACTACGCTGGCCTCTTCGGGATGCTCGACTCCGCGCTCTCGCAGGCGGCGAAGGCGCAGCTGGCGGAGGAGGTGATCTTCTTGACCCACACGGAGGAGTTGCACGGGGTGAACCTCTCCTGGCACCCGGAGGGCGAGAAGCATCTGTGGCGGCCAGAGCTCCAGGAGTACAAGAGGTCGCAGGCGAGCGGGGACCGGGTGTTGCGCTACGAGAGGAACCTGAAGCGGCGCCTCGTCGCGAATTTTCGCGACCTTCTCTCTGAATGCCTGCCATACTGCCGGGTCCGCTACGCCTTCCGACGCCACACCCGCTCTGGCGGGTGTAGCCGCGGTCGAACGATCCGACGATTTTTGCGCGTTGCCCTTTAGGCGACCGAGCGTAAAGCGGTGAGCCAGAGCTGCCCTGGAGGGTGCTGGTCTGGGCCGACGGGGCATACACGCGCGGGTTCCGCCAGTGGGCCGAGATGGAGCTGGGTTGGCGCGTTGGTGTTTCCTACCACCGCGCCCGGCAGCTGTGACGCTATAGGCTAGTGAAGCTCGGAAAACCCGCGTGGCTTCCGGGTGTTGCCTCGCCGATGGGTCGTGGGGAGGACGTTCGCCTGGTTGGGGCTGGCGCGGCGGTTCAGCAAGTCCTTAGTGCTGCTTCGCGCTACCAAAAACACAACGTCTGGACCCCTCCAGCTTTTTATCGAATGGTTTCTGTACGCAGTTCGTGAGTAGGGCTCAAAGAGAGTACCGGGGCATTACGCCCCGGCCCTTGTTCTTGGGTAGGCTTCGCTGCGACGAAGCCTACGCTCTAGAGCCTCCCGACAGACAAATAGACTCGTTCAGGAGGCGTGGTTGGACTCTCTGTTATGCCTGGGCGCAGGTGGTATATGCCCGAACGGGCGCCTCCGGTACCCGTCAGCTGCAGGTGGTAGGTCTCCCCGCCGACAGCCGCGGGGTGGGGCCGAGCAAGAGGAGGAATAGTACTATGGCGGCGAGCAGGAGGATAGGCGCCGTTGCTGCTGCTGTGAGGGTGAGCCGAGGGCATCCTCCGCCAATTCGTGATAATGCTTTCGCAAACTGGCGAAGTCGCCCTCTTTTTGAGCTGTGCTGCCTCGATGTTCTCACAGCGGGTTGCGGAGATGTTGACCCACGCAGCACTCCAGGCATGTGTGAACAGTCGAGAGATCTTTTCGTACGGGACGGTATGTACTAATCATACGTGCGGCTCAACTACACTGAAACCCGCTGTGAGCGGCAGTTAGCGGAGTCAATAGTGGAAGGTCATAGGATCGGCCGGTTTGGCGGAGGCCTGGAACTATTGACGGAGTGGTGCCGTCGGTACAATTAATAAGACTAAGGCTTGTCGTTTCTTCTGACAGCAAATTGCGATGATGGTGCGCCGGGTATCGTGGATGCATGAGTGGATATTCGCTCGACCTCAGGAAGAAGATCGTCGAGTCGGTGAAGAAGGGCGTCCCCAAGGCCGAGACCGCCCGCCGCTTCGGGGTCGATCGCGCGACGCTCAAGCGTTAGTGCAAGCAACTCGACCAGCGCGGAACGCTCGAACCCAGAAAGGCTCCAGGCAGAGCCCCAAAGCTGGACGAGAAGGCCACGAAGTTGCTCTTAGAAGACCTCGAGGAGAGACCGTGGGCCACCCACTCCCAAAGAGCCGAGTTCCTGTTCGCGGCGTCGGGGGTGAGGGTGAGCGAAGCGACGGTCTGCCGCGCAGTAGGACGCCTGCGCAGGAGCCGAAAAAAAGATCCAAGTGGGCAGCAGAAAGAGACGAGTTTTTGAGGCTCTTGTGGCGCATGGAGGTCGGTCGCATCGATC
>DASQVA010000306.1:0-5609 GCA_035641035.1 Rubrobacter sp. | reverse complement strand
GACTATCGCTAACCACCTGAAATCCAACAGCAGACCAATGGAGGCGCTCAGAACAGCCTCGAAACGAAGAAAGTGGCCATCAAGGAGATAGCTGCGAGGTAGGCTGCAGATATCTAGGCTTGGATCTTATCTCGCTCGCGCTATTCACTGCATAGGATCGATACGTTGAACACGGCGGCCAACAACGAGATTATAAGAACGGCGATGAGAGCTGGACTCACACCCGAAGCCGTGTGGCAGGTGGAGCATCGTGGTAGTGGAAGCCCGACGACGCTGAAGAAGCCGACGTCTTGAAGGTGCGTCCAGTGAATCTCCTCAAGATCTGCAGACCATGATCGAACAGGAGCGGAAGACTCACACAAATCCGGACACTGAAGGCCAGGGCGTGGGCAGCAAAGCTCGCCGAGATCGAGCATCAGCGTGATAAGTATCAGGAGATGTTCGCCGCTGAAACTATGACCCTGATCGAGCTCAGAGCCAAGCTCGAGGCTACCAAAGAAACGCACTAACCGCAGAGAAGGAACTCGCTTCGGTAGTTGGTAGGGGCGAGAGGTTTACAGCCACTATGGAGCGGAACATGCACCTGATCATGTAAGCTTGTGCAACCCTTACTCCTGAGGCCTTAGAAGTTATTTCTCCAGAGAAACGCCGCAAGGTATACGCTATGTTTAATCCCACTGTCCAGGCTTTGGCGGACGGCATTGAAGATAAGCGGTGCGTTTGGAGAGGAGACCTCGATTTGGGAGGACGTAGGAACGTTTTGACGTTCCTTCTCTGAAGCATACCTTCCTGCTCATAAAGCCCTCGGGTTCGCTTTGATCCCGCGTGAAGGTGCGGCTCCCAAGACAGCGTTTTGAGTACTCGGCGGCATCCAAGAGTGAGTACACGGCGATCTGCGTAACCTGCTACCTCGATTAGCGCGGGCGTCTCGGAGAGCGCCGCCTTTGCACGGCAGAGGTCAGGGGTTCGAATCCCCTCGGCTCCACTCTGGAAATACACTGTTTCCCAGGATAAACGCGGAACAAGAATGAGCATCCCGAATAAAGGTGAGCCGCTTGTGCAGCAACCGTGCTGACAATTACCTCACAATGATGCGGCTGCTACAGTGAGGTGACTTCCATGGCCGCTGCCGCCTGGTCCCCCACCCCGGGCAAGACGTGACTGTAGTTATCGAGGGTGATGGCTACGGTAGCGTGGCCTAACGTCTCCTGAAATATTTTGGGGTAGACGTTCTTGAAGGGCAGCAGCGTGGCGCATGTGTGCCGAAGTTCGTGGAAACGAATTTCCGGCAGCCCGCTCATCTAATGAGACGGTGCAGGTTACTGTTGCGGATGTTGGAAGGGTTCAGAGGGCGCCGCTGTCGGATGTATAGACGGGTCCCTAGTCTCGGTGGAGGTCTCCCAGCCGATCTATCTCCTCCATCTGGCGGCTCAGGTGGCACCTCAGGGCCTCCGTCGCTACCCCCGTAAACTTGACCGTCCGGCGACTCCACTTGGTCTTGGGTTCCCCTAGCGTGTAAAGTCCCCTCTCCCTGGTCAGGGTTCGTCTCAGCGCACGCGGAGGGTCGGCCTGATCCTAGTTGCGCTCGCCGCAGATGAGCCTACACGTTACTCTTCATTCGTTGTCCTCAGGACGTCGGTGATGGCCTCCTCGAGAGACTCCGCATGTCCGGCGGCCCACGCGGTCGTGAATGCGTCTTCCCCGAGCGCCGCGCGGGCGGCGTTCACGGCATGGTCGTGATCCGCCTGAACGATCGGCGAGAGGGATATACCCAGCTCCTCGCTCCGCGCGGCCGAGGCCCCTAGCAGCTGCGCCGCCCGCTCCGACCGGCCCTGCATGGCCGCCACCCGGGCCAGCCCCTCTAGGCAGGCCACGCCCTCGAACCCGAAGCCGAACCGCCACACCTCTCTCAGGCTCTCTTCGAATAACTCCGAGGCCCGAGCGTCCCTGCCCATCTCGCATTCTATGCTACCAAGTCTGGAGAGCGTGTTGACGCGTGCGTTGGCGATGCGCAACGGGCCCTTCTGGCTCCGCAACGAGGCCAGGCTCTCTTCCAACAACGACTTGGCGCGTTCGACCTCCCCCTGGTCACGCAGCACGTCC
Source organism: Rubrobacter sp. (assembly GCA_035641035.1). GTDB lineage: Bacteria > Actinomycetota > Rubrobacteria > Rubrobacterales > Rubrobacteraceae > Rubrobacter_D. Next base: position 3,506 of record DASQVA010000306.1, on the reverse strand, counting down.
GCCAGGTTACAGAGGGCGAGGGCGGCGCCGAACCTGCTCCCGAACTCACGGGCCACGGCAAGCGCCTGCTCGTTGAGGCGCGCCGCCTGTTCGTGGTCCCCCCGGCGGTAGGCCGCGGCCCCCATCTCGCGCAGCGGGCCGCTGGTGCCCTTCCTGTAGCCCATGCGCTCGTAGAGGGCAAGGCTCTCCTCATACAGCGCGACCGCGCGGTCGTGGTCCCCCTGTGCCGCGGACAGGATGCCCGTCACGAGACGTAGGAACGCCTGCCTGCGCGCGGGCAGCGTGGGCTCCGCTCCTACTGCATGACCCTCCGCGCCGTCCAGCGCCAGCACCGCCTCCAACCACCGGCGGCCTTCACTCGGGTGGGAGCCCAGGTTCCAGAAGCGCCACAACGCCAGCGCCAGTCGCATCGCCGTCTCCACCTCTCGAACCCGGACGGCCCAGCGAAGCGCCGCCCGCAGGTTGTCGTGTTCTTCTTCCAGTTGCGTCCACCACCACTCTTCCCACGAGTGCATTGAAACTTCCGGTTGCGCAGCCTCGGCTAACGCCAGGTAGTACAGGGCGTGCGTGCGGTACATCTCCTCCGCCTCGCCGCTCGACTCCAGGCGCTCGACGGCGTACTCCCGTACCGTCTCCAGCATCCTGAAGCGCGGTTCTTCGTCCTTGCGACGCGCAGGGGTCTCGGATCGCGACACCAGCAGGCTGTTGTCCACCAGCGAGGCCAACGTCTGCAAGACATCACCCTCCTCGAGCCCGTACGTGCCGGGGCCACGCACCGCCTCCGCCGCTTCCAGGGTACAGCCGCCGGCGAAGACTGCGAGACGCCGGAAGAGGATCTGCTCGTCGGCATCGAGGAGATCGTAGCTCCACGCGACTGTCCCTCGCAGCGTCTGCTGCCGCTCCGGCAGGTCGCGCGCACCTCCCCCGAGCATGGGCAACCGGCGGTCCAGCCGGGCGAGCAGCGCCTGGGGCGGGAACAGCTTGGTCCTTGCCGCCGCCAGCTCGATCGCCAGCGGCAACCCGTCCAGCCTCTCACAGATTCGTGCCACGGCGGACGCATTCGCCGCGGAAAGCTCGAAGTCCGCGGTGGCGGCCCTGGCGCGCTGGCGGAAGAGCTCAACGGCCGGAGACCGCGACAAGGCATCCATCGCCGCGAGAGATGCCGCCTTGGGAAGCTGCAGTGACGGCACGGGGAACTGGTGCTCGCCCGAGAGGCGCAGCGGCGCCCGGCTCGTTGCCAGCACCGCCAGCCCCGAGCACGCACCCATGAGGTCGGCCACCACGTGGACGGCGGCCAACAGGTGCTCGAAGTTGTCCAGTAGCACCAGCATCTGCCTGTCCCGCAGGTGCCGCTTAAGGGTCTCAAGCAGCGTCTGGTCCGCCACTTCCCTGATCCCGAGCGCCTCGGCGAGGGCGGATGGGGCCACGGCTGGATCCCGCAAGGGTGCAAGGGGCACGAAGACGACCCCGTCCGCGAACGCCACGTGTGAGCCGTCCGCCACTCTGGTGGCCACCTCTAAGGCCAGCCGGGTCTTGCCGACGCCGCCTGGGCCGGTGAGGGTTACCAGGCGCGCGTCCTCATACAGCAGGAGGGCCGCAACGGCCTCTACGTCATGCTCGCGTCCGATGAGAGGCGTGGGGGGTGCGGGAAGGGCGCGGCGGGAGGGCTTTGCCGCCTGGCGGCGGACGGAGGGACGGCGGCCCGCCGACTCGAACTTGGCGAGATCTGATCCTTCGAGTCCCAGGGCCTCTGCCAACTTGCGCACGGTGTAGGCGTGCGGGCGCCGCCGCTCCCCGCGCTCGAGCAGGCCGATGGCCTGGGGGGTGAGGCCTGTCCTTTCCGCCAGGTCTTCCTGGGTGACGTTGGACGAGGCACGGTGGCGCCGCAGCAAATCACCGAACGTGAGCCCCGTGCCGGTTTGCGCTCCGCTCACCTTCCGCTCCCATGCCATCCTCGTGCCCAACGGCATCGTAACACGCCGTCTTTTGCGTGATTGTTTGGGTTGTTGTTTGGGTTTGTCGCTGGGAGCCGAGCAGCGCGGGAAGCACCATTAGAGGCAAGACGGAACAGCGTCTAGGACGTTGCCGGCAACCCAGACAGGAGAACCCGATGACGACCACATTCACGCCGGACAAAAACGAGCTGCGGAAGCTCTCCGGGCTTCCCACGGAGCTGGCCCTGCGGCACACCGCCGCCTTTCTGGCCGATCTGGTGGAAGACCCCGACTTTGTGGGGCCGCAGATCCTTCCCTTAATCGAAGAAGCGAGGGACCGAGAAAACTGGTACGTGGCCCGCCGCTACGACGGCGAGGAAGGCACCTTCTCCCTGCAAATCTTCGTCTGGCCGGCGGGTACCGGGACCATGATCCACGACCACTCCTCCTGGGGAGCCTACTGCTGCGCCGTGGGCTCAGTGCTCGAAGAGCGCTACGAGCGCCTCGACGACGGCTCGCGGCCCGACCACGCCCGCCTGAAGAAGGTCTGGCAACTATGGTGGAGTCCCGAGGACGGAGCCTCGACCGTGCTGCCTGGCGACGGTGGCATCCACAGGGTTGGGAACCCTGGTGAGGAGGCGGCGGTCTCGGTGCACCTCTATAGGCCCCGAACAGGAGGGGTGGACGGGCGGGATTACGACCTATCCCGCGACCACGTCTGCGACCGGCTATAGATGTGAGCATCCCGCCCCGAGGTCCGGCTTCGCGGAGGTCTTGGGGACGACAAGCACTCGACGCGAGCGAAGGAGGTGAGAGATGCGAGAGAGCTGCTATTGCGGCCGGACGGGCGAGATCGAGGACCGCGAGCCGATCGCCACTAGCGACGGCGGACAGGCGCTGAGTTGTCCCGATTGCGGACACCCGGATCGGCTGGACTGGCTCCCCGAGGAAGCCAGGCGGCACGTCTTCGAGGAGGCGGGACGCAGGCAACCGACGGCGGCGTAGGAAGTACCCCCACTCCGCTTGCGCCGGGCCGCTTCTGGCGGTCCGGCCATCTCTATCGAACAAGTAGAAGAAGACTAGAACGCCCGGGTAGGGCCAGTGTGAGGAGGAACGTGACGACGATACAAACCGAGAAAATCGACACAAAGGCGGTCGAGGCGTTGCGCGCCCGCTTGCGGGGTGCGCTGCTGCGGCCGGGCGAAGAGGGTTACGACGAGGCACGCGCGGCGTGGAACCTCAACGCGCGCCAGAGGCCGGCCGTAGTGGTCATGGCCGAGGTCGCGGACGACATCCTCGGCGCGGTGCGTTTTGGGCGAGACGAGGGGCTCGGCATCGGGGTGATGGCGACCGGGCACGGTGTCGGGGCGCCTTGTGACGGTGGCTTGCTCGTGAATACGTCGCGGATGCGGGGCGCGCGTATTGACCCCGTGGCCCGGACGGCGAGGGTTGAGGCCGGTGCCCTGTGGAAGGACGTGATCCCCGAGGCCCAGGCCCACGGCCTCGCAGGGCTGGCCGGATCGGCCCCCCACGTCGGCGTCGTCGGCTACACGATGGGCGGCGGGTTCGGCT
>DASQVA010000305.1:0-2641 GCA_035641035.1 Rubrobacter sp. | reverse complement strand
GAGCGATCTCTAGACGGGCGCCGATGTCCGGGCGGCCGAAAACCTCCCAAGCGCTACCGCCGCGCAGGAAGAGCTCCCTCCAGCGAACCTCCTCGCCGTCCCCCCTGGGCCAGCCACTGCTCCCCGGCGCGAAGGCCAGCTCTCCCTCCTCGACCTCGAAGGTGCCATCGCTCACGATCGCCTCGCGCTCGGTCTCACCAATGCGGATGCGGAGCCCCGTGCCGGAGGATGTGGCGAGCGCGTCGTGCTCCGCGGTCGTCTTCAGGTTGCCGTAGCCGTCGGCGTAGGCGACGCGGTCCGTGGGTACATCGGGTATCGCCGATGGCTCGATCTCACCTGCTAAAGTGACAGTGGAACCAGCGACGATCTCGCCTGCCGCCTCCGGAAACAGGTCGCGGGAGCGGAACTGAGAGCCTCCGGCAGGCACTGAAATCCAACGCAGCTCCTCCGCCGCGTCCCGGACGAAGGAGAAAGCGTACCCGGCGTTCACCCCGACCACTCGCACGCCGGTAGGCAGTCGCGCGAACGCCAGGCGCTCGCCCTCGTTCCCCACTCGGGCCTCCTCATCGTCCTTTCGTGGCGCGACGTTGTGGTAGATGAGGGTGTTCGGAGGCGCAGGGTTCAGACCCAGCTGCGCTGCGCAAAACCCGGCGGCGAGCGTAGCGAAAGCGGGCACCGGTGTGTAGAGAGGCTCAGCGTCCGGCAAGTGGAGCTTTATGCGCTGGGCGACCTCTGTGAAGGCGAGGTCACCGGGGCCGTAGTCGGCTATCACGTGGATAAGCATCTCACCACGCCCGCTCTACCGGGTCAGATTAGAGGACGACATGACCTTCTCCTTGCTCGGGTGCCACCCATCGGACACATGATGGCATCCAGCGAAGTCCGGCGCATTTCCCAGATGGGGATAATCCTCGCTGAGGGCTCGCGTGGCTGAGGGCGCTGTGCGACAGTCCGTGCAGCCTACGGCATCCGGCGAAACGAACCTTTTGCCAGTTGACCCTTGTCGGGATAACCCGGACGCTAGGGAATGCTATCATCGACCGAAGGAGGGAGGGAATGTCACGTGGCGACTGTTTTCACGCGTATCATCGAGGTTGAAGTGCTGGCCTGCTTCCTCTTGCGCGAGCCTTCGTGTTTGGCCTTTCATGACCTCCCTTCCGCTAGTGTTCGCTGTGATCGTAGCACCGTCGACCCCGCCCCAAGGAGGTAGTGCGTCTTGTAGACGCGAGGGTGTAATCATACGTGGGCAGGGGAACAGATGAGTCCCATAGCGGAGAAGAACACACACGAGAATGGGCACGTGCGGTCGCGGCCGGCGCAGGCGCCCGCGGTGGCGGCCTTCGCCTGCTGCGCCTGTCGGGTGCGGGGAAGGTGGGCGAATTCGTGGCCAACAAGGAGACAGGGGTGCTCGCCGATCCGACGCTGCGCGAGGTACTCCTGTCGTCCTTCACGGCCCTGGCGGGGTGACGATGGTCCTCGCGTACCGCCGAAGCGTGATCGTGGGCCCCCTCCTCGCGCTCGCGATAGTCCCCGCCGCCATGGTCGGCGTGGCCCTGGCGGCGGGCAGGCCGATGGTGGCCTACCAGGGAGCCGAGTGCTTCGTCCTCTACGTGGCCCTCATCGTCGCCTGGGGCGCGCTGGTCGTAGCGCTCAAGCAGGCGTTCGTGCACCGCCGGAAGCCGATGGTGTAGTCTCCCGGGGCGTCCGCCCGAGCGCGCCGGTGGCTTCGCGCGTGGTCGAGGCGATCGTTTCGAGGAGCGGCGCTCCTTCGCACCAAAGCCCCCGCCGACTACGAAGGTACGCCGGGCTGTTCTGCCGGCGAGGTGACTGGTATGTGTAGCGCCGGCCATGGCTAAGCCTAACCCTACACCCGGAGTTCGGAGAACTTACCTTCTGAGACGCAGGTGAATAAGGATAGGAGGAAGAACCGGCGCGGTGGGACACGGCCTAAGGTGGTGGGACGGGGATGAGCGGCCCGAGCAAGGCGGTGGCCAAGGCGATCCCCTGGGCACCGAGCGCGACCACAACGCAGAGCGCGATCCACCAGTGGTAGTCCCGGTCCTCCCCGACAAAAAGCAGTGCGACGATCACCGCGCCAACGAAGCGTAGGACCCGCGAGCTTCCCTCCCGCTCCTGATCCTCCGCGACGAGCCAGAGGACGAAGGCGCCGGCCATGGCGTAGGCAAGGATCGCGTTCAGAAGGTCCACCGCTGCTCCTCTCCTGGCCGGGTCGGCTACTCACATCTTACCCAAACCCTTACCCCTAGTGGCCGTGCGACCCCCGCAGTATGCTTGCAGCGGCGCGGCTACCGGGACTCGGTGAAACGATCGGTGAGGAGGACGGCGTGCATTACGGCGTGAGCGTGCCCAACTTCGGGGTAGGGGTGGACGCCCGAGCGATCGCAGAGTTGGCCCGTGAGGCCGAGGAAGCCGGCTGGGAGGGGTTCTTCTTGTGGGACCATCTACTCGCCTTCTCCCCTGGACCCGTGCCGGTGGTCGACCCCTGGGTTGCGCTGACCGCAGTCGCCCTTAGCACGAGTCGCGTAAGGCTGGGTCCGATGGTCACGCCGCTGCCCAGGCGCCGTCCCGCGAAGCTGGCGAGGGAGACCGCCTCCCTCGATCACCTCTCCGGCGGACGATT
>DASQVA010000304.1:0-7084 GCA_035641035.1 Rubrobacter sp. | reverse complement strand
CCCACGCGGACGCGAGGGTGGCGGCGGTCGTGGCCCACACCTTGGCCGAGACGAACGCCTCCAACGCGGTGCTGCGCAAGGCCGGAATGTCCTTCGTCGCCGAGGTGGACGATCCGGAGGTGGGCAAGGCGTGGCGGTGGCGGATAAGCAGGGAAGAACACCGCCGAGAGGGTGCCGAAAGAACGGGATCCGCGTCCATACGCCCCGGCCCCGACCCGTAGACAATGAGGGACCGGCTGTGGGTCGCCGAGCGGGTCAACGACTACGACGGCGGGCGGGTGTCCAAAGTCGTGGCCATCTTCGAGCTCGAGGACGGCAAGATCCGGCGCGAGACCCGTTACTAGGCCGAGCCGTTCGAGCCGCCCGAGTGGAGGGCGCACCTGGTCGAGCGGATGGAGTCCTAGGCACCGGCTCGCGAACTTCCTGGAACGCCGTGTATGCGAACTTCCGAGAACCCCCTACACCCGAAGTTCCGAGAACGCATCTTTGGGCAGCTTCGTGAACGTGGTAAGCCTTGGTCCCGCTATTAGCGTTGGCTCGTGCGGCTGCCAGGGAGTGGCGAATACTATACGAGCGTCAGTTCTAGCTCGGAAGGTTCTCGCCCTAGCCGGCTGCGGAAGCGCATTCTCGTAGCACGATGGGTATCAGGTATGCACTTGATAGAGATCGATATAGTCTGTACCGAGACGCCTGAGGCTGTCCTCGCACCCTTGCGTGATGTGCTTGCGTAAGAGACCCACTTCGTTCGGGCCGTCCCCCATCGGGAAGCGGACTTTCGTGGCGAGCACCACGTCGTCGCGGACCTCCCTTATCGCCCTGCCGGTGATCTCCTCGGAGACGCCCTTCGAGTAGACGTCGGCCGTGTCCACGAAGTTGCCGCCGGCCTCAAGGAAGCGGCCGACGATCTCTTTAGAAGTCTCTTCGTCTGCTTCCTGCCCGAAGGTCATGCACCCGAGGCACAGCTCGGAGACCATCAGCCCCGTATCCCCAAGACGCCTGTACTCCACACGCTCCCCCTCCATGAGCCTCCGTCTAAGGGCTTACTTTAACACTGGGTAGCCCCGGGGCAGGTAGTTCTGCGGAGGATTCCGCAGGTTGCGGGTTGGTACGATGGGCACACCGACGTTCTGGCAGGCGAATGGGGCAGGTATCCGATGCGGTCAAGTCGCGCATCCCGCGCGGGCCGCGCATCGCTTCCGTGGTGGCTCTAGCTTGCTAGGCCTGAGGTACGCTCGTCTTCGTCGCGCTCCCGTCCGATTCCGCCCCGGGCGCCACGTCGTGTCCAACGTCGTCTACTGCGCGGCGTCGGCCCTCGTGTTGATATCTGTAGCTCGAGCGATCCGGTTAAAGTAGGGACCGGGTTAGACGTGATCTCCGGCCCCAGACGCGGGACCACCATTCAGCTCAGGTTACGCACCCGCCGGCACCCCACCGCCACGTGCCCCACCAATGCCTGACGCACGTACCTCAAAATCGCAGAACGAAATCCGGACGCGCCCCGAGGGACAGACGAACGTCGCAGGATCACGTCCGGTTACCAGATGTCGGGGCGGCGCTCGAAGTAGCGGTTGGTGATGGGCATGCGACGATCGCGTCCAAAGGCGCGGCCCGTTACCTTTATGCCGGTCGGGGCCTGGCGGCGCTTGTACTCGGCGCGGTCCACCAGCTGCACGATGCGCCGCACGTCGGCCTCGTCGAAGCCGGCGGCCACGATCTCCGCTATCCCCTGGTCCTCCTCTATATACGCCTCCAGGATAGGGTCGAGGACCTCGTAAGGTGGCAGGGAGTCCGTGTCGCGCTGGTTCTCGCGCAACTCGGCGGTTGGCTCCTTGACGAGCACTGAGTCCGGGATCACCTCGCGGTCCTTTCTCTCGTTTAGGTGCCGGGCCACCCTGTAGACAAGGTTCTTAGGCACGTCCTTTATGACCGCGAATCCGCCCGCCGAGTCTCCGTAGAGGGTCGAGTACCCCACGCTCATCTCGCTCTTGTTGCCCGTAGAGAGGACGATCCACCCAAACTTGTTGGAGAGGGCCATCAGGATGTTCCCCCTGATGCGGCTCTGCAAGTTCTCCTCCGCCACGTCCTCAGGCAACCCTTTGAAGGCGTCCTTTAGCATCTCCCTGTAGGCGTCGAAGGCAGGGCCGATGGGGATGGTCTGGGTGTCTATCCCCAAATTCTTGGCGAGGGCCACGGCGTCGGTGTTGCTTCCCTCCGACGTGTAACGACTCGGCATGAGGACGCCGGTGACGTTCTGGGGACCCAAAGCCTCGACCGCCACGGCGGCGGCCAAAGACGAGTCTATGCCGCCAGAGAGACCGAGCACGGCGCGCGAGAACCCGTTTTTGCGGAAGTAGTCCCCGAGGCCGAGCACCAAACCTTCGAGCACCTCCCCCTCTTCGGAGAGGGACGGCTCGACCCTGGCCTCAACGGGTGGAAGGTCGGCGGGCTCATAACCCGAAACCTTCACCACCTGCGACGGGTGCTCCGGATTCTCCTTGCGGGGCCTAGGGTCGTGGAGCCGCTGCACGAGCGAGCGAGCCGGGTAGAGGTCGACGAGCAGCAGGTCCTCCCCAAACTGGTCGGCCCTGGCCACAAGCTTGCCCTCGGGGTCGAAGACGACCGAGTGCCCGTCAAAGACCAACTCGTCCTGGCCGCCGACAAGGTTGCAGAAGAGCACGTAGCAGCCGTAGTCCGACGCCCGCACGCCGAGCATCCGCTCCCGAAAGGCGCCCTTGCGTCGGTGGTAAGGGGAGGCAGAGACATTCAAGAGCACGCTCGCCCCGCTGAGGGCCTGCTCACGGGCAGGCCCTCCCGGGTACCAAATGTCCTCGCACACGCTTACCCCGACGAGGGCGCCGTCCAGGTCTATCATCGGGGCACCCGCGCCCTCGCGGAAGTAGCGGTTCTCGTCGAAGACGCCGTAGTTTGGCAGGTAGCGCTTGTGGTAGCGGTGCAGGACCTCGCCACCCGAGATGACGGCGCAGGAGTTGTAGAGGTCGGCGTCGAGGTCTACGAAGCCCACCGCGGCGACGACGCTCTCCGGAACCCGTCCGGCGAAATCTCGAAGCGCATTCAGGTTCTCCTCGATAAAGCTCGGGCGCATCAGGAGGTCTTCGGGCGGGTAGCCGGGGATGGCCAGCTCCGGAAAGGCGACCAGCTCCGCGCCGGAGTCGGTCGCCCGCTCCAGGGCGCCGACCATCTTCTCGACGTTGCCCCAGACGTCTCCGACGGTCGTGTTGATTTGGGCCAGCCCAACCCTCATGCGCTTAATATATCGCGCCGGCCGGGTCCGTGCCGAACTCCCCGGGGAAGCCATTTCGAGCGCGGAGTGCGTCCCTTCTAGGCCATGACGGTGCCGCAGACGGAGCGAGGTAGGAGTATGGTGGCGCGGGGAACCGAGACGGGAAGGAGCCCGACCGTTGGCGCAAAACGAGCTGCAACGCGAGGAGGTCAGAGAACACGCCGACCGCGCGACCCGGCACGCGAGCCCGTGATTGGGACGGTTGGCGCGGCTTGGATACGTGGCGAAAGGTGTTGTCTACCTCGTTATCGGTTTTCTGGCGCTGCGCGAGGCCTTGGGGGCGGGCGGCAAGACCGCGGACCCAGGCGGCGCGATGAAGAGCATAGGGTCGCAGCCTTTCGGGGGTGTAATGCTGACGCTGCTGGCCATTGACCTCGCCTGCTACGCGCTGTGGAAGCTGGTGCAGGGCTTTCTGGACGCCGACGGCAAGAGCTCAGCCCCCCACGGCATCCTGCGGCGCGTGGGCTACGTGGGGAGCGCCGCGATCCACGGCACCTTCGCCTTTACAGCGGCGCAGTCCATCCTGGGAGCGGAGGACAGCTCGGAGGACGCCGCTACGGCGAGCGCCCTCGCCTACCAGCCGCCGTTCGGCCAGATCCTAGTCGGGCTCGTCGGCCTCGGCGTGATCGGGGTCGGCCTCTATTAGCTCTACGCGGCTTACAAAGCGATGTTCCGCGCCGATCTGAGGTTCGACCTCATGAGCGAGGCGCAGGAGCGCTGGGTGACCTACGCAGGCCGCGTCGGCACCGCCGCCCGCGCCGTTGCCATCAGCCTGGCCGGAGCCTTCGTTGTCCTTGCCGCTTACCAGTCCGACCCGGGCGAGACCCGCAGCCTCGGCGCTGCGCTCGAGAGCCTGCAACAACAGCCCCTGGGCTCCTACATGCTCGGCGCTATCGCCGTGGGCCTTCTCGTCTACGGCGTCTTAATGTTCGCTATCGCCCGCTACCGGCGCATAGACCCAGCCTAGCGCCCTTGGGATAGAATCTCCCGCTATGGCCCGCCGAAACCGTACCCTAGCGGACGCCGGAGCTCTGGCAGCCGGCCTACTCGCAGAGTCCTGCCGGATGAACTCGGACGACCCCCTGAGCCTGGGGGTCGTCAAGGACCTCGCGCTGGACCTGGAGCGCAGGCTCGACGCCCTTTCCCGTCCCGAAGAAGACCCCAAGCCACCCGACTCCCTGGTCGAAGCTGCCCTCGCTTGCGCCGACCTGGCGACCCTCGCCGCCTGCAACCTCTCAAGGCTTTCGGGCGACGGCGAGCCACTCGCGACGGCGGCCGTGCACCTGGCCGCCGGGTCCACGCGCGCGCTCACGGTCCTTGTGGAAGCCAGGGCCGGGATCCTGGAGGGGACGCACGCCGAGAACACGCTCAGGGACGCGCGGGGCGCCCTCTGGCGGGCGGACCTCGCCGTACGCCAGACCGAGGAGCTCCAAAGAGGCCAGACGCCGGGCTAAAAGATCCGGGCGGGACGCTCTCCAGCGAGCATTAAGCGCGCCGCTTGGGCCACCCGTCGGAGGTGATCGTCGTCGTGCGGGACGAAGTCCGCGAGGCTTATACGCCGCGTGGCGGCGATCATTCCGCTCGCATACTCCCGTGCCGGTACGGTTCCCGCCTCGTAGAGTGCCTCCACGGCGTTGAGGGCCACGCAGAGCACGGACTCCACCTCCTCGGCCTGGAGCCGAAGGGCCTCAGGAGGTGTGGGGTCGAAGAGGAGAAAGACGTCGTGAAACTCCCGGTCGCGGCCGCCCGGTATCTCTTGCTCGACGCGGCGGCTGCCCAAAGGGACGAGCTTGCCGGGTTCGACGCGCAGGCCCAGCTCCTCCTCTACCTCCCGCAGGCCGTCGAGGGCCTCTTCCCCCGCCGCAAGATGCCCGGCGGCGGTCACGTCGAGGTAGCCAGGCCAAGTGTCCTTGCCGGCCGCGCGGCGCTGTACGAGCAGGTAGGCGCCTTCGGAGTCGGAGCCGGAGATCCAGCAGTGGAAACACCGGTGCCACAGCCCCACTCGGTGCGCCTCGCTCTTGGGGGCGACCTCGCCGGTTGGCCGCCCGGCCTCGTCCAGGATATCCAGCAGCTCGTCCATGAGACGAAGGGTAGCAGGTAGCCGCCAGGCGTGGCGTTGGCCCGGGCCCGCAAAGATTCGGGGGCCGCCCGGCCGTTATACTGATCCGCTGTGGAAGACGAGCTGCGAGCCAGCCTGGGCGCGTCCTACGTCAGCAAGGCGCGGAAGCGCGACCTGAAGGTCGTCCAACCGCGGAAAGAGGAGCGGCTGCGGTTGTGGCGCTGCTCCGGAGCGAGGAGGTACGCACCCTGCTGGAGCTTGGCGCGGGTCCCGGGAAGGACGGTGAGTTCTTCCGTGACAGCGGTCTGGAGATGGTCTGCACAGACCTGTCACCCGAGATGCTCGCGTTGTGCGCGAGCAAGGGCCTCGCGGCGCGTTTGATAGGTCTCTCGAAATTGGATCTTCCACCTGGTACTTTCGATGCAGGCTACGCGCCCAACTGCCTGCTTCACGTGCCCGACCGCGAGCTTCCGGCCGCCCTGCGCGGGATCCGAGCCGTGCTTAAACCAGGCGGTCTCTTCTACCTTGGCGTCTACGGGGGAACCGAACACGAGGGCGTGTGGCCGGTGATCCCTACGCCCCGAAGCGGTACTTCTCCCTCCGCACCGACGAGCGGCTCCGGGAGATCGTCGCCAGCTCGTTCGAGGTTTACTCCTTCAGGCGAACAGCACTTGACGAGCGGCCGACCGGACTGCACTTTCAGTCCGTGATCCTCAGAAAACAGCGGTGATACCGGCGCGCGTAAGGGGGATCGATATACCGACTAGCGAGAGGGAGGTACCGTGACCACGGTCGTCATAGCCAGCTACTTCGAGGAGGAGTTCGTCCGCCGCATCCGGGAGGTAGACGGGCGGTTGCGGGTCCTATACCGCGAAGACCTCGTCCCGCCCCCGATGTGGCCCGGGGACCACGTCGGACCCGAGGATTGGAGCCGGACCCCGGCAGAGGAGGAGGAGTTTTTGGTGATGCTAAGCGAGGCCGAGGTCCTCTACGACTTCCCTCGCGGCCACGTGCGCGACCTCATGCGGGTGGCTCCGAAGCTCCGGTGGTTGCAGGGGAGCATGGCCGGGGCCGGGGAGGTGGCGCAGAAGGCTGGTTTACAGGAGACAGACGTCGTGGTAACGACGGCGAGCGGCATCTACTCGGGGCCACTTGCCGAATTCGTGCTCATGGCGATGCTCCAGCACGCCAAGTACTTAGACCGCCTGCGGCGCGACAAGACCGAGAAGGTCTGGCGCAGGGGTGCGACAGGGACCCTGGAGCGCAAGACGCTGTGCGTCGTCGGGACTGGGAGCATCGGGCGGGCCATCGCCGGGCGGGCGCGGCCCTTCGGGATGCGTGTCGTCGGGGTCAAGCGCACGGTGCGCGAGGACGACGCCGCATGGGAGTACGCCGACGAGCTGTACGCCACGGCGGAGTTGCGGACAGCTTTAAGCGAGGCGGACTTTGTGGCCGTGACGCTGCCCGGCACCCCGGAGACGCAGCACCTGCTCGACGCAGAGGCGATAGCCTCCATGAAGCCCGGCGCTTACTTCTCCAACGTCGGTCGGGGGGCAGTCGTGGACGAGGCGGCGCTGGTCGAGGCTCTGCAGAGCGGGCATCTCTCGGGGGCGGCGCTCGACGTCTTCGAGGTCGAGCCGTTGCCGCAGGAGAGCCCCTTGTGGGAGCTGGAGAACGTCATCGTGAGCGCTCACACGACGGACGTGGTGCCGGAGTTGATCAAC
>DASQVA010000303.1:0-25493 GCA_035641035.1 Rubrobacter sp. | reverse complement strand
GACACCCTCTCTGCCACCCGCTCCCTCATGGACCCGCCCAACTCCGCCATGCATGGCTCCATAAACCGGATGGGTGAACTGCTCGACGAGCACGTGAAGGTCTTCCACATCGAGACTACCCTCAACAACGCCTCCTACCCCACGGTCTTCGACTTTATGGCGAAGCCGGAGCACGAGTGGAACGCCGTTACCAAGGCCAACTTCCTCGCCAACCACATGACGACGGGCACGTTGCCCCGCCGGATCTCACGGGGCATCTTCCAGTCCATCAAGGCCCCGCACCGGATGACGAGCGTGCAAGCCGGTGCCACCGACCCCGTACATGCCGCTACCCTCGAGAAGAACCACGAGCAGATGGTCGTGCCCGTCGACGGACAGGCTGACGTATTGCTCCTAGGCATCCCGTACCTAGGACCGTACAACGTCAACTCGATCATGAACCCTCTCCTCGTCTACAACATGCTCCTCGGCTACCTCTTCAACCTGTACCGGGGCAAGCCGCTCGTGCGCGAGGGAGGGGTCCTGGTCGGCACCCACCCCATGCCGGCGGCCTTCCACGAGATCCACCACCCGAGCTACATAGACCTCTGGAACGAGGCCTTCACCGAGACCCACGACATACGCGAGATCCACCACCGCTACGAAGAACGCTACGCTTACGACCCCTGGTACCGCACCCTCTACCGTAGCTCCTACGCCTACCATGGTGTCCACCCGTTCACGGTGCTCTACTGGGCCTCTCACGCCCTCGACCACCTCGGCCGCATCATCCTAGTCGGCGGGGACCCCGAGACTACGAAGCGTATGGGACTTGGCCGCGCCGACACCGTCGCCGAAGCCCTCCAGATAGCCCAGGACACCGTGGGCCCTAGCCCGAACACGACCTACATGCACATCCCACCCCTCTTTATGTGCGAGGTGTCTTAGCGAACCGCTACGAAGCATCCGCAAGGCGTGACCTCTTTCACCGAAGCGCCGGTTTTTGAAGTTGCAAACTCGGATTTGTAACGGGCTCTTTGCTACACTCGGTTGCGAAGGTTTCGCAAGACTTAGCCGGAGTGAGAGCTTTTGTCGGGCATCTTCGGGAGAGTATGGGTCGGGGCATCGGGCGCCCCTGTAGCCCCCCTTCTTTGCGCGGCGGGTAAGGCTGCGTCTGCGGCGTTCGCGTGGGCGTTCGCGTGGGCGTTCGCCGCGGCTCACGAGCCCCAGGCTATCCGGGAAGGAGAGTTACGCTACTCAGTGTCGTAGGGTCGCCCGTCGAGATGGTAGCCAGGTACAGAGGCATATCGTTCGGGGGGGGTCCCGCCGGCCATGACCGCTATCTCGCGGGACGGGATGGCGAATGAAGTGGTTGCGCGAGAACGGGCGGCTGTCCTTCGTCGTGTTGCTGGTCTCGCAGCTCGCGGCCACGATGGGGTTTACGTTCGTGCTGCCTTTCACACCGATCTACGTGCAGGAGCTCGGTGTCACGCAGGCAGGGAGCGCGGCGGCGTGGGCCGGCGTCGTCAACAGCTCGACCGCGGTGACGATGGGCCTGGCGGCACCGCTGTGGGGCAGGCTCGGCGACAGGGTGGGTTTGAAGCCGATGCTGCTCCGGGCGACGGTCGCCGGGGCGGTTGTGGTGGGGCTGATGGGGCTCGTGGAGAGCCCGTGGCAGCTCCTGGCGCTCAAGACGTTGCAGGGGTGTTTGACAGGGACGGTCGCGGCCGCGACGGTGCTCGTCTCGGCGACGGCCCCGCCCGAAAGGGCCGGGGAGAGGCTCGGGACGTTGCAGATGGTCATCTTCGCGGCGGCGGCCGGGGGACCTTTCTTCGGCGGCGTATTCGCGGACCTGGTGGGCATCAGGGCCTCGTTCGGGGTGACGGCGACGCTGCTGGCTGCCTCCGCCGTCCTTATCTTCGCCTGGGTCAAGGAGGAGCGGCCCGCGGAGGACGAGGCGGAAGAGGAGAGCTCCGGGGCTTTGGGACCGTTGCCGCACAGGAGGTTGCTGCCGAGCTTGCTGGCGCTATTCGTGGTGCAGCTTGCGATCATGAGCGCCGCGCCGGCGTTGCCAGGATTCATCCACACCCTGATGGAGGAACCCGTCCGGGTGGCGTCGCTGGCCGGTTGGATCATCGCCACTGGGGCCCTCGCTGCTTCGCTGGGCTCGGTCGTCGGCGGGCGGCTCGCGGCGAGGTTCGGGGCGCGCAGGGTGATCATCTGGACCCTACTTCTCGCTGGCCTCTCGACCCTCCCGCAGGCGGAGGTCGACTCCGTCGCCCTGTTGTGGGTCTTGCGCGTCGTGACGGGATTGTTCCTCGGGATAGTGGTCCCGGTTGCCAACCTTGCCATCCGGGGCACCGTTCCCTCCGAGCGGCAGGGCGAGGCGTTCGGCGTCGCCGCCACCGCCACCTCGGCGGGCAACGCCGTCGGCCCCGTGGCCGGTGGCATGCTCGCGGCGTCGTTCGGTTTCGGGGCACCGTTTCTCGTGCCCGGCGTCTGTTTGGTAGTGGTCTCCTTGCTGCTCTGGGGGGCGCCCCTACTCGCCGTCGGCTACCGGATGGCCCTCCGGCACCACTAGGCCTGCCCCGTGGGACCGTGCTTGCGCGGGTTGTGGCACTGTTACTGTTAGTAGTTTTCGCACCAAAAAGGCCAAATCACAGAGAAGCTTGACCCTCGAGATCCCTTGCAGGCTGCCGTCAGGCAGGGCGGACGCGACAGCAGGCGCGGTTAACGTCGTGGATTCATACCCTCTCGACTGGCCGTTCATCACCCGGGACACGATGGAGAAGCTGGCCCGTACCGACAGCGGGGCAAAACATCGTCGGGGCTTACAGGCGGCCGCGGCCGCGCGTAGAGGCGGGTTAGTGGGGCTGCGTACCGCCGCCGAAGAGCATCTTGCGCGTCTTTTGATCTATGTCCGTCAGCGGGCGGCGCAGCTCTTTGCCGACGTCGAGCGCGCGCCGGATCGCGGGTCGTGCCTCCATACCCTCGTACCAGCGCTTGAGGCTGGGGTAGTCGTCTAGACTTTGGCCCTGGTTTTCGTGGGAGCGGAGCCAAGGGAAGATCGCCATGTCGGCTATCGTGTACTCGTCCCCGGCGATAAACGTGGTCTCGGCGAGTCGCCGGTCTATGACCCGGTAGAGCCTGGCGGCCTCATTCGTGTAGCGCTCGACGGCGTAGGGAATCTTCTCGGGCGCGTACTGGCGGAAGTGGTGGGCCTGGCCGAGCATTGGTCCCACGTGTCCCATCTGGAACATCAGCCACTGCAGCACCACGTACCTCTCGCGCGGTGTTTGCGGGAAGAACCTCTCGGTCTTATCTGCCAGGTAGATCAGGATCGCGCCGGATTCGAAGAGGGTGATGGGCGCGCCGTCGGGACCTTCGGGGTCGATGATCGCGGGCATCTTGTTGTTCGGGCTGATCTTCAGAAACTCCGGCTCGTACTGGTCGCCTGCGGCGATGTCCACGGGCACGACGTTGTAAGGGAGGTTCACCTCCTCGAGAAAGATCGTGATCTTCCACCCGTTGGGGGTCGGCCAGTAGTAGAGGTCTATCGGCTGCGTCATCTACGTGCTCCTAGTCATCGGAGTACCGGATCTCTTGCTCTCCTTAGTGGGGGCATAGTATACGGGGTGGCGCCTATGCAGCCCGTCGAAGCGTCAGAAGCGTCCCGAGGCAGACCGCCGTGAGGAAGAGGTAGGAGAGGGCGTCGCCGCGAAGGTCGGCGAGGAAGCCCCCGAGGGGGGCACCGACGGCGTAGCCCGAGGCCCAGGCGAAGTTGGTAATCCCAAACGCCACCGCGCCCTCCATACCGGCCTTCTCGGTGCCGCGGGAGAAGAGCGCGGTGCCCGGCACGAGTGGGGCGTTAAAGGCCCCGGCCGCGAGCACCACGAGGATACCGAGAAGCCAGGGACTCGCAGCCCAGGGCAGCACGAGAAGGATGCCGATGGAGGCGAGGAGTCCGGCCCGCACGGGACTCCAGTAGCCGGTGCGGTCGGCCCAACGGCCGAGCAGGGGATGGACCAGGGCCTCAAAGGCTGCGCTGACCAGGAAGACCCCCCCCACGGCCGCCGCGCCCCATCCTAACCTGCCCAACTCCAGTGGAACGAGAACTGCTAGCGCGCTGAAGAGTAGCGGGGAGAGGCCGATCAGCCAGAGGCCCGTTGCGAGCCGGGGCTTCAAGATCGCCTGCAACTCCCCGAAGATCGGGCGGGACTCCTCTGCTTCGGGGACGGCCTCGATGGCGGCCCAGAGTGCGATGAGGGCCCCGACCACGGCTACCGCGGCGAAGGCCGGGAAGGTGCCGACCGTCGCAGCCACGCTCCCGAGGACGGGGCCTAGCAGGGCGCCGAAGACGGCGGCGCTGACCATCACCCCGATCAACTCCCCCCGTCGATCCTCGGGCGCGCGTCCCACGAGCCAGGTAAAGGCGGCGACCCACGAGAGCGCGCTCCCGAACCCGCCCGCGAAGCGCGCGAGGACGAGCAGAGGGACCGACTCCGCGAGCCCGAACGTCAGGCTGGTAACGGAGAGCAAGGCCAGCCCGATCAGGGCCGCCACCCTAACCCCGGCGCGCGACGCCAGGTAAGCGCCCGGCGCGCTTCCCGCCAGGACGCCGGCCCCGTAAGCACCGCTCAGGATCCCTACTGCGGACTTCGAGAGGCCGAGCTCTGCGTCGTAGTAGGGGACGAGCGGTGTGAGAGCGGCGTAGAAGATCGTGTCCGCGAGGACGATCGCGCAGGTAAGAGCAAGGAGTCGGTGCACGGCGGTTATTCTAATCCCCGGGCACCGTTTGCGAGGAGAAGTTTGAACCTCTAACCAAACGCGTCAAAACCTTTCACCGGCGCCTGACGTTTGGGCTGCTAACATGGTCGGCGTGAAGACAGTTGCCGCAACCATTACCGGCTGGCTCGCTTGGAAGCGTAGGGGCCGCGCGAACAGGGTGCTCTTCGTCCTCTCGCTCGCCTTGGCTGCCTTCGTGACCCTCGCTTTCGTGTGGTCTTCGCTCAACCCCGACCCTGGCAACGCCGCGCGCTACTTCGCCTTCTACTTCGTGTGGGGCCTGTGCGCCCTTGGGGTGATCCTCGGGATGGCCGAGTACAAGACGAGCCCGCTGCGCAAGGGTCGGGAGCGAGGGCACTTGTTTATCCTGTTGTACATCGGGGCGCTGCTCATCGTCACGCGCGCCTTGAACATGGTTCTGTACTACGGTTAGCGTTTTGTACCGGGCCCTGCTCTTCGACCTCGACGGCACGCTGGCGGAGACCGACTCGCTGCACCTGCCCACGTGGGTGGACGCCTTAGAACCGTACGGCGTCGATATTGATGAGGAGTTCTACAGAGAGAGGATCAGCGGTAGGAGCACCGGCGAGATCGTGGGAGACCTACTGCCGGACCTGTCCGAGGAGGAAGGCGCTTCCATAGGCGACGCCAAGGAGGCGAGCTTTCGCGAGCGCGCCGCCGGGCTCGAGCCCCTCCCAGGGCTCTTGGATTTTGTGCAGGAGGGCAAGAGACGTGGGATGCGTATGGCCCTCGTCACCAACGCGCCGAAGGAGAACGTCGGCGCGATCCTACCCGCCCTCAAGTTGCAAGACTACTTCCAGACCGTCGTGCTCGCCGCCGAGGTGGGGGCGGTCAAGCCCGACCCCGCCCCGTACGAAGCAGCCCTGGAGAGAATCGGCGTCTCCGCCGACGAGGCTCTGGCGTTTGAGGACTCCGTCTCCGGCATCGCCTCCTCGGTTGCCGCCGGCATCCCGACCGTCGGCATCTCCTCCACCCAGGACCCGGAGAAGCTCCGCCGGGCGGGGGCCTTCATCGTGGCGAGGGACTTCACCGACCCGGAACTTAAAGCCCTAATCTAGGTCTGGCCGTCCGGCCCACCGCCACCGGCCACGAGGGTCTCCAAGAAGCCCGTCACCCTTCGCCCGTAATCGGGGTGATGGCAGGCCTCGACGTGCCCGTATTCCTCCAGCTTCCACACGCGCGCACCCGGGTAGGCCGCCGCGAGCATCGCGGCGTGCTCGTAGGGCACCAGCTCGTCCCCGGTCGAGTGTATGACGAAGAGCGGCACGCCCTCTTCGGAGAGCTTCGTCGCCTCCCTCACGGGCCTGACGGCCCAGGCGTCGAAGTCAGGGAAGAGCCGTCCTGCGAGCAGGATGCCCGGCATGAATACTCCGCCGAAGCGTATGATCTTGGGGATCTTACCCCCAAGCAGGAGCGGGAGGTCCGCGTAACCGGCCTCCTCGACGACCGCCGCCACCCCGGTCCCGGGGGCCGCCCGCATCGCCGTCGTGCCGCCCATCGACCAACCGTGGAGCACGATGGCGCCCGTCTCGTAGCCCCGCTTCTGTAGCCAGGAGAGCGCGCCGAGCACGTCGCGAACCTCCCTGAAGCCTAGAGTGCGGCGCGTCCCGTCCGACTCGCCCTGGGCGCGAGGATCGATCATGAGCACGCCGTAGCCGGCGCGGTTGTAGACCGGTGCGGTCCGCAGAACGTGCTCGTCGGACTTGCTCCCACCCCATCCAGGGACTAGCACCGCGGCCCGGGACGAACCCTCTGCGGGCACCCACCACGCGCCCAACCGAACCCCGTCCGTGCTCCGCAACTCGACCTTCTCGTACCCGAGTCCGACGGACGCCGGCGTCGCCTCCGGACGCCTGCGCCTCGGGGAGGTCATCCTGAGGACCACGTACAGCCCGACCCCCAGGTAGCCGGTGGCCAGGGTGAGGACGAGAAAGAGCGGTCGGGCGAGCATCCTACCTATCCTTCGGGCTTCTACGCCTGCGGTGCTAAAGGGTCACCTCCACCGTGACGGCACGGGCGTCCTCGCCGAGCGAGACGGCGAGGACACCGTCATCCCCGTAACCGGGCTCGCGCTCCTCGCCGTCTACCAAGACGCTCTGCGCCGCTTCGACGCTGCGCAGCTCCAGTATTACCTCCCGGCGCTCCGGGGCGAACGAGCCCTCGCGCTCTCCGAGACGGACCGCTACGCGGTCTTGCGAGGTGTCGCACGAGACGGTGCGGCGGGCGTACTCGCCGCTCTCGTAGCCGAAGCCGTCTCCCGCGTCCTCGTAGAGCGTGGACTCCCCGGCGCCCTCGGCAGGGTGGACGCGGAACGTCAGTGGGTCTACCGGTCGCTCGCCGGTGTGATTCGCGTCGGGGCCCATCGGGATAGGAGTGTTGGCCTTGACGTAGAGCGCGGGCTCTCCCAGGGGCGCGTGCGCCAGGATGTGTGCCGGGCCGTCGAAGCGCGCGCCGCTCCAGTAGTGGAACCAGGTGCCCTGGGGTAGGTAGACGTGACGGTACTCGATGCCTGGACGGGTTAGGGGGGCGACGAGGACGGCCCCGCCGAGGAGGAACTCGTCGTCAGCGGTGTAGGTCGTCTCGTCTTCGGGGTACTCGAAGAGGAGGGGGCGAAGGATAGGCGCACCGGTGCGGTGGCACTCTTCGAAGAGCGTGTAGAGGTAAGGGAGGAGGCGCTGGCGGAGCTTTATCATCTTGCGGCAGATGGACTCGTAGGGCTCTCCGAAGTTCCACGGCTCCTGGCGGCGGGTGCCTATGGCGGTGTGGTTGCGGCAGAAGGGTTGAAAGACCCCGAACTCCGTCCAGCGGGCCAGGAGCTCGCCGGTCGTGTCGCCCCAGAAACCGCCAACGTCCACCCCGGCCCAGGCCACGCCGGAGAGGGCGAGGTTCTGGAGCTGGGGCATGCTCATCCACAGGTGCTCCCACCACGAGGAGTTATCCCCGGTCCACTGCAGGGCGTGGCGCTGGAGACCGGCGTAGCCGGCGCGCGTGATCACGAACGGTCGCTCGTCGGGCCGCAGGGCCAAAAGGCCCTCGCGCGTAGAGCGAGCCATGAGCGAGCCGTAGGTGTTGTGAATCTGGGCGTGCCACCTCGGCTCTCCGCCGCCGGGATGAACCACGTCGTCCGGCATAGTGGACTGCTTGGGGACGAAGAGCGCCGGCTCGTTCATGTCGCACCAGACCCCGGCGACACCCGCGTCTGTAAGGACCTTGTGGTTCTCGCCCCACCACTTCCTGGTCTCGGGGTTGGTGAAGTCTGGGAAGGCGCACGTCCCGGGCCAGACGACGTTGTGGTACTCCGAGCCGTCATGCGTCTTGCAGTAGAGGTCCCTCTCGCGGCCCTCGACGTAGACGGGGTAGTTCTCGTCCGCCTTCACCCCTGGGTCCACGATGGTGACGACGCGGAAGCCCTGTTCGCGCAGGTCGGAGGCTAGCTTCTCGGGGTCGGGGAAGCGATCGCTGTCCCAGGTAAAGACGCGGAAGCCTTCCATGTAGTGAATATCAAGGTAGATCACGTCACACGGGATGCCCCGCTCGCGGAAGCCGCGGGCGACCTCGCGCACCTCCTCCTGATCCATATAGCTGTAGCGGGACTGCTGGTTGCCCAAAGACCACAGCGGCGGCATCGGCGTGCGGCCCGTGAGTTCGGTGTAGCGGCCAACCACATCCCTTGGGGTCGGCCCGCAGAAGACATAGTAGACTACGTTCCCGCCCTCGGCCCCGTAGTAGGCGCGGCCCTCGTCCTCCAACGCCAGATCGAACTCGACCCGGTGCGTGTTGTCGAAGAAGAGGCCGTGGGCCAGGCCGTTCGTCATCGAGAGGGTGAAGGGGACGGAGGTGTAGAGGTTGTTGAACGAGGCGGTGTGGCCTATCGGGGGGTCCACGTTGTAGAAGACCTGGTGCGAGCCGGTCTTCTCCAGCCCGCTGGTCCGCTCCCCACACCCGAAGTACCGCTCACCCTTCTCCCGCTTTTTGTACAGCCTGACCGGACTCCCGAGGGGTTCGCTAAAGACGTCGGTCCCGAAGGTCTCGATCGCGCCCATCCCCAGCTCCGCGTCGTCCACCGCGAAGGCGCGGCCCGCGGGGTCGGCGAACCCGATGCGCAGCGGCTGCAGGGCGATGTGGGCGGTAGCGGCCGTGGTGGAGAGCGTAAGCTCCGCCTCAGACTCCTGCATCGAGACCTCGACCGGCTCCCAGTCCTCTTTGGCTATCGCCTCGGAGTCGTAGCGCGGTGGCCGACCCTCGGGGAACATCCCGACGCGGAAGAGGTCGGGGGCGAGGGCGGTGACCTCGACGGTCGTGGCCCCGGTCTTGACACGCAGGCTACGATCGTCGTGGTCGAGCAGCTCCCCCCGGCCGAGCGGCCGGTATTCGCCCCCGGTCTTCGGCCGTCTCTCGAAGGTTTCGGTCATGGTTCTCCCTCCGGTCGAACGCTGTCAGCCTCGGGTATCAGGCCATTGGTTGGAACATTCTAGCGGACTACTTCGCTTTGCCGCCCGCGTTTCGGACGGCGCCGGCGGAGAGGACGATAGTGACGCTCAGGGCGACGACGATAAAGAGGGCGCCGCCGAGCCCGATCAGCTCGGACACGAACCCGATGCTCGGGGGGCCCACGAGGAAGCCGGTGTAACCTGCGGTCGAGACGGCGGCGAGGGCCGGGCCGGCCGCCATGCCCTCCGTGCGGCCCGCGGCGCTCAGAGCGGCGGGGAAGACCACGGAGAAACCGGCCCCTGCGCAGGCAAAGCCGAGGAGCGCGAAGGCGGGCTGACCGACCAAGAGCGCCACACCTAAGCCGACGGCGGCTAGAGCGCCGCACGCCTGGACGAGCCGGACGGGGCCGATGTGTTCGGCCAGACCGTCGCCGAAGAGGCGCCCGAAGGCCATCGCGAGCGAGAATGCGGCGTATCCGGCGGCGGCGAAGCCGGGCCCGGTTCCGAGCGTCCCGTCGAGGTAGACGGCGCTCCAGTCGGACATCGCGCCCTCGCCGAGCAGGACGCAGAAAGAGATCACGCCGAGCCCGAGCAGCGCGCGCGTTGGACGGGCGAAGGCCGGCGCTCCCTCGTCCGCCGCGTCCGCGCTCGCTGGCAGGAGCGCCTGGTAGGCTACAGCCCCAGCCGCAGCGCAGAGAGCGGCAGCGGCGGCGAGGTGGGGGAGCGGTTCGACGCCCGCGGACGCCACGAGCCCGCCTATCGAGGCTCCGGCCAGCCCGCCGAAGCTGAAAGCGGCGTGGAAGGAGGCCATGATCGGACGCCCGTAACCCTTCTCGACCGCGACTGCCTGGGAGTTCATCGAGACGTCTAGCGCCCCGTTCGCCGCCCCTAGCACCGCGACGGCCGGAACGAGAGAGAGGAGGCCAGGCGCCAGGGCCGGCAGCACTATCGACAGCGGGAGCAAGAGCGCCGTCGTCCCGACCACCCGGCGGCTCCCGAACCGGGACGCCAGCGCACCTGCGAGCGGCATGGAGACCAGCGCCCCGACCGCCGCCCCGAGCAGGGCCACCCCAAGCAAGCCTTCGCCCAAATCGAGCTCCCCCTGGATGGCCGGTATCCGCACGAACCAGCTCGCCAGCGCGAGGCCATTGAGAAAAAAGATCGCGACCACCGCGAGGCGGGCCCGGCGCAACCCAGGCCCGTCCGTACCTAAGAGCACGGCGCCCCGCACGGCGCCCCCGGCACGCGCCCGAGGATCCACCCCACGTCGCAGGCGCAAGCGGGGGACCGGGGATGGAATCGCGTGACCTCGGCCTCAACCATCTCGACGCCCTGGAAACGCGCGACGCTGACCCTGTGGTTGCCGTCCTGGACAAAGTAGCCGCCGCAGATCTCGTACAGCGTCACGGGAGGCAGGTCCAGACCGTGGTGGAACGCCCTGTCCACCCGCTTCCAGCGGTCCCCGCCCGTCCTCGTCGGCATAAAGTCGCGGTCGAATTCCCCGGAACGGCCGACGCTGCCCACGACCCTCGACACCTCGACCACCCGCCTGCCGAGATAGATCCTGTTCTCAGCCCGCGTAGCCCTGCGCACCGACTCGAACGCGGGTAACCTCCCTTGCCCCGGATCCCCGCGCAGACGCGCCACGAGCCGCCCGACCAGCGAACGGCGCCGCGCCCGCTCGAAGTCCCTGTCCACCTGCTCCTCCAGGCTCATGTAACCGATCATCCCGCCGTCATCCTCTTCTGAATCGTTTTACTGAATCGTTTCAGTAATGTACCATGGCCGTTAGATGGGTGTCAAGGATAGAGCGGGGAAGTCGGAGCGCCGGGCGACGTTAAAGGAGGTCGCGGCGGTGCTTGGTGTTTCACCCGCGACGGTGTCGAACGCGTACAACAGGCCGGATCAACTCTCACCGCTTTTGAGAGAGAAGGTTTTCGAGGCGGCCAGGGGACTCGGGTACGCCGGACCAGACCCGGTGGCGCGCAGCCTGCGCAGGCGACGGGCCGGGGCGGTCGGGGTGCTGTATTCGGACCGGCTGTCGTACGCGTTCGCTGACCCTGCGGCGGTCGGGTTTTTCGAGGGGATATCGGTGGCGACGGAGGAGGCTGGGCTCGGGATGTTGCTCTTGCCCGGCTCGGCGCGTGGGGCGCGGGATCCCGAAGCCGTCGGCAACGCGGTGGTGGACGGGTTCGTGATCTACTGTATGGCTGATAACGACCCGCTGGTCGGGGCGGCGCTGGGGCGCCGATTACCCGTGGTCCTGGTGGATCATCCCGGGGTCGGGGACGTGCCTTACGTCGGCATCGACGACGAGGGGGCGGCCGCGGCGGCGGCGGAGCACCTGATCTCCCTCGGTCACAGGCGCCTCGGCGTCATCTCCTTCGAGTTGACGCGGGAGCCGGCTGGCGGCCTCGCGGACTTGAGCCGGCCCGAGCGGGCCACCTTCGGGCCTAGTCGCGCGAGGCTGCGCGGGTACGCCACTGCCATAAAACGGGCAGGCCTCTCCGTCTCCGGGGTGCCCGTCTTCGAGTGCGCGGGAAGCACGACGGAGGAGGGCAGGGTGGCGGCCGAGGTATTGCTCGGGACGCAAAACCGGCCGACGGCGATCCTGTGCATGAGCGACCAGCTAGCCTTCGGTGTCTTGAGGGCCGCACCCGGCTTGGGGCTCTCCTTGCCGGGGGATCTCTCCGTCGTCGGCTTCGACGACGTTCCCGAGGCCCAGCGGACCGACCCGCCGCTCACGACCGTCCACCAACCACACGTTGAAAAGGGCCTGCTCGCAGGCCGCATACTAGTCGCCCAGCTAGGCGACCACGAGCCACCCGAGGCGAGGCTGCTGCCGACCCGGCTCGTCGAGCGTGGCTCTACCGCGCCGCCAGACGGCTACAAGTCTATGTCGCGGCCCACGGCACGTTCGACGGCGCGGTCGTAGACGACGCGGGCGGCGGCCAAATCTTCGAGGGCGAGGCCCTGACTGGCGAAGAGGGTTATGTCCTCAGGGCTTCGGCGGCCTTGCACCTGACCGGCTATCACCTGGCCAAGCTCGTAGACGGCCTCAGGCAGGATGGCTCCGGTCTCCAGCGACTGCATCAGGTCGCCGGCCTCGAGGCCCAGCTCCTCGCGCGAGTCCGCGCAGACGAAGCTCGCGCGGTGCACGACCTCGCGGTCGATCTCGCTCTTGAACAAAAAGTTGGACCCGGCCGCGTTGACGTGCGCGCCAGGCCTCAGCCACTCGCCGAGCAAAACCGGCTCCCTGGATGAGGTGACGGTGACGACGATGTCCTGGGCCGCGGGCTCCTCGGCCGAGTGGGTGGTCTCTATCTCCCTCCCGAGCCGCTCGCCCATCTTCTCCGCGAACTCCTTGCGCGACTTCTCGCGGCGGCTGTAGACGATGACCCGATCGAGGTCCCTGACGGCGGCTATAGCCTCTAGTTGGCTCTCCGCCTGCCAGCCCGCGCCGTAGATGCCCAGGGTGTTCGCGTCCTCTCGGGCGAGGTGTTTGGTGGCGACCCCGCTCGCGGCGCCGGTGCGCGCCTGCCCGAGCCGGTCGGACTGCAGGATCGAGAGCAGCTCCCCGCCCTCGGGGTCGAAGAGCATCGTGTAGAAGCGGGCACCCGAGCGGGCAACGGTGTAAGCCTTAAGACCCAGGGCGCCTATCTCCGGCGCTCCCGCGGCCATAAAATTGAGCCCACTCTTCGTGAGGGAGACGCGCCGGCGCGCGCGGTTGGTGGCGAGCCCCTCGGCCTGCTGGCGCAACACCGACTCGACGGCCTCCAGGGTTGAAGGCATGTCGAGGAGGGACTCGACCTCGTTCTCGGTCAGGAGCAAGGTCAAGACGTTTTCTCCCTGTTCGTAGGCGGGTTATCCGTTAGAATCGCTAGACTCATGCGGGTCCTCGTTTTAGACAACTACGACTCCTTTACGTACAACCTGGTCCAGTACCTCGGGGAGCTCGGGGCCGAGGTCCTCGTGCGGCGCAACGACGAGATCACGCCCGAGGAGGTCTCTGAGCTCCACCCGGACAGGATAGTCGTCTCGCCGGGTCCGTGCACGCCGGACGAGGCCGGGGTCTCGATCGAGCTGATCGAGAAGGTCGGGGGGAGCATACCGACCCTCGGCGTCTGCCTCGGCCACCAGTCGATAGGGCAGGCCTTTGGGGCGCGGGTCGTGCGCGGCGAGCCCGTCCACGGCAAGACGGCGAGGATCCTGCACGACGGCGAGGGGGTCTACAGAGGTCTGAATCAAGGCTTCGTGGCGACCCGCTACCACTCCCTCGTTATCGAGCCGGACTCTGTGCCCGAGTGTCTCATCGTCACCAGCCGCACCGAAGATGGCACGATCATGGGCGTGAGGCACCGCGAGTACCCGGTCGAGGGGGTGCAGTTCCACCCGGAGAGCGTCTTGACCCAGGGCGGTCGCGCCCTCCTCCAGAACTTCCTGGGGCTCTGAGGCGGGTCCTTGCTGCGCGAGACGCTGCGCAAGGCCGCCGACGGGGAGGCCCTGACCGAGGGCGAGGCCGAGCGGGCGCTCGAGACCATCATGGAGGGGGCCGTCTCCCCCGCAGTCACGGCGTCGCTCCTGACCGCGCTCAGGGTAAAGGGCGAGTCCGTGCCGGAGATCGTGGGCTTTGCCCGCGCCATGCGCCGCTTCGCCGCGAAAGTGGAGGCGCCGGACGAGGTGGTGGACACTTGTGGTACCGGCGGTGACGCGAAGGGGACCATAAACGTCTCGACGGCGGCGGCGTTCGTGGCGCGCGGGGCCGGCGTCGTGGTCGCCAAGCACGGCAACCGGGCGGCAACGAGCCGGGCCGGGAGCGCCGACGTCCTGGAGGCGCTGGGGGCGGAGATAGACCTCGCGCCGGAAGGGGTCTCCCGGTGCATCGCGGAGGCCGGAATCGGGTTCATGTTCGCCCGCACCCACCACCCGGCGATGAGGTTCGTCGCCCCGGTGCGCGCCGAGCTACCCTTTAGGACCGTCTTCAACCTGCTCGGCCCCCTGACCAACCCCGCCGGGGCGAGACGCCAGCTCGTGGGGGTGTTCGGTGGGGCCTACGTGCGGCCGGTCGCCGAGGCGCTCGCGGGCCTGGGAGCACAGAGGGCCCTCGTCGTGCACGGGGCGGACGGGATGGACGAGATCACGGTGACCGACTCGACCCTTGTCGCCGAGGTGACGGACGGCGAGATAAAGGAGTACGAGGTTTCGCCCGAAGACTTCGGCCTCTCCCGCCACGCCCCGGACGGTCTCCTCGGCGGCGACGCCCACCTCAACGCCCGCATCCTGCGCGGCGTGCTAGCCGGCGACGAGACCGGGGCCGCCCGCGACGTGGTCCTGCTCAACGCGGGCGCCGCGATCCACGTCTCCGGCAGAACCGGGACCATACAACAAGGCGTGCGCCTCGCCGAGGAGTCCATCAGCGAAGGCGCCGCCTCGAAAGCTCTCGAAGACTTCGTGAAGAGCACCCGCCGCCTGTCGGGGACGGTGTGAAGCGCGCCACGGTCCTCGACGAGCTCGCCGCCGCCGCCGCCCGCCGCGCGGAGGAGCTGCGAGGCAACAAGGACCTCGACGTCCTCTACCAGGAGGCGTTGCTCTTCGAAAAGAGGGACTTCGCGGGGGCACTCAGGCGTCCCGGCCTCGCCGTGATCTCCGAGATAAAGCGCGCCTCGCCCTCCGCCGGTTTTATTCGCGAGGCCGACCCCGCCGAGTGGGGCGCCCGCTACGAGGCCGAGGGCGCGAGCTGCATCTCTATTCTAACCGAGCCCGAGCGCTTCGGAGGGAGCTTGCAGGACCTCGATGCTGCGCGGGAGAACACCGCGCTCCCCATACTCCGCAAGGACTTTACCGTGGACGAGGCGCAAGTGCTCGAAGCCGGAACCCGCGCCGACGCCGTATTGCTCATAGCGGCGCTCTTCGACGCTGCGGCGCTCGCCCGCTACGTCTCGCTGGCCGTCGAGGTCGGCCTCACGCCGCTGGTGGAGGTCCACGACGAGAACGAGGCGGAGCTCGCCCGCGAGTCAGGCGCCCAAGTCCTCGGCGTCAACAACCGTGACCTACGGGATTTCAGCGTGGACCTCGGCACCTTCGAACGCCTCGCTCCGAAACTCGCCGGCGCGACCCTCGTCGCCGAGAGCGGTGTCAAGAGCCGCGAAGATGCCCACCGGCTGCGGGACGCCGGCGCCGACGCGGTGCTCGTCGGGGAGGCGGCGATGCGAGATCCTGCGCTCGTAGCGAAGCTCTCCGCGCTCCCTTAACCAGAGAAGCGCATGACAACGCATTCTCGACAGGCGCCGCCACGAGCTTGTATGATTATGACTGTAAAAATATGTTGGTCATATAGACAGAAAGGGCGCGATGCCTAGGGGTTTCTCGGAGCGGGAGAGGGGACGCATCCGCGAAAGTTTGCTGGAACAGGGGCGGACGTTTCTCGGTACCTATGGGATCAAGAAGACCAACGTGGAGGACCTGACGCGGGCGGTCGGCATCTCCAAGGGAGCGTTCTATCTCTTCTACGGCTCGAAGGAGGAGCTGTTCTACGAAGTCCTGTCGCGGTGGGAGGACGAGTACCACGGTGAGTTGCTCGGGGCGTCCGTTCGGTCGGGGGTGGCTTCCCGGCAGCAGGTAGAGGAGTTTCTGAGGGCGGCGTTCTCCGTCTGGAAGAGGCACCCGTTGTTTACGCGCTTCGCACCCGAAGAGTACGAGCATCTGCTGCGGAAGCTGCCCGAAGACAAGATCGAGGCCAACATGCGCAAGGACGAAGCTTTCGTCGGCAGGCTACTCGATCGATGGCGGATTCACGGCGTGGAGCTAGATTGTGACGCGGACATCTTCCTGGGTCTGATGCGCGCCTTGTTCTTCGTGACCCTGCACGAAGAGGACGTGGGACGCGACGCGTATCCCGCCGTAATCGAGTTGTTTATCGGTTCGATCGCCCAGCGAGTTGTCCAGGAATGAGCGCGCCGAATGAGAGGAGGGGTTGGTGAACCGGGCAAACACCATCGACGTGCTGATAGTCGGAGCGGGACCCACCGGTCTGACCCTCGCCTGCCAGCTGCGGCGGCTCGGGGTGGACTTCCGCATCATCGACAAGAACCAGGAGCCTTCCACCACGTCGAAGGCTATCGGCCTGCAATACCGGGTGTCGGAGGTGTTGACCTGGATGGGCCTCTTCGACCGATTCCTGTCCCGGGGCGTAACGGGGACGGGCGTCAGCTTCTACGCGGGTGGGGAGCGGATCCTCCACCTGAGGTTAGACCGCCTCCACGGCATGAGCGGCAGGGGCGCTTTCGACGCCAAGAGCCTCGTTTTGCCGCAGAGCGTAACCGAGTCGCTGTTGATCGAAGCCCTCGGCGAGCACGGCGGCGCGGTCGAGCGCGGCACGAGCTTCGTCGAGTTTACGCAGGAGAGCGACGGAGTCGTCTCCCGCATCTGGCGTCCCGACGGCGAAGAGGAGACGGTCGGATCGCGATACCTGGTCGGTTGCGAGGGACCGCACAGCGTGATCCGCAAGCAGGCCGGGCTCTCGTTCGAGGGCAAGACGTACCCGGTGTCCTACTTTATGGCCGACGTCGAGCTCGACTGGGAGGTCGAGCGCGGCGACGTCCGCGTCTGGATCCACGAGGACGGCATGTTCTCGGCCATCCCCATGCCGGGTGAGCGCAGGTGGCGGCTTTTCGTCGAGTCAGGAAAGAAGGTCGAGGAGGGCGCCACCGAGGTCACCCTGGGTCTGGTCCGGCGTCTCATGGCCGAGCGCACGGGCGACCGTGTTACCCGGGCGACGAGCCCCACGTGGTTGTCAGAGTTCAGGATCAGCTGCCGAATGGTGGACCGGTTCGCCAACGGCCGGGTGTACCTCGCTGGCGACGCGGCCCACGTTCACAGTCCCACGGGCGGCCAGGGCATCACGACCGGCGTACAGGACGCCTACAACCTGGCGTGGAAGCTCGACATGGTGCTGCGTGGCGTGGCGCCCGATTCCCTACTGGACACCTACACGGAAGAGCGGTTGCCCGTCGTGCGCCGCGTGCTCAAGAACACAGACCAGACCGCGAGCGTCTTCCTGGCGCACAGTCGCCCCCGGCGAGTGTTTCGCGACCACGTCGTCCTGCCACTGTTGCGCAGTCGGACGATGCAGAAACGTCTCACCAGAAGGATGTCGCAGCTCGACATCAACTACCGCGGGTCGAGCCTCTCGGTTCATCAGGAGAAAGCCCTGATCGGACGGGTCAGGGTGCGCGCGGGAGACCGGACGCCGGACGTCGTTTTCCGCGACGCCGCGACGGGCGAGGAGACCACGCTGTTCGAGCGTCTCGGTCGCTCCCGCCCGATAGCCCTCTTCGGCGTGGATGCGGGTGCCGCGGGTGTGCTGCCGACCAGAATCCGGCGCTCGATGGAGGCCCTCGGATGCCTCGGCGTCGATTGTTCGCTAGTGCTGCCCGAAGAGGCGGGGCGGCACGATGGCGAAACCCTGATCGACACCGGCGCAGAGTTTAGGCGGCTCTACGGCGTGCGCGGAGAGTTTCTCTACCTCATCCGCCCGGACGGCTACGTCGGGTTGTTCCAAAGCCCTGTGGATCAGCCTTCGCTGCAAGCCTACGCGGCGAAACTATTCGGAACGAAGGCGGTCGACGGTGCCTTCGGTGCCGGCGAGACTAGGGTTCCCGTTGAGGCCGAGCGATAGAAGCCCGTACCGGCACTTATCGCCGGCCTCATGCTCGTCGCCGAGAGCGACGAGGCCGCATCGAATATACTAGCTCGATACCCTTACGCTGCGCTTACCATTCTCTTGCGAGAAGCTTAACTTTCCTGACGGTTGGTGGGGGAGGCGAATCTACGAAGCCCGACGCAAAGGGTCGGCTGGATCCGATCGAACACCACCGCGCGGGAGCCGAACCTGCTTCCCGGGGTGTATCAAGGGGCGAGACCACGCGCCTGGCGTGCCCCAAACGTACAGCGCCGGGACAATACCGTGCGTGTTTAGGGGATGACCCTGATCTTGTGTCCCTCCCCGATCTCCCCGACCACCGCGGCGAGCGCACCGTGTTCTTCGAGGGCCCGGACGAAAGCCGGAGCCCGCTCCTGTGGCACCGCCACGAGCAGCCCACCGCTCGTCTGCGGGTCGTAGAGGGGCAACAGGGCTTCCGGATCGACCCTGTCCGCGGTTACCCCATCCTCAAGGTAATCCCGGTTGTTGTTGAGGCCGCCGGGGTAACACCCCTCCGCCGCGAGGGAGACGGCCCGGTCCCAGACCGGCACGTCACCGAGGCGGACCACCGCCCCGAACCCCGAAGCCCGAAGCATCTCGGAGAGGTGCCCGAGAAAGCCGTAGCCGGTGATGTCGGTCGCGGCGGAGGGCGGAACCGCGCGTAGGGCGGCGCAAGCCCCCTTGTTAAGGGTCGCCGCCTCCTCCACGGCGTCTTCTATCTCGGCCTCGGAGACGAGGTCCCTTTTCAAGGCCGTGGTCAGGATGCCGAATCCCAAAGGTTTGGTCAGGATGAGGGCGTCCTCCGCCCGCGCGCCGATGTTGCGCACGACCCGGTCCTCCTCTACGAAGCCGGTGACAGAGAGGCCGTATTTGGGCTCCTCGTCCTGCACCGAATGACCCCCGCAGAGCTTCGCCCCTGACTCATCAATCTTGGACTGGCCGCCGGCTAGGATCTCGCGCAGGATCCCGAGGTCGAGCGAGCACGGGAAACCGACGAGGTTAAGCGCCGTCAGGGGGCGGCCCCCCATCGCGTAGACGTCGGAGAGGGCGTTGGCAGCCGCGATCTGGCCGAAGCGGTAGGGGTCGTCCACGATCGGCGGGAAGAAATCCACCGACTGCAGGAGCAGGCCGCCGCCGAACGGCACGTACCCGGCGTCGTCGCGGGTCTCCATGCTGCTCACGAAACCGTCCCCCGCGGGCAAGTCCTGCGTAAGCGAGAGAAGTACCTGCTCCAGGACCCCTGGAGCGAACTTGGAGGCTCAACCAGCCTTCGTCGAGTACTTCGTCAGCCTAATGCGCGTCCGTTCGTCCATGGTTCAAGTATACCCTCCGGGTACGCTTATCGACCCGAAGTATGGAAGGGACCCGGTGCGCACAAGGCAGCAACCGCGCCAGAGATCTCAACTGCTACGCCGATCCTGTCACACGAGAAGGGAGCGTGTTACGAGGGTCCGGTCAGGCTGCTAGGGTTACTCGCGGGTCGCTAAGACCTCAAAGTTCCCAGGTGCTGGTAGGTCAAGGCCTCGCCGACGCCTCCGAGCTGGCCAGCCAGTCGAGGGCGACCCAGGGTATCTACGGTCCGAAAGGGCCGGTTACTCGCCACTGCGAAACCATCTTCGTCCTTCTCGTCTCTGCACGGCTTACAGGTACCGTAGGCTGCGATGTCCCCGCGAACACGACTGCCGACGCGAGCAGCATCCAAGGATATAGCCCTATCCCACCCGTTTCCGGGTCCATGCTCACGGGGGACCCGAACAGCACGAAAGCGACGAGCCGGGCAGCGAGCCCAAAAGCGTCGACGGGTAAAGTGTCTCCACCCGAGGGGCACGAAACCCGCCAGGTAGTTGACCGGGTCGAAAGGTATGTACACGAACTGCACTCTCAGCACCGCTTCAAAGACGTTTTCGCTTATCCGCTCGGCGCTCTCCTCCATCTTTCCGGCCGGCCTGTCTCTTACGAAACCCCTAGCGATCCCGGATCTGGGCGTCGCGAAGGCGCCCGTAGTCTCCCCGCGTCCGTTCGGGCCCTCCTCGCCTGATATAAAGGGTAAACTCCGAAACGTGACTGTGGTCAAGGTATGCGGCATAACCAATGCGGGGGACGCCCGCGTCGCCGCCGAGGTCGGGACGGATGCGGTAGGGCTCGTGTTCGCCGAGAGCCCACGGCGGGTGGGCGTCGAGGAGGCGCGCCGTATCTGTCTGGCACTGCCTGAGAACGTGCTCAGGGTCGGCGTGTTCGTGAACTCGAAGCCTGAGGAGGTGCTCGGGATCGCCCGGGAGGTGGGGTTGGATCTCGCGCAGCTGCACGGTGACGAGACGCCCGAAGGCGTAACCGCCGTGCGGGATGGTGGCGTCAAGGTAATGAAGGCGCTCAGGGTGCGGGATGCCGCATCTTTAGAGGCGTTGGACGAGTACGAAGCAGACCTCTTTCTGCTCGACGCGTACAGCGAGCAGGCGCGGGGAGGGACGGGCAAACGCTTCGACTGGGGGCTGGCGAAGTCCTTGAGAGGACGTGATAACATCGTCGTCTCCGGGGGGCTCGGACCGGAGAACGTGCGGGAGGCGGTCGAGCTCTTCGAGCCCTACGGGGTTGACGCCTCTAGTTCCCTAGAAGACGAGCCCGGGAGAAAAAACGACGAGCGGGTTCGGAGGTTCGTCCTTGCGGCAAGAGACTAAGACGGGTTATTTCGGTCCTTTTGGGGGCCGCTACGTTCCTGAGACCTTGATCCACGCCCTCGAAGAGCTCGAGGAGGCCTACGAGCGCTACCGCGACGACCCCGAGTTTGTCGAGGAGCTCGACCGCCTGGCGCGGGACTTTGTGGGGCGGCCTACACCCTTCATGTTCGCCGAGCATCTGACGCGCGGGTGGGGCGGCGCGAACGTGTGGTTCAAGCGAGAGGACCTGGCGCACACGGGGGCCCACAAGATCAACAACACTCTGGGCCAGATCCTGCTGGCAGACAGGATGGGCAAGGGACGCATCATAGCCGAGACCGGCGCGGGCCAGCACGGGGTCGCCACCGCGACCGTCGCCGCCCTCTACGGCAAGGAGTGCGTCGTCTACATGGGCGACGAGGACACCCGCCGCCAGCGGCTGAACGTGGTGCGGATGAAGATGCTCGGCGCCGAGGTCGTGCCCGTGATGAGCGGCTCGCGCACCCTCAAAGACGCGGTCAACGAGGCGATCCGGGACTGGGTCGCGAATGTCGAGGACACCCACTACATCATCGGGAGCGTCGTTGGCCCCGCGCCCTACCCCCGCATCGTGCGCGACTTTCAGTCCGTTATAGGTACCGAGATGAAGGCCCAGGGCCACGAGCGATTCGGGGGCGACCCCGACGCCGTCGTCGCCTGCGTCGGCGCGGGCTCGAACGCCATCGGCGCCTTCCACCCGTTTGTCGGGCGCGAAGGCGTCCGGCTCGTCGGCGTGGAGGCGGCCGGGCGCGGCCTTGCCACCGGAGAACACGGGGCCTCGCTCGCGGAAGGAAAGCTTGGGGTTTTGCACGGGGCGATGAGCTACGTGTTGCAGACCGAAGGGGGTCAGATCCGGGAGGCCCACTCCATCTCCGCCGGTCTCGACTACCCCGCCACCGGTCCCGAGCACGCCTTCCTCAAGGACGAAGGCCTCGCAGAATACGCGAGCGTCACCGACGATGAGGCCCTCGAAGCCCTCCTTACGTGCTCGCGCCTGGAAGGCATCATCCCGGCGTTAGAGACAGCCCACGCCATCTCTTACGCCGAGAAGGTGGCCAAGGAACTAGGCCCTGGCACAAACATGATCATCAACATCTCCGGACGCGGCGACAAAGACGTCGAGGTCGCGGCTGACGCTTTAGGCATCGACGCGAAAGAAGCGGACGAAGTTTCCTCGTGAAATACGGGCGTCTGCGAGGGGCTTTCGGGGGCGGACGGACCGCGCTCGTGCCGTATCTGACTGGCGGCTACCCGACGCTAGAAGGGGCACGCGAGGTGGGATACGCGTACCTCGATGCCGGGGCCGACGTGATCGAGATCGGGGTTCCCTTCTCGGATCCCCTCGCCGACGGGCCGACGATCCAGGACACGACCACCCGCGCCCTGGCCAACGGGGCCGACCTGGACTACTGCCTGGGGCTGGCATCGGGCTTCGCGGACCGGGCTCCGGTGGTGTTCCTGCTCTACTACAACGTCATCCTCGCGCGGGGTGCGGAGGGGTTCTTGCGGGAGGCGGCGGAGACCGGGGTATCGGGACTGGTGATCCCGGATCTCCCCGTGGACGAGATCGAGGCCTTCGCGGAGCTCGCGGCCGGTGCGGGCGTCGCCCTCTGTCCGCTCGTCGCGCCTACCTCGACAGACGAGCGCGTGGCGCGGGTCGGGGAGCTCGCGACGGGGTTCGTGTACTGCGTCTCGGTCGCCGGGGTGACGGGGGTACGCGACGCCCTGCCGCCTGGCGCCGTCGAGTTGCTGCGCCGCGTGCGCCCGAAGACGACTGCGCCGGTGGCGCTCGGTTTCGGCATCGGGTCGGAGGGGGCGGCCGTCGAGGCCGCCGCTGAGGCCGATGGGATTATCATTGGGAGCAAGCTCATGCGGCTGGTCGGAGAGGGCGGGCCCGAGAGGGCCGGCGAGTGGCTGCGCGGGGTGCGCGAGGCCCTCTCCGAAGCCTCGCGGGTAGAGGCGGGGGGGTAGGCATCAGGAACTGGCTGAGCAAACGGCGGGAGTACTCGCGGAGCGCGCCGGAGACCGAGAGCGGCGTCGGCCCGATAGACTCTGTCTTCACCAAGTGCGAGCGGTGTGGCCAGCCAATCTACGAGAAGGACCTCAGGGCCCGCTTCAACGTCTGTCCGCACTGCGAGTTCCACTACCCGCTCCCCGCCCCTGAGCGCGTGCGGCTCCTCACCGACCGCGGCAGCTTCAGGGAGCGCGACGGGGGCATGTTCGCCGAGGACCCTCTGGGCTTCGATGACTACGGGCAGAAGCTGGAGCGCGCCCGCAGGAAGACCGGCCTCGACGACGCCGTGCTTAGCGGAACCTGCGCCATCGGGGGGCGGCGCGTCGCGCTCGCGGTGCTCGACTTTCGCTTTATAGGTGGGTCGATGGGGAGCGTCGTCGGCGAGAAGGTCGCGAGGACCGTGGAGCTCGCCGACGCTGAAGGGTTGCCGCTCGTGGTAGTGTCGGCCTCGGGCGGGGCGCGGATGTTCGAGGGGGTCTACTCGCTCATGCAGATGGCCAAGACCAGCGTCGCCCTCTCGCGCTTTGTCGAGGGGTCGTGGCCTTACGTCTCGATACTGACCGACCCGACCTTCGGGGGGGTGACGGCCTCGTTCGCCACCGCCGCGGACGTGGTTATCGCCGAGCCTGGGGCCAGGATCGGGTTCACCGGAGCGCGGGTCATCGAACAGACGACCAAGGAGCGACTGCCCGAGGGCTTTCAGACGGCGGAGTTTCAGAGGAATCATGGGATGATCGACCGCATCGTGCACCGATTGACCCTCAGGGGAGACCTGGAGCGGTTGTTGGGTTTCTTGTCGTGAGGGGCGCGCGGTGATCCTAGAGTTCGAGCGTCCGATCAAGGACTTCGAGGAGCGCATCGTCGAGCTCAGGCGGCTCGCAGGCCCGAGCCAAGAATTGCGCGGGGAGATCTCCCGCCTCGAAGACGCCCTCGATGCCGCCAGAAAGCGCATCTACGCGAACCTCTCCCCTTACCAGCGCGTGCAGGTCGCCCGCCACCCCGCCCGGCCGAACTTCCGCGCCTACCACGACGCCCTGACAGACGACTTCTACGAGCTCTCCGGTGACCGGCTCTTCGGCGACGATCCTGCGGTGCGCGGCGGGTTCGCCAGGCTCCGCCACGGCGGCCACAACGTCGTCCTTATCGGCCACGACAAGGGGACGGATGTGAAGAGCCGGGTGAAGGGTAACTTCGGCATGGCCCACCCCGAAGGCTACCGGAAGGTCAAGAGGCTCTACGAGTTGGCCGGTAGGTTCGGGCTACCCGCGGTCGTGCTGGTTGACACGCCGGGGGCCTTCGCCGGCAGGGAGGCCGAGGAGCGCGGACAGGCGTGGGCGATCTCCGCAGACCTCATGGCGTTGGCCACGATTCCCGTGCCGGTGATCTCGGTGATCATCGGCGAGGGTTGCTCGGGGGGTGCGCTCGCCATGTGCGCCGCCGACTACGTGGGGATGCTGGAGAACTCATACCTCTCCGTCATAGCGCCCGAGGCCTGCGCCTCCATTATCTTCCGTGACCCGGGCCGGGCGGCCGAGGCGGCCGAAGCGCTGAAGCTCACCGCGCGGGACATGAAGGAGCGCGGGATCGTGGACGAGGTTCTCCCGGAGCCCCTGGGCGGCGCCCACAACGAGCCGGAGGACGCCGTCGAGACCGTGGGTGAGTCCCTGAACAGGGTGCTCTCGGGCCTCGCCGATACCGACCCCGAGGCCCTACGCGAAGCCCGCTACGAGCGCTACCGGCGCATCGGGGCACACGCCTCCGAGAAAGGGCTAGCAGGCTAGATTATCTAGCCTGCGAGAAAACGCGTCAGCTCCCACGCGGTCTCCTCGGGCCGCTCTTCGGCGAGATAGTGGCCGGCGTCTAAGGGCCCGCCCCGTACGTCGCTGGCGTACCCGCTCCAGACGTCTTCCACGTCGTAGAGGCGCTCCATCACACCGCGGCCCCCCCAGAGGGCAAGGAGGGGACACTCCACCTTGCGGCCCTCGTCCCAGTCTGCCTCGTCGTGGACGAGGTCGATGGAGGCCGCGGCGCGGTAGTCCTCGCAGCTCGCATGGACGGTGGCGGGGTCGCGGAAGCAGCGCTCGTACTCGGCGAGGGCCCCGGGGGCGAAGGTGTCGAGGCTCGTGCCCCAGCCGCCGAGCTTTTTGCGGAGGTAGTAGCCTGGGTCGGCCCCGATCAGGGTCTCCGGCAGGTCGTAGGGCTGGATAAAGAAGAACCAGTGATAGTAGTCCGTTGCAAGGTCCTTGCTGACGGTGGAGTACACGTGGCGGGTCGGCACGATATCTAGCACGGCGAGCGTGGTGACGCGGTCCGGGTGATCCAGGGCCATCCGGTGCCCGACGCGCCCTCCCCGATCGTGTCCTATGACGGCGAAAGACGGCAAGCCCAAAGACTGCATGACCTCGACGCCGTCTGCGGCCATGGCGCGCTTGGAGTAGGTCGCATGATCCTCGCTGCCGAAGGGCTTGGAGCTGTCGCCGTAGCCGCGTAGGTCCACCGCGACCACCGTGAAGTCTTCGGCCAGCTTTGGGGCGACCCTGTGCCACATCGCGTGCGTCTGCGGGTAGCCGTGCAGGAGCAGGACGGGCGGCCCCTGACCCCCGCGAACCGCGTTGATCTCGGCGTCGTTGGTCTCTACTTGAAAGTGCTCGAATCCTTCGAACACGCTCTAGCCGAAGAAGGTCTCAACGACCTTGTAGAAGTCCTCGGGGACGGTCTTGGTCTCGGCCGTCGCTTCGTCGAGGGAGACCGTCACGATGTCGTTGCCGCGCAGCGCGACCATCTTGCCCCACTCGCCGTTCTTGATGGCCTCGGCGGCGCGCAGACCGTAGCGGGTCGAGAGGATGCGATCGAAGGCCGTCGGGGTTCCG
>DASQVA010000302.1:0-7866 GCA_035641035.1 Rubrobacter sp. | reverse complement strand
GCTGCTACGCCCCGGCCCTTATTCTCTGTTCCTAGCTTATTACACTCATGCTTCTTATCTAGTTATTATCGGATATACCTCCTGCGTAACCGTCCCCCACGTGGTTGCCCTTGGGGTGCGCCACTGCCTGCCGTTACCGGTTAGCAGGGCCCACCCACTCACGAAGCCGCCCCGCTACTCGTTCGGGACGGCTCCACGACCGGACCTTAGCCTTAACCGCGAGGTTGCTCCTCGACGGTCACCCTGAAGAAGTCGTTCTCGTCGGTTTTGGTATTGTTGTCAAGAGGTTGGAGCTCG
The DNA here is from genome assembly GCA_035641035.1 of Rubrobacter sp. Lineage (GTDB taxonomy): Bacteria > Actinomycetota > Rubrobacteria > Rubrobacterales > Rubrobacteraceae > Rubrobacter_D. Next base: position 7,569 of record DASQVA010000302.1, on the reverse strand, counting down.
ATGTTGACCTGCTTCCCCGCGGGCACGAGGTTGACGACCTCAAAGGCGGGGACGAAGGCCTTATGGCTGAGTTTCTCGTTAGTGTAGACTTGAGCTATACCTACCTCTTTGCCATTGACCAAGACCTTCATGCCGATCTTCTGTTCACCGGCGGAACTATACCCGGACCCTGCAGCCGAGATGATGAGCGTCCCGCCCCTGCGCTTGTTGTAGGTGCCCTCGAGAGGCAACGGGCCAGTATCGTTAATAACCTCTCTGGCACCGAACTGGCTCTTTGCCTGGGCCGCCTGAGCCTTTGCCTTTGGTGGGGCCGCGTCGGCCTGGTCCACGGGGGTCATAGAGGCTATCATCAGCACTACCACAGCCACCAGCATCGCCAGTCCAACGAACGACAACGCCTTCGCTGTCAACACTCTTCTGAGTGGGTTGACTTCCATGTTTTCTTGCTCCTTTTTATTTACCGGTTGGGCTCTGGGCTTGCCAGAACTCCTTCTTCCTATCGACGAGCTCTTACCTAGCCTTTCTCCGTTCTCACCCCCTTTCTTGGGCGTGGCCTCCCTGGGTAGCTGTCCTGCGCCTTCACGCGAGGTTGTGAGGTGTCTTCCCCACATAATGATGGCAGCGTACTTGCCAGCCGAGCGAGAGGCATCCCCCCAACGGCACATTTTCGGGGACGCGATCATACGAAGTTCCGAGAACATGGCTCTGCCCCGGTCCGATGGGCTTTGGCTTACTACGGGGGAGCCATAAGACTTGCCCAAGTAGCGCTTGGGCGTAACTTTGCTAGAACCCGCTGCAGGCGAACTTCGGAGAATTCTTGTTCTAAGACGTACGGTGAATAAGGTGTCGGCCGTGCGTCAGAACAGCTCTGATAGCTTCTTCACGGTTTAAGTGTCGTTAGTCTTGTGTTTATCTCAGAGCGCCACACATCACCTCCCTTCTGATATCGAGCGTTCCTAGCCACGTATTCTACCCTGTTGCCCCAGAATGTAGCCTGAGCGTAGCACGCCCGCTATAACCCACTTCTGGAAGCGCCGATAGCAGGTCTAGTAGTACCAGACGATGCCGACGCGCCACCTGAGGCACCGGCTAAGCAGGTCGCGCACGCCGGCCTTGCCACTCCTCGCCGCCGTCACGAGGAAGGCGGGCAGCGCGACGCCGAGGATCGACGCCAGCGAGGTGACCGCGTCGAAGGCGAATCCTTCCGAGAGGTCGACCGGCAGCGCCAGCAGCCCTCGCGCCCGGAGGACCACGGGCAGGGAGACGCTCCACGCGATGGCGTAGAGCATGACCAGGAAGGCCGCCACCGGGTGGCGGACCACCAGACGCTTAAGTGGAGAGGGGAGCGGGTTGCCGGTTCTCGGTGGCCGTGGGCATTATCGGTCTCCTTGCTCGGTCGGTACTATCGGATCGCCGCGCTCGTATCAGGCGCGGCGATTCGGGTACCGGCTTCTCTTAGCAGTCTACGTGGACGGGCCATACGCCGAAAGCAATAACGCGGGCCGGCAGGTCGCGCACCGCCTGCAGCCCCAGGAGCGCCCTCAAGGGTGCCGGCGGCGAGGGGAGGCCCCCCGAGCTTACGGCCGGCGCGAACACCCGCCTGTGGGCCAGGGTCTGGAACCCCTGGATCGCCCGGGTCGGTATCTCGCGCCGGCGTTGCACCGACCTCAGGTGCCGAACCCCCACGTTGCCTTCCAGCAGGGGGCCGGCCAGCGCGTTCGCCGCCGCCACGGCATCCTGGATCGCGAGGTTAATCCCCACCCCGCCCACCGGGGACATGGCGTGGGCAGCGTCGCCGATGCACAACAGTCCTGGCCGGTGCCAGCGCCTCAGATGGTCTACCTGAACTGACAGGAGCTTCGCCTGCTCCCAGTCCCGCAGCTCGTCCGTGCGGTCGGCGACATACGGCACCGCCTCGCCGATGGACTGCCTGAAGGCCTCCAGGCCCGCCTCGCGCACCCGCCGGTCGGCGCCTTTGGGAATCACGTAGGCGGTCTGCCAGTAGTCGCCGCGGTTGATGAGGACGAGGACCTTGCCGGCGCCGATGTAGCCCGAGGACTCTGCGGGGTCCCCCTCCCGGCGCGGCAGCCGAAACCACAGCACGTCTATGGGCGGGCCGGTCTCGACCACCTTAAGGCCCGACCGCTCGCGCACCCGCGAGTGGCGGCCGTCGGCGGCGACCGTCAGGGCAGCCCGCACCTCGTGGGCGCCGTCGGGCGCCTCGTAGCGCACCCCCCGGATGGAGCCGTCCTCCACGACGAGTTCCCTGACCTCGGCGCTCATCTCCAGGCGGAAGTTCGGGTAGCGCGACGCCTCCTTCGTGACGAAGTCCAGGAAATCCCACTGGGGCATGAACGCGACGTAGGGGAAGCGCGTCTTGAGGCGGCGGAAGTCGGCCACGGTGACGGTCCCCTGGGGCGTCCGGAACCGCAGTCGCGGCGCCTTGGTGTGCTTGAGGCGGAGCAGCTTCTCCGCCAGGCCGAGCTCGTCCATGATTTCCATCGTCGAGGGGTGTAGGGTGTCCCCCCGGAAGTCCCGCAGGAAGTCGCCGTGCTTCTCCAGCACCACCACGTCCACGCCCTTGCGGGCCAGCAGCAGCCCCAGCATCGCCCCTGCCGGGCCGCCGCCGACGATGCAGCAGGAGGTCGCCTGTCGAACGTCGCCGGCCTCCCCGGCCGGCTCTTGTGCCCGGGTACCTTGTCGGGCGGTTTCTTGCGCGTCCGGGTTCGCGTCTATATTGGTCACGTTCGGGTCTCCCTTCATCCGTTCGCCTTCCGGTCGCCACAAACACTGGGGATCGTCCACGGCCCAGGGGGAGCGCTCGACGACTTGCGACGTGTTCATCCCTAAGCCTCCTTCTGCCTCGCCGCCTCCATGTCTCTCCAGCCACCCCACGGTCTCGTCCAGCCCCGCGTCATATGCCGGTAGAGCAGGTGCGTCGCCAGCCCCGCGACCGGGAGGCCGAATACCCACGCTCGGAACCACCGCGTGCCGTAGAGCCCGCGGGTGACGAGCGCAAACAAAACCAGCTTCGCGATCCCCAGGTGTATGAGCGACCGGTTCCTGGACAGGACGACCCGTATCTCTCTGCAGACGGTCCCCGAAGGCGTGTCTTCCTGTCTGCCGTTCTCCGTCATCCGTGCCTCCTTCCTCGACTACTTCCCTGACGACAGGCCCGCGTTAGGTCCGCGACCTCCTAGGCAGGGTCGTCGCCCCGGCGTCATGGGACCGTTCCGCGTCCCTGGCGGCGCCCTCCCGCCGCTCCCGGCGCCGCCTCAAGAAGCGCATCGCGAGCAGGAGGGTCGCGTCGGTGACAGCCAGGGTGAAGATGGACGGCGCGAGCGACGCCCAACCGACCGCTCCCCCGAACGCCACGCTCCAGATCACCTTGAGCAGCGTGCCCGCGTTGATCACCGCCAGGCCCCACAGCCAGCTGCGTCTCCAGAACGCCACAGCCAGCGCGACGAAGAACGTGACCACCAGCAGTACCAGCGCAACCCGGGCGACGACGCTACCCTCGAGCAAGAACTGGCGCTCCCACGCCAGTTATCCTTCCACGCGCGCGCTGGGGTTCTCGGGCGCCGGGAACCAGAACAGGCTCGTCGGAAAGACAAGCAAGGTCACGACGATGCCCCAGGCGCTGCGCCTGTAGGCGCAGAAGCAGAAGGGCAGGAGAAAGAGGGGCCTGACGTACCAGCTCAACTCGTTGTGGTGCCTCGCCCAGACCCAGGAGAGAAAGTCGTTGAGGAGTTCCATGCATTTTCCTTCCTTTCCGAGTAGTTGGTCAACCCTTCCACGTACTGGTCACTAGAGAGCCAAGACGTAGGCATCTAGCGCCCACAACATTGGGCCGTACCCGCGGGGCCTCGGTCGTGTTTGCTGTTCATGAGCGCCCTCCTCCTCTTGCTCCATCGTCCTTCTTTGGATGGATGGTTCGGCTCAGGAACTCCTCCCAGCGGATCTCGCCGTACGCCCGGTCCGGCGCCAGCTGCGCCCCTTCGTGCAGAGCCCTCGACACCTTGCCGAGCACCGGGGTCTCCACCACCCTCCGGCGCCGCCCGGTCGCCTTCAGGTAGGAGCGCGCGAAATCCGGGAAGGTTCTGACCTCCGGGCCGCCGATGTCCGGGACGCGCCCGGCGGGCTCCGAGAGCGCGAGCTCGGCCAGGCGGTCGGCAACCTCCCCGATATCCATGGGCTGCAGCAGAAACCCTCTGGGCTCCATCATGATGGGGATGCGCTCCAGCAGCCGGATCTGCTTCAGGACGAACTCGTGAAACTGCGTAGCCCTGAGGGTCGTCCACGGCACGGGGGACCGCTCGACGCTCCGCTCGGCCTCGAGCTTGGCCCGGTAGTAGGGGAGATAGGGGTTGCGGTCGACGCCGACTATGGAGACGAAGACGACGTGAGAGACGCCCGCCCGGCTCGCCTCCTCCGGGAGGCGCCCCGTCCCTTCGACGTCCGTCTGGCGCGACTTGCGGGGGCTGGAAGCACAGTGGATCAGGACGTCGACACCTTTTAGCGCCCGCGCCAGTCCCTCGCTCGTCAACAGGTCTCCGCGGAACACGCCGGCGCCGCGTGCGCTCCGGCTGAGCGTCCGAACCTCGTATCCCGGACCTCGCAGGCGGTCCACCACCCAGCATCCGAGTGAGCCCGTGCCCCCAGTAGCCAGAATCTCAGATGCGTTCACTCCCTGATCCTCCTTCGGATTCGCTGCCATCACGTCTCTCCATCTGCTCCAGCATCTCGGCCCGACCTTGCGCATGTTCGTGTGTTCAGCGTCGTCGGGCTCGCAAACCCGCCGCAAAGGCCCCCAGGAGCCTGACGAAGCTCTCCTCCGGGTCCAAGGCTATGCCGAATCCGCCCGCCACCTCCAGCGTGGCGAAGCCGTGGGCTACACTTCTTAGGCCCCGCGCGGCATGCACGGCCTCCTCGCCGGAGAGTCCGTAGGAGGCGAGAACGGCCAGCACCGGTTCGAACGCCTGTCCCTCGGCTTGGGCGAGCTCGGGATTGTCGGGGTGCGAGAGCCGGTAGGACCTGACGGTGGCCGCATATAGCCCGGGGCGCTCCTTGACGAAGCCGCGGTAGGCCTGCGCCAGGCCGAAGATACCCTCGTCGGCCGCCTTGCCCGCCGCAGCCCGGGAGAGCCTCCGCCCGAGCTCACGGACGCCCATGAGGGCGAGTTCTCGCCTCAGGCCCCCGAGCCCGGCGACGTGGTTGTAGAGTGAAGGGGTGCGTATCCCCAGCTCGGACGCGAGGCCGGAGAGCGTGACGGCTTCCAGGCCCTTCTCGTCAGCCAGGGAAGCGGCGGCCTCGACCACCGCCTCCCTGCCCAACCCTGCCCTAGGCGACACCGGGCGAGCCCCTATCGCACGCGTTCGAGGTGCGTGTCCTTGAAAGAGGTCGGGTATTTGAGGCCGTAGCCTACGGTCCGGTCCATGCTTATGTGCGCGAACCAGATCAGCGCCACGGCCACCATCAACGGGCTCGCGAAGATCATCCCCAAGGCACCTACCACCGCGGGCATGGCGTAGGTGTGGAACGTGTTGTAGATGGCGGCGCCGACCTGGGGCCCGGCAAGGTAACCGAGCATAGAGAGGTCGGGCGCGAGCAGTAGTACTCCGAACATCAACCAGCCACCCCCCTTTACCCGGTAGAGCAGCACGCTCAAGACGAGCAAGACGACGCCCTCGACCCGCAGCAGCGCGGCGGGCCGCAAAAAGCGCGCCACCTGTGGCTTTCTCGTCTCGTCCTGCCCGACGTAAGTCTTTGCTTGCATTACTTGCTCCTTCCCACGGGGCGACCCGCATCGTTTACTAATGATATTAGACTATAAACTAATAAGATTAGTTTTGTCAAGCTGCATCGCCGGCGTCCCGCAATGCTCCACGTTCGCATGGGGCCAGGGGAGGGGTAGCAGGAGTTTCGACTTCCGGTCTGCTATCAGAGGTCCGGCCGGTCCAACCAAGGGTTGCGCAGAACCGTTTCGAGGACCTGTATCATCCCGTCGGGTCACAGGTCGTCGGGTGTCTGCCTGGAAAACCGCCGACGCTCGTCTGTGGTCTTATCCCTAAATTTGTGCAGCAACTGTGCAGCAACCCGACCAGGACGGAGCCGAACGGGGCCGAAAAGTGAGTGCCCCAAGAAGGCGATAAACGGCTTATCTGAGAGACATACGCGGATAGAACAGAACGGAGCCGAGAGTCCCGAACTTCAATGATAAGGAAGAGGTCCCTGGTTCGAGTGCGTACCAACCAACAGCAAAATAGGTAAACCCTGGCAGTTTGGCTGAGGCTATTTACTGCAACCGTACTGCAACCGGGCCAGAACAGGGCTGAGCGCAGCAGAAAAATGTTACTGCCAAAAACGCCTAGAACTCTTTAAATAAGCGAGATTTCCCGACATGACAGAATTAAGCGGGACTCACCAAGCCGCCCTCGCATGGCGGAGGCCAGGGGTTCGAGTCCCCTCGGGTCCACTTCTTTTGCCAATATGCGCGTTTTTCGGCCCCGCTAAGCAGCGATTCGAGCAGGACCCACTCCTCGTCGGAGAGGTCGCACGGGTAGCGCCGTGGGGGTATGGCAGCCTCCCTCTGTCGGGCAGGTCCTGGACGTCCGCATCCTACCCCCACGACCGCTGAGAGCGCCAAAACCCTTGTTTGCAAAACTCCACCTAGAGACTGTCTGAAAACGCTCGACAACCTCAAACCGAGGGCCCCGGGCCGGTAAAGTGGAGCAAAGGTGCTCGTTGTGGGCCCCGTTGGACCACCAAAATGTACGCTCCAGACTCCACCGAGCGACTTTTCAGACAGTCTCTCCAAGCAACTCGGTGTATAAGGAGGGAAAGGACCCCAAGGTTTCGCTGAATGATCAGGGAGATGCTGTGGCTGTGGCTGTGGCTGTGGCTGTGGGCGTATCCTCTGGGGGCCTAGCCGTGGTCGTATCTTCTTCTGGGGGCCTAGTCTCTGGGAGCGCCACCGGGATGGTCTTCTCTACGGTCTTCTCTACTGTCACGCTACGAGGCGCCCTCGGGGCAGCCTGTTCCTCTTGGCTACCACTAAGGAGCCCGACCACGAGGTATCCAACGAGAAATCCTATGAGGAATCCGCCAAGCACCCCCACCACAAACATCCCATAGACATTCCCCGCCAATCCCGCGTTCCTTCTCCTGCTGCGCGTGGGATCTCTTCTCCTGCCCACTATGCTCTCCCTTCATGCTATCCCTTCATCCTTGCCCGGCAGCTTAACCACCCCACCTGCTCCCCACCAGAGCCTCAACTACCTCCCCTACTACACTCTGGTGGAGGCGGGAGCTAGCTCTGCTACCCTGCTCCGTTACGGTAACGGAGCGCGGTAGGGGTTTGTGGGGGTCAGCGCATCCCCAATATGGACTATCTTTGATGAGGCTTGTGCGTTGCTTGGTGTTGCGGCTTTCCGAGAATTCCTCTACTCCGTCGTTCGTGGGTAAGGCGGGCCGCTGCGGGCCATGTAGAGGGCCGGAGAACCCCAGGCTCGGGATTCTGGCTCCGGAGGAATCTAACTTATATGGAGAGCATGTCCATCAAGCACCATG
>DASQVA010000301.1:0-5576 GCA_035641035.1 Rubrobacter sp. | reverse complement strand
GCTGGTAGCACGCACGATGACGCAGGCCGAGCGGTGGCTGGAGCGCCACCACGACGAGCAGTTCTTTCTCTACGTGGACACCTGGGACCCGCACGAGCCGTGGGACGCGCCGGACTACTACACCGCCGCCTACAGGGAAGGATACGCAGGAGAGCAGATCTATCCGGCCTATGGGAACTACAAGCAGGCCGGCCTCCACCGGGACGATGTGGACCTCGGCCACGCCACCTACTGCGGCGAGGTGACGATGGTGGACTTCTGGATCGGACGCCTGCTGGCGAAGCTGGACGCGTTGGGCCTCAGGGAGAACACGCTGGTCTTTTTCACCTCTGACCACGGCTTCTACTTCGGCGAGCACGACTACTTTGGCAAGGCCGAGTGGGTCCATGACGCGTGGGCGATAGTAGCGGAGGGATCGCGGATGCCCTCGTGGCTACCGGAGTCGTGGCTGTTGACCGTCGGCTGGTCTCCCCTGTATGGCGAGATCACGCGCATCCCCCTGATGGTTCGGGGCCTGGGACTCGAACCGGGTCGGCGAACAGCGCTGACTACCGTCCCGGACCTGACGCCCACGATCCTCGAGCTAGCCGGGATCGAGGCCCCCGCCTCCGTGCAGGGGGATTCGTTCTTCGGCGTACTCACGGGAGAGAGAGACGAGCAGCGTTCGTTCGTCGTGAGCTCCTGGCCGCTGTACTTCGCGGAAGGTGAGATCACGCTGGCCGTCGACTCCAGGCCAAGGCACATCTCGAGCTACATGCCGCTTACCGTCAGCACGCGCGACCGGTCCCTGATCCTGGGCGGCCCGGACGACGAGCCCGAATTCTACGACCTGGTGGGAGTCCCAGGCGAACAGGACAACATATGGGAGTCCCAGACCCGGGAAGGGCTGAAACTGGCGCGACAGGCTCTCTCCTTCCTTGAGGAGCAGGGGACCCCGCAGGAGCACGTGAGACCCCGGCGGATGTCTCTGGAGAGGTTCGCAGCCGGAAACGCGAGGGGCAATTCAGACCGGACGGAGAGACCACAGCAATGGGTAGACAAGGAGGCCGGATGAGCGTCGCGGTCGAAACGGTCCGCACTGTCGAGATGCCGACCCGCCTGGTGCACGGGCCGGGTGCTATATACAGGTTGGGCGAGCACGTGAGGGAGCTCGGCGTGAAGCGTCCGTGTCTCGTCACCGACGGAGGCGTCGTCTACGCCGGTCTCGTCGACAGGGCGCTGGAGACCCTGCACGGCGCTTTCGTCTTCGACGGGGTACGGGCCAACCCGGACGTGGAACTCGTCAGAGAAGCGAGCGCGCTCTACCGCGAGGAGGGCTGCGACGGGCTCGTCGCCCTGGGCGGCGGCAGCTCGATGGATACCGCCAAGGGAGTGGGCGTCGAGGTCGCGAACGGCGGCTCTATACTGGACTACGAGTACGGCAAGACGCCGGTCGTGAGCCGCATTCCGCCGCTCGTGACGGTTCCCACGACTGCGGGGACCGGCAGTGAGGTAACCCTCTGGGCAGTCATTACGGACCACGAGCGTGGGATCAAATTCAACGTCGGGGGCACGCCGCTCATAGGGGCGCACGTCGCCCTGGTAGACCCTGCCCTCACGCTTGGCCTTCCACCCGCGATCACGGCAGCGACCGGCATGGACGCGCTCTCACACGGGATCGAGTGCTACACCTGCGACTACCACCAGCCCTTCAATGACGCCGTGGCCATCGCCGCGATCGAGCTAGCCGCAAAGTGGCTGCGCACCGCCTACCGGGACGGCTCCAACCTGGAGGCGCGCACGAACATGGCGCACGCGGCGACCTTCGGCGGACTGGCCTACGGAACGGAGAGCGCGGGAGCCGCCCACGCCATGAGCCAGTCCGCCGGCGGTGTCCACGATTGCCCGCACGGTGCTTTGACCGCCCGCGTTCTCGGACCGGTCTGCGAGTACAACGCTCCGGCGGCACCCGAGCGCTACGCCCGGATCGCCGAAGCCCTCGGCGCGGACATCCACGGCCTCGAGCCCCTCGAGGCGGCGAGGGCCGGGATCGAGGAGCTCTACCGCCTTACGCAGGACGTCGGCATACCCGAGATGGACGAGCTGGGGTTCTCAGAAGAGGAGATCCCGCTACTTGCCAGAGTCGCCTACGAAGATCCCCAGACGGTCGGGAACCCGCGCGAGGTTACGGTCTCCGACTACGAGGAGATCTACCGCAGCGCCTTCGCAAAGGGGAAGTGATGAAAACGCAGGTCACGGACTACTCGATGTATGTCGCCGGCGAGTGGACCAGCGGGTGGTCCACGGCCCGCATGGACGCGACGAGCCCGGCGACCGGCGAGGTCATCGGGACCTTCCCAGAGGGCACGCGCGAGGACGTCCGTCGCGCGATAGCAGCCGCCAGTGGAGCCTGGTACGGATGGGCCACCCGCTCCGCTTTCGAACGGGCCGCGGCGATGGAGCGGATCGTCGAGATAATGCGAGAGCGTCGGGAAGACCTAGCATGGACGCTCACGCTGGATCAAGGCAAGCCGCTCGCCGCCGAAGCCTACGACGAGGTGGACGAGCTGATCGAGTACTTCCGCATGGCGGCCGCCGACGCTACGCGGCTCGACGGGCTCATGCCGCCGTCGGTCGATGCAGGCAAGAGAGTCTTCCTTTATCGCGTACCGCGCGGGGTCGTCGGCGTGATCTCGCCGTGGAATTGGCCGTACACGATGCCCGCGGAGGCTATCGCCCCTGCCCTCGCTTCGGGAAACGCCGTCGTGTGGGTGCCGGCGCCCTCCACCTCCGTGTGCGCCGTGAAGCTCGCCGCATGCATTACCGACGCCGGCCTGCCCGCCGGTCTGTTCAATATGATCACCGGTCCCGGCTCAGTCGTCGGCGATGAGGTAGCAGCCAACCCCGGCACCCAGGCGGTTGCCTTTATCGGGTCGATCGAAACCGGCCAGAAGGTCGCCGCCCGCGCCGCCGGCAAGGCCCTTCTACTGGAGATGGGCGGCAACGGGCCGATGGTGATCCTAGACGACGCCGACCTCGACGCCGTAGCCCAGGAGAGCCTGACCTCCGCCTTCCTCGGGGCGGGACAGAGCTGCACCGCCGGGGAGCGCTTCCTGGTCCACGAGAGGGTCTACGACAGCTTCCTCGACGGCCTCGGCGTCGCCATGGAGCGTGAGGTCCGCCTAGGCGACCCCTTCGCCTCGGACACGACGCTTGGTCCCTTGAACAACGAGCCGACGGCCGAGAAGATGGATCAGCACGTCTCCGACGCGCTCGAACGCGGCGCCGAACTCTTGGCCGGAGGCGCCCGCGCGAAGGGCTTCCCGACCGACCTCTACTACCGGCCGACTGTGCTCGGCAAGGTCACCGCCGAGATGCGGGTCTCAAAGGAAGAGACCTTCGGCCCCGTAGTCCCCGCAACCGTCATCCGCGACGAGGAGGAGGCGATCAGGGCCGTAAACTCCTCGCCCTATGGTCTGCTCTCCGCCGTCTTCACGCGGGACCTAGCGAGAGGGCTGCGCTTCGCCGAGAAGGTGCGGACCGGGTGGGTCAACATCAACACCTCTTCGAACCACTGGGAGAGCCATCTGCCCTTCGGCGGCCGCGCCGGCTCGCGCTCTGGCGTCGGCCGCGTCGGGGGCCGCTACCCCATGGAAACCTTCACCGAGTTCAAGACTGTCATCCTGACCGTAGGATAACGAAAATGAAGGTCGCACGCGTCTGTAAGTGAACTTTGCCGGGTAAGGCTTGTAGGGTCGATAACCTCAATACCCAGCGTATACCTTACGAAACGAAGCAGGGACCGAGAGATTCGTTTTTCGGCAACAGAGGTATCACATGCTGGCAGGGTGTAACGAACCGGTACTTGTGCAAATAGAGGGGCGCATGATCGACTGTAACGTTCACCAGAACTTCAACCGCCTAAGCGATTTGCTTCCGTGGGTCGATCCCGCGTAGCGCGACTTCGTCCTCCACGCCGGCTTCGGTGTTTCGATCTCCTTCCCGACCATTCAACCTGTTTGCACCCGTACGGCACCACGCGCCGCGACGCCTTGTCTCCCGATAGTATTACCCCGGCTCAGACTACGAAACGACGCGGAGGCAGCTGCTTGACCCGCTCGATATCGTCACACAGTGGGCCCACAGCCTTGTTCAGTTCGGTTGAATCACAGAATCGGCCACCTTGTCCGCCGGCGCAAACTCGTCTGCGCCCGAATAGTTCTGATGCCCGAAGCCGCGGTTTGCGAAGGGGTCTATACCTTTGCAACCGCTCCAAGGTGGAAGAAGGGGCGGCCCGGGGCTAGCCGCGGAATCCGAGACAGCGCGAGATATCCGCCGCAGCCTCCTTGATAGGGTCGGCGGCCTCCTCGAAAGATTCCTCAGGAAGCCGGAAGGCCGGTCCCGACACGCTCACAGCGGCCACGACCACACCCTCCGCGCCACGGATAGGAGCGGCGATCCCGTTGAGCCCGGCCTCCAGCTCCTCGACGATGTACCAATAGCCCTTGCTCTGGCCGGCACGAAGTCCGTCCTCGAGTATCGCGGGCCCCACGATGGTGCTCTCGGTGTAGCGCTGCAGCGGCTTCCCGAGCAGGCGACGCCGCTGGTCTTCGGGCATGTGGTGCAAGAAGACCTTGCCCGCCGCCGTGGCGTGCAGCGGAGTATGCCGGCCTTCCCAATCCACACTCAGTGCGGAAGATCCCGAGATGCTCTGGTAGATGATGATCGCATCGTCGCCCTCCAGCACGGCGACGGTGACCGTCTCCCCCGTCCGTTCGGCCAGCCAGTCACAGACCGGTCGGGAGCAGCGTGCGATGTCTAAATCCGCCGTCACCGAGCTGGCTAGCATGACCATCCCGAAACCCAGCCGGTATTTCTCGGTCCCGGCGTCCTGCTCGACCAACCCCCGGTCCCGCAACGTCGTGAGCAAGCGGTAGGCGGTGGACTTGTGAATCTCCAGCTCGTTCGCCACCTCCGTCACCCCGGACCACCCGCGGCGCGACAAAAGCTCCATCACGGTGATGGCCCGATCGACCGACTGGACGAGAGTATTACTGCGGTTCAGGGCACCCATAAAGGAGTATTCTACACCGCACGCCCCATCCGGGCCCACCCAGGCTTCGATGTATCCGGCGCCCGTCCCTTACGCTCATCTCTCCGCCACAACCGCTGATGGAGGCGTGCCATCCCCCACGGGGCGAAACCAATCCATCGCTACGCGGGGGCCTCGCCGTCCGCGTTAGGTGCCTTATTAGCCGACATCATGCTACTTTCCACGCCCGCGAGTCGTCAGTGGGCGCCGAGCCCGGAATCGCGTAAAACCCTCGTTTCCCTCGAGCACTTTCGCCGTCCCGCGCCCTCTGCTCCCTCCAAGCCGCCTCACCAGAACGGTCGGACGTCCGGCATCCTCGGGAAAGAGCGACGCTGGCCGTTCTGCTCGTGAGCGTGCCCGTCGGTGCTTCCGGCCGGCAAGACCGGGAGGGCGAGCGGTCGCCGGGAGGGTTGCGTCAGGCGGTCGAGGCGGAAGAGGCTGATGTCGTGGCGCGTGATCCCGGTCTCCGCCAAATCGGCCATGATCTCGCCTATGACGCTCGCGA
>DASQVA010000300.1:0-4176 GCA_035641035.1 Rubrobacter sp. | reverse complement strand
GGCGGCCAAGAGGCTAACTACCCGCCTCCAACTCCGGCACTGCAGAGGAGGAGCTATCCGTGTCCGAGCCGCCTGATGGCCTCCAGGACCTCGGCCGGGGTGGCGAACTTGTCCAGCACCCCCTCTGCCCCCGCTTCTCTTACCCCGGCGAGGGTCTTGGGCGCGAGGGAAGCGCTGAAAACCAGCGCCGCGTAGCCCGGACAGAGCTCGCGCAACTCCTCGATGAGGTCCGCCCCGCTCCCGTCGGGGAGGCCGAGGTCCAGGACCGCCACGTCGCACCCCACCGACGCGGCGCTTCGGCGGGCCTCCTCCAAAGAACCCGCCTGGGCGACCACCTCCAGGTCCGGCTGCCGGTCTACCAGGGAGGCCACGAGGCGCCGGAGGGCGGCGTTGTCCTCCACCAGCATGACCCTGACTGTATTCGTTCCGTTGGCGGCTGTCACTTTCTTCGGCCCCCTCTCCTACTCGGGATCCGCTGCTCTGCGACGAGGGACAGCCTAAACTCTTCGGGGAGGGCGACGCATCCCCCGAATGAGCTATCTTTCTCTAGCCCATATGGGCTAGTTGAGCTAGATCTAACCTATTCATCCGAGCGCCTAGAAATCGGGATCTCGGAAGTTGAATTTCCGCTTTAGAGGGGTTCTACAGCGGTTTGCAGTGCAGTTGGCCCCCTTCAAACCGCTACGGGGATCAGAACTGACGCATACCGCGTTGCAAAGATGCTGGGTTGCGGGGACACTTGACCACCAACCATAGACTCTGCTCAATTCAAAGAAAACGGCTCCCCGTGCACTAGAAAGCTGGCCTTAGGGCTAGAGCGATTAGCAGACTCCGTCTCGGAGTCTCGCGTGTGGCCTACGCGAGCAATGTAGGGTAGAGGTTGTCGAAGAACAGACGCTTGAGGAGGGCGCGGCGGCCTCGTACTCCTACCTTGTCGAATACATTCGAAAGATGTTCTTGCACGGTATACTCGGAGATGTAAAGGGTCTGTGAGATCTCCTTTGTGGAGGCACCCTGCACAACGCGGTCCACGACCGCACGTTCACGTTCGCTCAAGCCATAGGCGGAGACTCGGAGCCATGCCAATTCCTGGGGTCTAGACGGCTCGACGACGACCATCGTTTCGCTCCCACGGCCGGGTCGTGACTCGGTTCGCGCACCGTGAAACGTCAGCCAGCGGCCCGAGCGTGTCTGGACACGGACGCAGGGCACGCCGTTCAGATCCCGATCCGACTCGGGCTTGAGCGCCTTGCGCAGAGCGCCGACCACCATCCACACCGGAGCCGGTAGCCCTTCGCCCTCGAGCCAGCTGGGCCCGAGGTCATCGAGATCACTTAGCCACCTTTCGGCGGCTTCCGTGTGTTGGACCACCTGTCCCCGGTCGTCGAGGACCAGTACTCCTGGGACGCTTTCTCCTTCGGGTTCAGCAGATGCCTGCTTGTGCAGTACCGCCGCCTTCAGACCGCTACTCACGTGCGGGATGATCCGATGTAGTAGCGTCACCTCGCGAGCGTCGAAGTCGGGGCGGCCTCTTTCCCGGATCAGGGTGATCCCACCCCACTGCTCCTTACCCGCGCTACACACACTTAGCAGCTCGTATCCCAACCCAATTTGGCTGGTTATCTCTCGGCATCGCAGGGCGCGCTCGAGCTTCCCACCGGTAACTTCGGAGAGTAGTGCTACCGAAGAACGGCTCTGTACCATCCTGCGTTGCGCGTCAAGGTCTTCCTCGAAGTAGACGTGCTCGAGGTAGGTGCGCCCTTCTTTCTCCCCTAACACCCCGTCGTGCATCAGATGTGTCATGAGCCCGCTCAAGGGATCGTTGGACGAGGCGCAGTACGCCTCGAAAGGCACCACCCGCCCCAAACGCCTGCCCACCTCGTTCAGCAGCGTTGGCGCGTCCAACCCGGTGTAGCACAGCCGCTTAGCCTCGGCAAAGCCCCGTTCCCTAAGAAGTGCACTACTGGCTACCATATCCCCATGTCTTCCTGTGAACCCCAAGTTCACTGAATGTCACTTCAGTAGTCCTAACTCAGCATTTTCGCACAGCCGACTGTCTTGTCTCAACGCTAACAAAACGGTGGTGCTACGAGGACAAAAACCCCAGGTTTCTGGGGTATGCGGCTACCTCTCAGAAGGTCATACTCGAAACAGCAAATCGAGCTCGCTAGAAGAAGCGGGAGAATGGAGGATTTCATGAACACCAACCCGGTCCCCTACACGCTAGGCTCCGAAGACGGGGAGACGTTCTGGGGATTTGGAAGCCTCATTACCGTCAAGGCCCCCGCTGAGCAGACTGGCGGCCGGTTCTCTCTCATCGAGATGTTGACCCCCGGAGAGGTAGCTACGCCGCTTCACGTCCATCGGGAGGACGACGAGACATTCTACGTCATAGAAGGAGAGCTCTCCTTCTACCTCGAAGACAGCCAGCCTATACCGGCGACGGCCGGCTCGCTCGTTCACGTTCCCGGGGGAGCCGTGCACGCTTACCAGGTGGACTCCAAGACCGCACGGTACCTCATTCTCACCACCCCCCAGCACGAACGCTTCCTCCGCGCCGCTTTCGGCGACCCGGCTCCGTCCCGGACGCTCCCGCCAGAAGGACCGCTCGATATGGAGAGGATCGGGGCCGCGGCGCAAGAGCACGGGGTCGAGATACTCGGTCCCCCGCCGGGCATGGGGACCTAGGGACCGCTGGAGCCTGCGTACGTGGGTCATCCTTGTGGGAAGAGGCGTAACGGCAAGAGAGAAAGGTCGGTGGAGTGGTGGAGCAAGCCGAGAAGGTAGCGGGGTTCGAAGCCTTGAAGGGACGTCGTCATATGAACCTGACGACTTTCCGGAGGGATGGATCTCCGGTGAGGACGCCGGTCTGGTTCTCGGAGACCGGAGGACATCTCTACGTCTTTACGGGGCGCAACACGGGCAAGGTCAAGCGCATACGCAACGGTGGTGGGGTTCTCGTGGGCCCGTGCGACATGCGAGGCAGGCAGCTTGGCCCGGAGACGGCTGGCGTCGCACGCGTGCTGCCATCGGCAGAGAGGTCGATTGCCGAGGAGTCCCTCAACCGCAGGTATCCGCTGCAAAGACAGGTCTTCGGGCCCGTACAGAGGTTACTGGGCAGGGGTGAGGAAGTGTATCTCGAGATCTCGCCAGCTCCTGAGAACAGAGCCTAAAGCGTCTGTCATAAGGGCTGGAAAGTTGCGCTGTAGCCACAGTGACCGAAGAAGCCGTGAGCGTCCTGGGCACTGATCGCGTCGAGGGCAGCGCCTATCGCGTCTAGCAAAGCCTCGCGGCTCCTGGCCGCTGCCCTCCGCAACAGCGCCTTGACCTTGGCGAAGGCCTCTTCTATGGGGTTGAGATCTGGCGAGTAGGCTGGCAGGTAGAGAAGCTTACAGTCCCTCGCCTCGATCAACTCCCTGACCCTCTCGCCCTTGTGGGCGGAGAGGTTGTCCATCACCACAACCTGCCCGGCTCGTAGGCTCGGAGCGAGCACTCGCTCGACGTAAGTCTCGAAGAGGACCTTTGTGGTTGCCCCTTCCACCGCCAGGCACTCTCCCATGCCCCCGACACTCATGCTTGCCAGCAGGGTCGTGTTCTTTCCGCGGTTGCGAGGAACTTCCAGATGCACCCGCTCCCCCCGAGGCGAATACCCGTAGACAGGAGCAAGCGAGGTATGAGTTCCGCACTCATCCACGAAGACAATGTCCCGGGCATCGACTCTTTCAGCCACTATAACTCGCCAGGCCGCCCTCAAGAAGTCGTCACGCTCGCCCGCCTTCGCGCCCCCCTTTTGCGGGTATGAGCCATACGCTTGATCTCACGGCACACCGTCGAGTTGCTCACTGAGATCTCGGCCACTACCTTCAGGTACTCACGCCTCTCGGAGAGTGTGGCGAAGGGTCGTTCCTCCACGTCCGCCGTCAAGAGCCTCCTGGCTCGCTCGTCGAGCTTTGGCTTAGAACCGGGTCTCTTCTTTGGGGCCAAGCACTTCCCTTCCCTCGCTGTCCTGGTGTATCGTTTAACCGAGGAGAGGCTTACTCCGAAGGTTAGGGCGGTCTCGGTCTTGCTCATACCACGCTCGAACACCGTTTCGACGATCTTCTCTCTTAGGTCCTGTGAGTATGCATTCATCCGCCCAGGATGTCTGATGGGTCAGCTACCCTGCAACCTGCTGTA
>DASQVA010000299.1:0-4642 GCA_035641035.1 Rubrobacter sp. | reverse complement strand
GCCTCGTTCGTCCTCGCTGCCGCCACCTGGCTACCACAAAGATTCGGCCTCACCAGTGAGAGGACGCAGGATCTGCGGGTGGTGCGCAACCTCGTGCTGGCCAAGGACGTTCTGATGGGCGTGGCGGGCTCTGTTGGCCTGAGTGTTCTGGTACTCCAGATCGTGCTCTACCGCCAGGCTCCTAAAGGGGCGGTGCCGCTGGAGACGGGGGGTGTACCGGCAGCGGAGGCGTCTGATCGGGCGTCCTGGCTCCAGAGGGCCGTAAGCGTGCTGGGCAGCGTGCACATAGCGCTGTTCGCAAGCATCGTCGCCCTTACGACCATGCTCTGCTTGACAGAGGCGTGTCAGTCCGCAAACCAGAGCCTTCTATATCGCCTCTCCTACAGCGTTCGGCGGAAAGGGTGAGCCTTTCCGCCGAATGCGCCATCAGCGATTAGCCATCAGCCAACCGCTAACGACCGACCGTGGCTGCCACATGCCAGAGCGCATTAGCAAGAACCGGCCCGAGGTGCGGGCGGAGAGTTACCGGCAGCGCCGCGATCCATCCCTTTGCATTTTCACCAGTACCGCTTCTCCGCTACTATGGTCCTTAGGCACAGCGCGAAATCTGGGGCCGAGAGTTCTGTAGATGCGAGCTTGATAGAGGTCTCGACCCGCTAATTCAGACAGCAGGTCCCAAAAGCTAAGCGCGGAGGTAGAGAGTCATGTCCGAACCCCAGGTCGCGCCCCACGGCTCGTGGCGATCGCCCATCTCCTCGGACCTGATCGTCCGAGGAGTCGTCGGGCTGAAGGGCCTGGCGCTCGACGGCCAGGACGTGTACTGGCTTGAGAGTCGGCCCGGCGAAGGCGGGCGCAACGCCATCGTGTGCCACTCCCCCGACGGCCGTACCGAAGACGTCACGCCACGTTCCTTCAGTGCGCGTACACGCGTTCACGAGTACGGCGGCGGCGACTGCACCGCCCACGCTGGCACGGTCTACTTCTCTAACTTCTCCGACCAACGGCTCTACCGGCAGCTTCCCGGCCAAGAACCGCAGGCCCTCACGGCGGAGAACGACCGGCGCTACGCGGACATGATGGTAGACGCCTCCCGCGACCGTATCGTCGCCGTACGCGAGAACCACACCAACGTGGAACGCGAGCCCATAAACGAGCTGGTCGGCATAGGTCTCGAAAACGACGAGGAGCGGGTGCTCGCCTCCGGCAACGACTTCTATTCGTCGCCGCGCGTGAGCCCCGACGGCCGTCGGCTCGCATGGCTGACGTGGAACCACCCGAACATGCCCTGGGACGGCACGGAACTCTGGAGCTGCGAGCTGGACGACGATGGATCACCCGAGAGAATCGAGAGGGTCGCCGGCGGTCCTGAGGAATCCGTCTTCCAACCCGAGTGGTCACCCGACGGCACGCTTCACTTCGTCTCGGACCGAACCGGCTGGTGGAACCTCTACCGCCTCCGCGAGGGCAGCCTTGAGCCTCTGTGCCAGAAGGAGGCGGAGTTCGGGGTGCCGCAGTGGGCTTTCGGGATGTCCACCTACGCCTTTTTGTCGCCGACGCGCGTCGTCTGCGCCGTGATCGAGCGCGGCGTCTTCCGTCTCGCCGTCCTGGACACGGAGGTAGAAGAGCTCGAACCGATCGAGACACCGTACTCGACCATCAACTGTCTCAAGACGGGCATGGGCTCCGGCGAGATCATCTTTATCGCCGGTTCTCCGACGGAACCTTCCTCGGTCGTCCGGCTAAACGCGCAGACGGGCGGGCGTGAGGTCCTGCGGCGGTCGGACGACCTCAAGATAGATCCTGGCTACCTCTCTGTCCCGGAGCCCGTGGAGTTCCCGACGGAGGGCGGCCTGATAGCTTACGGCTTCTTCTACCCGCCGCAGAACCGGGACTACGTGGCACCCGAAGGCGAGCATCCGCCGCTGCTCGTTCACAGCCATGGTGGCCCGACCTCGATGACGACGGCGACGCTGGACTTGAGCATCCAATACATGACGAGCCGCGGCATCGCGGTGCTCGACGTCAACTACGGTGGGAGCACGGGCTACGGACGCGAGTACCGGCGCCGGCTCGACGGCCAGTGGGGAGTGGTCGACGTGGACGACTGCGCCAACGGGGCGCGCCACGTGGCCGAACGGGGCCTGGCGGACGACGCGCGGCTCATGATCGCCGGCGGCAGTGCGGGCGGCTACACGGCGCTGTGCGCGCTCGCGTTCCGGGACGCGTTCGCGGCCGGCGCGAGCCACTATGGGGTTAGCGACGTGGAGGCCCTCGCCCGGGAGACCCACAAGTTCGAGTCGCGCTACCTGGAGCGCCTGATCGGCCCGTATCCAGAACGCGCCGACCTCTACCGCCAACGCTCGCCCATCCACTCTACGGACCGGCTCTCTTGCCCCGTCATCTTCTTCCAGGGCCTCGAAGACGAAGTCGTGCCCCCCAACCAGGCCGAGACGATGTTCGAGGTCCTCAAAGACAAGGGCCTCCCCGTCGCCTACGTCCGCTTTGAGGGCGAGCAGCACGGTTTCAGGCGCGCCGAGAACATCAGGTGCGCGCTAGACGGCGAGCTCTACTTCTACTCGCGCGTCTTCGGCTTCGACCTCGCCGACCCGGTCGAGCCCGTACCGATAGAGAACTTGCAACAGACGGGAGGGGAACGATGAGTGAGTGGCGGGAAGAGTGGTGGAAGGCGAACCGGGCCAACTGGGACGAGCGGGTGCCGATCCACGCCTCCGGGGAGTTTTACGATGTCGCCTCTTTCAAGGTCGGGGCGGAGCGCCTGCAGTCTTTCGAGATAGCCGAGGTCGGCGACGTCTCAGGCAAGGACCTCCTGCACCTCCAGTGCCACTTCGGGATCGACACCCTGAGCTGGGCCCGTCGCGGTGCCAATGTGGCGGGCCTCGACTTCTCCGCCCCAGCCGTCGAGACGGCCCGCTCTCTGGCCGCCGACCTCGGGCTCGACGCCACCTTCGTGCAGTCCGACGTCTATGAGGCCGTCGAAGCCCTCGAAGGTCGGACCTTCGACGTGGTTTACACCGGCCGGGGGGCCCTGAACTGGCTGCCGAACGTAGGGCGGTGGGCCGGGGTGGTTGCCTCCCTGGTACGTCCTGGAGGGTTCCTCTACCTCGCCGAGTTTCACCCTTTCACCGACGTCTTCGGTGACGACGACCTGACAGTCGAGTACGACTACTTCCAGGGAGACGACCCCCAGGTGTGGGACGAACCCGGCACCTACGCCGACTTCGACGCAGAGACGCAGCACAATTTGACCTACGAGTGGAATCACCCTTTAGGTGAGGTGGTGAGCGCGGTGGTCTCCGCCGGTCTGACCGTCGAGCTGTTGCACGAGTACGATTACACCATGTTCCCCCGGTGGCCGTTTCTGGAGAAGTCAGGGTTCGACACCTACCGACCTCCCGAGGGCACGCCCAGGCTCCCGCTTATGTACTCGCTTCGTGCCCGTAAGGTGTAAGGGAGCTTCGCGAAACTCCCCTACGCCGGTCGCTACTCGGCGGCGCTAGCTTGCTGGGGCACCGGCGCCTGCACGGTTCTCACCAGCTCGGCCCGAACTACCAGACGGTCGGCGTAGTCAGGGAGCGTGCAGGTCTGCAAGGTTACTATGTTCTTGCCCGGTAACGGGTCTTTGACGGAGCCGTCGTTCGGTCCTACGATTTCGCGGTCGAAGACCCTGTAGATGTACCTCTGGCCCTCCGAATCCGTCAGCCTCACCTTGTGCCCCCGCCTCAGCTCGTTCAGGTCCCAGAACACGAGAAAGCTTCTGGTGCGCGGATAGCCGAGGCGGTGGCCGGCGATGTATACGTTGGCCTGTGTCTGCCAGGGAAACCCGGTGCCCTCGACGTGTAGCGCCCCGTCGTGGAGCGCCGACTCGTCGGTCGCTGGGCCGTTGTAGACGGGCACTCCCTTCACCCGCTTCATGTTCGGGATTGTAAGTTTCATGGTCTCGCTCTTGGGCGTCTGGGCGGACTCCCCAGCCTCCTTGACGTCGGCGAAGACGATACCGACCGAGATCAGGACGAGCGCCAGACCGAGCAGCACGAGCAACCCTCGGTTCGGTCGCCACTTCGACCCGTGGTAGCGCGTTCTCTTGTTCTGGCGGGTCCAGGACCCATAAGATCTGGTTCTCACGAAGAAGTATCATACAGCCCGCGCGCACAACTAAACAACACGAAGCGTTAACAATCGTTCACGAAAGCGGCTGCTATTGGCGCCGCGACTTACCGTCAGTGCTAACGTCTGCGGCGGGGGTCAAGGGCGTCGCGGAGGCCGTCCCCGATAAAGTTGACGGCGAGGACGGAGAGGGCTATGGCGATGCCGGGGAAGATGATGGCGTGCTGTCCCTGCTGGAAGACGCCGTAGCCCGCGCGGAAGGCATCGGTGAGCATCGCGCCCCACTCGGGCGAGGGCGCGCGGGCGCCGAGGCCCAGAAAGGAGAGGGCGGCGACGTCGAGAATGGCGGTAGCCAAGGTGAGGGTGGCTTGCACGATGAGGGGGGCCAGGCTGTTGGGGAGGACGCCGGAGAGAATGATCTGGGTGTTGCCCGCGCCCAGGGCGCGCTCGGCCTCGATGTAGTCGCGCTCCCTGACGGAGATGACCGAAGAGCGCACGACCCTGGCTATCTGCGGGA
>DASQVA010000298.1:0-2069 GCA_035641035.1 Rubrobacter sp. | reverse complement strand
CACGTGTACCGGTACATGGCTTTTGGAATCAATCTGTAGATCCACGATTATCCTATTGTCCTATGACATTAAGCCGGTTATAATTGTCCTAGCTCGATGGGGCAATTATAGCACGATCGGCGAGCGTGGAGGTAAGCGGTGGGCGATCCATTCGATCTGGAGCTGGCGAGAGAGCGGCGAGAGGGGTTTTTGCGCGAAGCGGAGGAGCGGCGACTCGCGCGGGCGTCGTGGGTGAATGCGTGGACCGACGTGTGGTTCAAGTTCAGGGGCTGGCGCGAGCGCCGCAGGGCACTACTGCGAGAGGAGCAGGAGCGGGCGCTTGCACGGGAGGCGACCAGGGTACGTGCGGCCTTCGCGGCCGCGGAGGAGGGGCCGGGGACGATGGTCGAGGTCCGATGGGGCTTGCCGGCCGACGAGGCGGCAGTCGCGGAGCTTCTGGAACTCAATGGGATGCCGCGGTGGGTCGCTTTCGAGGAGCGGTTCATCGTCGCGGAGCGGGACGGAAAGGTGCTGGGGGCGCTGCGCTACCGGACGGAGTCCAAGCGGCTGTTGCTGGGGCTGCTCGTCGTGGACCCGTGGGCCGGCGAGGAGCGGCTGGCGCGGGCGCTGTACGCCGGAGCCGGAGACCTGGCGCGGGAGCTGGGTGTGGGGGAGGTCGTCGCCTCCACGGCGCGGGCTGGCTATGCGGGGGAGGCCGGGTACCGGCGGAGGGTGCGCGACTGGCGCCTGGACGCGGCCCGGAATGATTGGTGAGAGGCTTCCTGAGGTCAGGTGGCGGAGGGTGTTTCGATCGCTCGGCATCGCCGCCGTGGCGCTCGTGGGTGTCCCGCGGGAACGGGGGTGAGGCAGGCGGTGTTCTTGCATATGCGCGGGCGAGGCCAAAGGAAGGCGCACGTAGAGGGTGGTCTCAAGCACACCGTGACCCCGGCTCAGGGGGTTACCCTCTACGGGAGAGGGACCTGAGAGCGTACGACGAGAGGGCCGGCTCCGTGCTGGGCGGGCTTAAGGCATTGAACGTCTCGTCTTGAAATCGCGTGTTACCGACAAGGAGATGCCAGGCGCGGACGATTTTCTCAGTAGCTTCAAGGCGAAGCGCTGGATAATCATTAAGTCAGCGGCGCTCGCAGGTATGCTCGGCCCCGTCCTCTTCGTTACCATCCTTCTCGGGCTGACGGCGCTCCAGTACGACTTCATGATCCGGATCGGCTGGCGCCCCCTCGCTGATCCTGCAGGCGCTTGGCCCAGCGGACTCGCCCTCGGTCCATACGGCCGCCTGCAGGACGCCAACTTTGTCGTCTCGGGTCTTCTGCTGACTCTCCTCGCTCTTGGGCTTCATCTCGGGGTCGGAGATGGGCGCAGCTCGGCGCTCGGTCCGGCCCTCCTCTTCCTGGCCGGGACGGCGATGGCACTTATGGGCTTCGAGACCGACCCGATTCACCGACCTGGGCCTCGTAGCTTGCACGGCCTGATCCACGACGGGGCCTTCGTGCTCTTCGTTCTCACCTTTCTGACAGCCCTGTTCTCGCTGTGGCGGAGATTTAGGACGGCCCCCCACTGGCGGGGTCACGCTCGCTACACACTGACTACCGGTATGCTCGCGGTGTTGCTGCTCCTCTTGCCGAGCGCGGCCTACTATCTGTTCGTCGTCATGGTGCTTGCCTGGATCGAGGTCAGCGCGATACGTCTCTGGCGGTCCTCCTAAGGTCCTCCTAATCTTGTCCTACAGTCTCACGTTTGGGTGCTCCGGGCTATGCTCCTTGACAGGCTCGTTGACGCGCTGCATCGCACAGAATGCGCTAAGCAGTAAGGGGGTGCGCCGTACCAGCAGCTACACCAATTAGGAGATGAGGTGTTCGCGAAGCTGTTAGCATCTAGAGCGTGGCAGGTATTTCCCGCGAACAACGACTCGAACAACACGTCGAGAAGATCGCCCGATGGATAGTCGAGTGCGAGCACCTCGTCGCCTTCACGGGCGCGGGCATCAGTACCGACTCCGGCATCCCCGACTTTCGCGGCCCCGAAGGGGTGTGGACGCGGCGCGACGCCGGCCTGCCGGCGCCGAGGTGGCG
>DASQVA010000297.1:0-3556 GCA_035641035.1 Rubrobacter sp. | reverse complement strand
GAAGCTCTCGCTCATCGTATCGCGGGATGAGGCGAAGGAGTCTATCTCGTCGAAGAGGATGATCGCGGGCGCCTTCGTCCTGGCCTCGTTGAAGATGGAGCGGAGCTTCGCCTCGCTCTGCCCCCAGTACTTGTTGAGGATTTCGGGGCCCGAGATGGCCACGAAGTGCGCCCCGCTCTCGTGGGCGACGGCCCTCGCCAACAGCGTCTTGCCTGTTCCCGGCGGGCCGTAGAACAGGATGCCCTTGTGAGGCCTGATGTTGAGCTTCTTGAAAATCTCGGGGTGGGTTATGGGAAGCTCGACGGCCTCGCGGATCAGGTCTATCGTCTCGCGCATCCCGCCGACGTCCTCGTAGCGGGTAGCGGGCACGTTGCGGCTGCCGGGCGCGGCACCACTCGCTGCCGCGACCCCCGCCCCGCCGCTTCTCACGCTGCGTGCCAGACGCTCTATGAGGCCCTCCCTCTCCTCCGGCGGTGGTGAGGCCTCCTCGCGCCCGTTGCGCACCTTCACGACCTTCCAGTCGAAGACGGGTCCATCCTCCCTGTAGCCCCAGGCCGCGTCCCTGCCAGGATCTATCCTCTCCGGGAGACGGGCCACGAGCTCGGCGGTCGCGTCGAGGTCCAGGATGGGACACCGGACGCAAGGACCGAGATCGGAGAGGATCCGCTCGGTAATGGTGTCCTTGTCTACCTCGAAGACGGCGTCCTCGCCCATCCCCCCGAAGGCGTACCAGGAATTGGCCGTGAGGTGGTCGTTGTCGTAGACCCGGATCTGCTTGCACGGGAAGAGTTGCTTGTCCGAAAGGCTTCCGGGCGTGCACCACTCCCTCGCAGGCGTCTCCGAGCGCTGCTTGCGCAAGAAGCACCTTAGGCCCCCAAAGAGTTCTTCCCCCGAGAGCGGGGTCCCGTCCGCCTCGTACTCTGCCCCCCTCTCGCCGCGCAGGAGCCCCGAGAAGTCATCCACAAGCCGCCAGTCGGCCGGAAGATCCAGGTCCACCCAGACGCCCGCCGAGCCGTTCGCACCCTCGACCCGGTAGGAGGGGTGCCGGGAGGCCACAGCGGCCGCTCGGCCGAGGTGGCCTTCCGAGCTCAAGGGGAAACCTACTCGTAAGATCATAGTCTGATGATTCTAACCCACGCCACCCGGATCGGGGGTTGCGCCTTGCGCTGCAGGTGCTCTCGGGCTACCGTGTGGGTGACCCCGAACGAAGAGGCAATACTTTGAGCGAACGCGAGAGCAACCCGCCAGTCTCGACCGGCCGGGGCGACGACGGGACCACGACCCTGCTCGGTTCCGGCCGAATGGAGAAGAGCGACCCGCGCATAGTCGTGCTCGGCGACGTTGACGAGGCGAGCTCCTTTCTCGGCCTCGCCCGCGCCGAGGCGGACGAGGAGGTGGGCGTGTTGCTCGTAGAGGCGCAGCGGCTCCTCTACCGCGTCATGGGCGACGTGGCGATGCCGAAGGAGGCGAACTCCGTCGGCGAAGGGGACCTGAAACGCCTGGACGACGCCCTTGAAGAGTGGAGGGGCCGCACCGAACTCCCCAAAGAGTTCGTCGTCCCCGGCGAGAGCCGGCTCGGCGCGCTGCTCGACGTCGCCCGGTCCGTGGTGCGCCGGGCGGAGCGAGGCCTCGTCGCAGCCGGCTACGCCGCAGAGCACCTTTACGCCGTTCGCGTCGTCAACCGCCTCTCCGACCTCCTCTTCGTCGTCGCCCGCAACGCCGACGGCGAGAAGACACTCTCGAAGGGCTAGTTCACTGGAACCGGGCAGGACGCCCTCATCCGCCCGATCCTGGTCGCCTGCCTGCTGCTCTTCGCCGCCGGATGCTCCGAAGACCGCGAGAAAGCGCCCGTCGAAGCATCGCCCGGGAAGGCCTCCTCTACAACCGCCGTCGGATCGGCGGAAAGACTAGAACCGCCCCGTTAGGCGCACCTGAGGGGGCTTATAAGGGTACACCCACGGGCTGGCGACCGGGTCGACGTGGGAGGCGGGGGACGCCTGCCTGAAGCCGAGCCCGTGGACCTGGATCTCTCCGGCACCCCGATCTGGGTCGCAGCGGCGCCGCTCGAGGAAGACACCGCCTGGGTGGTTACGTACAACGACGGGAGGGTCGAAGCGTTCCGACTCGACGGCGGCTCCGGCGAGGTCGTGCCCTGGCTCACCGCCCCGCACCGTCGCCCGGCCGGGGCCCCGCGTCTCCTCGTGGCCCGAGTCGGCCACCTCGAGCTAGTCAGTCTCGGAGGGGTTCCCCCTGACGCACGCCGTCCCGGCGGACGGCGGTCTGCTCGGCGTCGCATCGGACGGACTGCTGGTCTCGGATACCGAACAGGCTCCACCGGTATCGGCGCTGCCGGACGCCTGCATCGTAGCGGGGGAGGATGGCTCGCTCGCGGTCCTCTCCGATTCAACCAGACGCTACGTACACGGCGTCCTTGGCGACGAGTTCGAAGCGGAGAGCATCGACGTGCTGGAGGCGGGCGACGTTCGTGAATAAGGCAAGAAGGAGGGCCGAAGCTGCTACACTCGGGTCCTCCTGACTACTAATACGGTTTCTACTTCTCGCAATTGCTGTTTATCTTATCGCGGCCTTTTTCGAAGAGAACCGTGTCATAACCAGAGCCACAGTCTACGGTGTCCACAGAGCGATCACCATTGCTGAACGCACCGCTGTAGCGGCCGGTATAGATGCTGTCGGAGCCGCTGCCAGCGCGTATCTGATCTTTGCCCGACAAGCCATCGATGTTATCCTTCTCCGTCCCGCCATGGAGATAGTCGTCACCCTCGTACCCATCGAGTTCGTCTGGCCCGGCTGCTCCAAAGACCCTGTCGTTCCCATCGGCACCGTCTAGTCTGTCCCCGCCTTCGCCGCCGTAGAGAGTGTCGTTATCAGCATCACCGGATACTGCATCGTCCCCGGCGTTCGCGTCGACTTAGTCGTCCCCGCCGAGTGCGTAGATGTAATCTCTCGTATCCGTGCCGTATATATGGTCGCTTTCTTCGGTGCCCTCGCAATACCCAAATTCGTCCGCAGGACAATACACTGTATTCACAAGGTGGTCAGCTAACGCCACCCCACTGACAAGCAGCAGTGCTGCCGCCATCGTAGACAACACTAGAACGATCTTTCGCATCCCCCTCCACCTTTCGTCTGTAAGACAGGGGAAGAAAGGCGTGCTCCCCCACTCCGTTACGTAACGGCGGGAATAATAGACTGGCGCTGCGAATGTCGTATCCGTCCAACGGCACATCTTCGAGAACTCGACCGCACTACTATCGAGAACGTGTCGTTGCCCCGTCCTAATAGGCTTGACCTACAGGGAGCTATGAGACTTGCTGGAGGTATTATCGATTTCTTATGTACGCTGGGCAACAAAATTCTCCTGGCTTGTACATAAGAATGCCGCTCAACATAGTATCGGAGGAAAGCAAGAGAACAGCCGGAACCCTGTAAGATCCCGGCCAACGGTGATGACTGAGGAGAAAGCTAGCCAACTAGTACAGGTGCCAACACGGATCTCGATTTTTATACATAAGAAGCAAATTATTTATTCCGCCCG
>DASQVA010000296.1:0-4381 GCA_035641035.1 Rubrobacter sp. | reverse complement strand
GCTCCTGAAGCGGCAGCACTTCGCCGAGCTTCAGGCCCGTGAACTGCTCGGCCTTTATGGTCGCGAGGTCGCTCCCTGAGCCTTTCACCCACAGCACGTCCACCGCGCGCCCGGCATGGTCGCGTTCTCTGGCCTTGGTTGAGGTGTTGCCTCCACCGTAATTGGCCACCGCTCGATCGGCGCCCAGCAGGTTGGAGCGGTGGGCTAGGGCTTCGAGTTCGGAGAGCCCTTCGGCTTCCTTAGCGTCCCACAAATTCTCGGTGGCCCCCGGTATCCTCGTCTCCACGTGTTCTCCCTCTAGTTGGTTTTTCAGGTTTCAACTAAGTTTGCAGGCTTCAGGATTTGTTTCGTCGCTCGCTGACGGTGGGTACGAGCTCCACGTGACAGTTTCCATATGGTTCACGTACTCCGGGCTGGTATTGTCGTGATCGATGCGTCTGTGACAAGTTCTCTCCTGACGACCTCCAAAGACGAGCCGTACCCTCGCAGTACACGGTCTGACTGAGGGCCGATACCTGAAGCCTTACGCCTAACTCCATCCGGCCCCTGCGCCCTCGCCGCGCTCTTCCGCCACCTTTTCGGCGTACCCGCTCTTCTTGAAGGCGGCTATGGGGTCTGCGGCGGCGCCTAAGTCCTCGCGCACCTTGGCGCACAGCGGCCGGACATCCGTAGCGAAGGCGGCGAGCAGGAGGCGGTGGGCCCCGAGCAAGTTACCCGCGTGCCGCGCCTCCGCGAGCGCCGCGTGGTCAACCAGAAGTGCTTTCGCGTAGGCTTCCTGCAGGTTCGTGACGCTCAGGATCATGGCTTCCATCTTGGGTTCGATGTTGTGCGTCTGGTCGATCATGTAGTCGATGCGTGTCCCGGCCCGCTCCTCGGCCTCGACGAGCTCGACGTAGATCAGGAACAACTCGAACGGGTTCACTGAGCCTACGATCAGGTCGTCGTCGCCGTACTTCCTGTTGTTGAAGTGGAAACCCCCGAGGCGCCCCTCGTCCAACAAGAGCGCCACGACGTACTCTATGTTGACCTCCTTAGCGTGGTGCCCGAGGTCCACCAAGACTTGCGCCCGCTCCCCTAGCCTCTGACAGGCCGTAAGAGCCGCGCCCCAGTCGGCGAGGTCGGTGTGGTAGAAGGCGGGCTCGTAGGGCTTGTACTCGAGGAGCATCCGCAAGCCTTCTGGCATAGCGGCGTACACCTCGCCTAGACACTCGACCATCCTGTGCCTACGCTCGACGAACGAGTCCTGTCCCGCGTAGTTCGTGCCGTCGGCGAACCACAGGGAGAGGACGTCGGAGCCCACCTCCCTGGCCACCTCGACGCACTCCAGGAGGTGATCCGTGGCCCTGCAGCGTACGGCAGGGTCCGGGTGACAGACGCTACCGAGTTTGTACTCCAGCTCCTGAAACAGGTTAGGGTTGACGGCCCCGATCCTCACCCCCAAGGATTCGGCGTGTTCCCTGAGCTCCGGGTAATCGTCCACCTTGTCCCACGGAATGTGGACCGCTACCGAAGGGCACACACCGGTTAGCGCGTGAACCTGGGCGGCGTCGGCCAGCTTCTCGAACGGGTCCCTGGGCACGCCTTTCTGTGGGAAGACCGCGAAGCGCGTGCCGGTGTCACCGTAACCCCACGACGGGGTCTCCAACTCCTGGGCGCGCAGCCGCTCCTCTACGCCCACGACGTCCACCCCGCCGGCCGACAGGTTCTCGGCCAGAAATCTATAGGTTCGTTCGTCAGTTCTACTCAAGGCTCTAGTCTCCTCTCGAAACGTCCGGCGCGGCATCTACTATTCGCGAGAACCTCTCCCGAAGCCCGGAATAGTCGTCCGCGCTGCCGACCGGCTCGTAGGTCGAGGCCTCGAACGAGCGCCGTACGACGGTCCGAATCTCTTCCAATGATCCAACCCGCCCGCACGCGAGCGCCTGCACCATCACATTGCCTATTGCGGTTGCCTCGACCGGCCCGGCCACCACGGGAAGCTGCGCCGCGTCCGCAGTCAGCTGGCAGAGGAGCGCGTTCTGCGAGCCGCCGCCGACGACGTTGACCGTCCCAATTGGCCTTCCGGTCAGGTCTTCGGCCTGCTCGATGGCGTACTGGTACTTGAGGGCCAGGCTCTCGAACACGCATCGCGCCACGGTTGCCGGATCCTCGGGTGGGCTCTGTCCGGTCTCTTGGCAGAAGCGGCGGATGCGCGAAGGCATGTCCCCCGGGGGCAGGAACGCCGGGTGGTCAGGGTCCACCAGAGGACCGGCTGCCGGTGCGTCTTCCGCGAGGCGGGCCAGCTCCGCGTATGAGTATTCCTGGCCTTCACGGGCCCAGGTCCTGCGGCACTCCTGAAGGATCCAGAGCCCCATCACGTTTTTCAAGAAGCGCGTCGTATCGCCGAAGCCCCCCTCGTTGGTAAAGTTGGCCTCCATCGCCTCCCGCGTCACCACGGGCTTCGGTGTCTCCACGCCTACGAGCGACCAGGTACCGCTCGAGATGTAGGCGAAGTCGCTCCCGCCCGCAGGCACGGCGACGACGGCCGAGGCGGTGTCGTGGGAGGCTACCGCGAAGACGGGCAGTCCCGCGTCCGCACCGAGTTCTTCAGCAACCGCCGGCAGCAAGGGGCCGAGTTCGGTGGCGGGCGGGACGATGGGCGCGAGGACTGCGGCGGGGAGATCTAACCTCTTCAGGAGATCCCTGGACCATTCGCCCGTCTCGAGGTCGAGGAGCTGGGTGGTGGTGGCGTTGGTGTACTCGCAGGCTCTCTCGCCCGTGAGCCAGTAGTTCATCAGGTCCGGAATCAGGAGTAGCGTCTCGGCGGCCTCCAAGAGGGGCGAGCCCCGCAGGGCGAGGAGTTGGTAGAGGGTGTTTATGGGGAGGAATTGGATGCCGGTGGCGCCGTAGATCTCCTCTTCGGGCACCCGCCCTAAGGCCTTCTCCATCATGCCCTCCGTGCGCGGATCGCGGTGGTGGTAGGGGTTGGAGACGAGCGCCCCGTCCCGGTCCAAGAGGCCGAAGTCCACCCCCCAGGAGTCCACCCCGACGCCCTCGAGCCCCTCCTTTCGCACGGCCTTCACCAACCCCTCCTTCACCTCGCCCACGATCCGCAGGACGTCCCAGTGCAGGCCATCCGGTAGCCGCACGGACACGTTCGGGAAGCGGTGGACCCCCTCCAGAGACACGCGCTCGCCGTCGAACCGGCCGAGCACGGCGCGGCCGCTCTCGGCCCCGAGGTCGACCGCCAGGTACCCGGCACCCTCGCTCATCGCCGCGGCACCCTGCAGGCGGACTCGTAGCGCCCGGGCCCTACGGACAGGGTCTCCTCCTCCTCTGAGGACGCCGGCGCTCGCTGCCTGAGGAGCGCCGGCGCCGGGGGTTTTTAGAAGTCGTACTCGCCGATGTTTTTCTCCGAGAAGACCAGCGGTGGTCCGAGGAGGACCTCGTCCTCGGCGAGCAGCTTGACCTTGCCGAGGCGGCCGGCCTCGAAGGTGCCCGACTTGGGCATGTTACCTTCTATCTGGGCGTTCGCGACGTGGACGGCCAGGTAACCCAGGTCCACCGGGTTCCAGAGGACGAATTCTTCCACGGCTCCTGATTCGATGTACGGTTTCATCTCGTTCGGGGTGGAGAGACCGGTGACGGCGACCTCGCCTTCGAGGCCGGCCTGCTCCACGGCCTCGGCCGCGCCTGGCAGTGCCACTGAGGTGATGCCGAAGACGCCCGCGGTGTCGGGGTTGGCCCGGAGGTAATTCTTGGTTATGTCGATGCCGAGCTGCAGGTCCTCCTCGCCGGGTTCGACGGAGGCTATGGACATGTCGGGGTACTTCTCCTTCATGCGCTCGCGCATCTCCTTGAGCCAGGCGACCTGGTTGGGGGCCGTGAGCGAGCCGGTGACGACCAGGAACTTGCCCTTACCGTCCGTCTGCTTCGCCATGACGTCGACCAGCTCGTATCCTATGGCCTGGAAGGTAGCCTGGTTGACGAAGATGTCGCGGGCGTCCGGGGCCACGTCAGCGTCCCAGGCGCCGGTCGCGATTCCGGCCTCACCGGCCTTCTTCATCGCTGGGGCCAGGGCGTCGGGGTCGTTGGCGGCCACCGTGATGGCGCCGCACTGCTGTTGGATGAACTGCTCGATCATCTGCGACTGGAGGGCGGCCTTGGCCTCCGTCGGCCCGTCGTAGACGAGCTCTACGTCCAGCTCCTTGGCCGCCTCCTCAGCCCCCTTCTCCGAGGCGTTGAAGTACGGGTTGCCGACCAGCTTGTAGCCGATAGCCTGAAACGTTGCCTGGTTGACGAAAACGTCCCTGGCATCAGAGGCTACATCGGCGTCCCAGGCGCCCGTGGCGATTCCGGCGTTGTCGGCCTTCTTCATGGCTGGGGCCAGGGCGTTCGGGTC
>DASQVA010000295.1:0-2088 GCA_035641035.1 Rubrobacter sp. | reverse complement strand
GCCAACCCACCAGGCCCGCCACGATCGGATACGAAACGAGGTAGCCACCGGTCGGTCCAAGCATGTACGCCACACCGGCGCCGCCTGCGAAGACGGGCAGACCGACCGCACCCTCCGCCAGGTACAAGAGCAGCGTCAGGGAGCCGCGCCGGCTCCCGAGCACCGCGCCGGTGAAGAGCACCGCGAGGGGCTGCAGCGTCATGGGCACGGGCCACCACGGTATCGCAACCCGCGCTGAGAGGGCCACGAAGGCGCTAAAGGCCACGACCAGCACGGCGTCGAAGAACCACGAACGCGAACGCGGTAACAGAACGTCCACGAGCGTGATGCGCGGTTGGCTTACAAGGGACATATCTACTCCTTTATCCTTATCCGGCGTTGCGGTTGCGAGCTCCGGATAAGCAGTTTATCGTAAAATCGCTCTATTCCAGCCCTACGAGGTCCTGGCCCGCGTCCACAGCCTCTTCGTCCTCCACGAGTAACTTCGAGACCTTCATTATCCTCCGCTTTGATCTCGTTGAACCTACCTGAACATCGAGGATATCGCCGAAGCCGCCGAAGCGAACGGCACAGATGCGGTGTGCCGCGGCTATGGATTCCTCGCGGAGAATGCCTCTTTCGCCGCATCATCGAGGAGGCGCCTGCTCCGAGGCTGCCAGCCCCGGAACCCGCGAGAGGATCACGCAGGCCGCCGTGTGGCTGGCGGATTCCGCAGAAAACACTCCAGAGAGGACACGGTCGCGTTTCTGATGAACGAGGACGAGTACTTCTACTTCATAGAAATGAACGCTCTGAGCGTCGACCCGGTGAAGGAGCAGCTGAAGGTCGCGTGCGCGAGGGGCCATCGGTGAGACAGGACAAGGTCCCACCGTTCTACGATTCAATGATCAGCAAGCTCTTCGTACGGGGAGTCAGCCGCCACGAAGCCATCGCTCGTGGCCTCCGAGCGCTTGAGGAGGACCGCCTCGAAGACATAAAGAACACCGCGCCTCTACAGCTCCGGCTCCTCGGCGACAAGGCCTTGCTCTCTGGGGAGTACGACGCCGACTACTTCGAGGGCTATTTGACAAGGAAGTGTAGCCTCGTCGCACTGGCCAGAAGAAGGGCTAGGAAGAGGCCCGAACCTCTTCGTCCGCGAAACGCTCTTCGAGTTTCTGGATCTCCGGGAGCCCGATGGTGTCTACAAACTCGTCAAACGGGGGCAGTTTGTCCAAGACCTCGATCGGGCTTCCGTCGGCACGGATTGCGGCCAGGACCTCCTGAACAGAGCGGGTAGCGGCGAGCAAGGTGCTAACGGGGAAGATGATGAGGCGGAACCCAAGCTCTTTTAGACGTTCTAGCGGAACGGGCGGCGTCTTGCCGCTCTCGACCCAGTTGAAGAGCAGCGGCACATCCGGGAACGCCTCCGCAACCGCGGAGATCTCCACCTCGCTCTGGGGCGCCTCCACGAACAGCACGTCGGCCCCTGCCTCCCGGTAGAGCCGGGCTCGCTCCAGGGCTCCATCCATGCCCTCGACGGCGCGAGCGTCCGTGCGGCCGATGATGAGGAAGTCCTCCGAGCTCCGGGCCTCGGCGGCGGCGCGCAGCTTCTCGACCATCTCGCTCGCCTCGATGACCTCCTTGCCCTCCATGTGGCCGCACTTCTTGGGTGATATTTGATCCTCTAGGTGAATCGCCGAGACCCCGGCTGCCTCGTACTCCCTGACGGTGCGGATCACGTTTATCGCGTTGCCATAGCCGTCGTCGGCGTCGGCAATAATCGGTATCTCGACCGCCTGTCCTATGCGCCGGGCGTTGTCCGCCATCTCGCTGAAAGTCAGAAGCCCGATGTCTGGGCGGCCCAGAAGCGAAGCGGCCGTGCCGAAGCCCGTCATATAGACTGCCTCAAAGCCCGCCTGCTCCACAAGCCGGGCCGAGAGGGCATCGTAGGCGCCGGGAGCAAGCACGGGCTCTGGCCCCGACAGCAGTTCTTGCAGCCGCCTTGGGCCAGCGTTTCGTTGCATTAGATCAGCCAAAACAAACTCCTTACTCTGGTTCTCCGTCGAGCCGCTCCGAGCAGCTTCCGTATACCTTTCACGGGTCCGTCGG
>DASQVA010000294.1:0-2112 GCA_035641035.1 Rubrobacter sp. | reverse complement strand
AGTCCTTTATTACCCTGTGGAAGGTGGTCCCGTCGTAGTAACCGTCCCTGGCCAGGGAGACGAAGTTGTTGACCGTCTCCGGCGCCTCCTCGGCGAAGAGCCGCACCCTCACGGTCCCCTTCCCGGTTACCAAGACCGCGTGGTAGTCGTAGCCCGGCTTGAGCGCCATCTCCGGCGGCCGGTCGTGGTTTCTCTGAGTCATGCGTTTCCCCTCTCTCGCGTGCCGAAGCACCTATGCTACCGTATCGGTCGGTGGGCGTGGTGGGGCCTTCGGGCCGGTGGCGAGACTACCTGGGGTGCCCGCCTATCGGCCCGTCTTCGTACCACTCCGGTGAAGCTTCGGATGGCGGTGGCTCGCCGCCGAGGAGGCGCGTGGTGAGCGTGCCGCCAGCGAGGAGCATCTCGTCGAGGGCCGCGGAGACGTGGGCGTCTGTCACGACGAGGTCGGGCCCTTCTTCCGCGGAAAAGAGCGTGGCGCGGCGGAGCAGTTCCTTAATGAAGGAGGCGCTCACGCCTTCGGTGCGGTCGATGACCGTCTCAGCGTTCTCCAGTCGGAGGTCGAGGCCCTTGGCGTAGAGTCCGATCAGGCGGCGCCGGCACCCGGCGTCCGGGAGCGGTATCTCGGTAGCCTGGTCTATGCGCCCCGGACGCGCGGCGAGGGCGGGTTCGAGCAGGTCGGGACGGTTGGTGGTGAGGGCGAAGATCACGTCCGCGTCTTCGGCGAGGCCGTCCATCTCGTTGAGCAGCTCGTAGAGGAGCGGGTTCTCACCCATCGGTCCCATGCCGCGCTCTTCGGCGACGAGGTCCACGTCTTCGAGCACGACCATGGACGGCTGCAGGTTCCGGGCGAGCTCGCAGGTGGGTGAGACCAAACCGTAGCTGCCACCCGAGAGCACGAGCGTCGTCCGGCCCGGCATCCGTCCGACGAGATACATGGCCGTCAGCGTCTTGCCGGTGCCGGGCGGACCATGCAGCAGCAGGCCGCGTTTGAGATGCCGGCCCGCGGCCAGGAGCTTATCTGCGTGGGCGGCGAAGCCGGCCGTGTGGCGCTCGACGCGTTCGAGCACCCCGTCGGGAAGGACTACCGCGTCCCGCTCTATCTCCGGGATCGCCAGAAACTCGACCATCGCTCCGCCCTCGCCGAAGGGCCCGTGTGGGTTTCCCAAAGTGAGCAACTGGCCCCGGTAAACGTTGTGCATGAGCATGGCGTCGCGGATCTCGGCCAGGAACGCCGACGCCGTATCCGGCTCGGCGGACATCACCTCGATATGGATCTGGGGCACGGGGCCGTGGTGCTCTCCCGTGCTCCTCACGAGGGCGGCGAGCGGCGTGGTGCCGTCGCGGAGCAGGTACAAACCGTGCTGCACGCAGGCCCGGACCCGGCCGTGGGCGACGGGCACGTTCACGTAGTCCACGGGACCTGGCTGCGGGGCGCGGTCGCCCATGAGGCCGCCGCCTGGGGGTGTGATCAGGTCGGAGAACCCGAGCCCCTGATATCGCTTCTGCTCTGCCGACATGCCGAGAAGGTCCGCCGAGCGTCCGTCCACGCTGACCCAGGCGTCGAGCGCAGCCTGCACGTTCGGATGCTCTATGGCGGAGAAGTGCTCCGACAGGATCGGCAACCCGCGAGGGTCCAGACCGAGGTGCCCCGCGAGGCGGTCCACGAAGGGCGGTTCATCGACCTCTTGCCCTCTTACCGCCGCCTCCAGAAAGGCCCGGAAAGACCGCCCGAAGGCGGCCGGAGACAGGTTGGGTTCGTCGCTCATCTCTCTCCTCGCGTGTCGCCGATCGGGAAAGGAAATCCTACAGCGTGTAGTCGCCCGTGTGGGCCTCTTCGAGGTAGCGGGCGAGGAGCGTTATGGCGGCCTGGACGTCGTCCTCGTTGACCATCTCGTTCGGGGTGTGGACGTAGCGGCAGGGGATGGAGAGGGTGATGGCCGGGATGCCACCGTGCAGGCGCTGGACGCCGCCGGCGTCGGTGCCGCCGAAGGGGAGTATCTCCATCTGGTGGGCGATACCCTCCCGCTCCGCGATGGAGCGGAAGTGCTCGACGAGCTTCGGGTGGCTTATGGAGTAGCCGTCCATGATCTTGAGCGCGGCGCCCTTGCCTAA
>DASQVA010000293.1:0-2018 GCA_035641035.1 Rubrobacter sp. | reverse complement strand
GAAGGCCGACCCGGACAAGAAGATCGGGTTCTAGGACCATCTCCTCCGCCGGCACGATGCGCGTCGGGCTCGTCGACGCCGTGGAGAGGGTGGGCGCTACGGCCTGGCGCCCGCTGGAGTCGCCGGACTTCCCGTTCTTCGACTACGAGTTCCTCGACGCCCTGGAGAAGTCCGGGAGCGTGGGAAGGGGCAGTGGATGGAATCCGGTCCACCTCGTCTGCGAGGCCGGCGGACGGCTCGTGGGCGCCATGCCCCTCTACCTCAAGACTGATTCCTACGGGGAGTACGTTTTCGACTGGGAGTGGGCGCACGCCTACCACCAGAACGGGGTCTCCTACTACCCGAAGCTCGTGGCCGCCGTCCCGTTCACGCCCGCGACCGGCCCCAAGGTGCTCGTAACGCCAGGCGCCGACCGGGAGGCCGTTACGAGGACGCTACTAGACGCGGCCAGGGAGGTCGGCGAGGAGAACCGGGCGAGCTCCACGCACGCGCTCTTCGTGCCGGAGGGGGACCTCAAGGAGTTCGAGGAGCGCGGGTTCGCGGTCCGCCACTCGTTGCAGTTTCACTGGCGAAACAGGGGCCACCGGTCGTTCGACGACTACCTCGGGGCGCTCACGAGCAAGCGGCGGCGCCAGATCTCACGCGAGCGCCGCCAGCTCGACGAGGACCTGACCATAGAGCGGCTGACCGGGGACACCCTGGAGCCCGAGCACGCGGACATGATGTACCGCTTCTACATGTCGACCGCGGACAGAAAATGGGGCTCGCCCTACCTCAACCGCCAGTTCTTCGGGGAGGTCTTCCGGACGATGAAGGACCGCCTGCTCTTCGTGCTCGCCAGGGACGGGCGGGGGCGGCCGGTGGCCGGGACCATCAACTTCTACAAGGACTCGGCGCTCTTCGGGCGTCACTGGGGGGCGGTCCAGGATCGGCGCAACCTCCACTTCGAGCTCTGCTACTACCAGACCATCGAGTTCGCCATAGGACGCGGGATCAAGCTCTTCGAGGCCGGCGCCCAGGGCGAGCACAAGCTCGCGCGCGGCTTCCTGCCCACGATCACCTACAGCGCCCACGACCTCAGGCACCCGGCCTTCAGGCGCGCCATCGGAAGGTTCGTCGAGGAAGAGAAGGAGTACCTCGACCACGCCGTCGAAGAGTACTCCCGACACGACCCGTACAAGGGCTGACGTAGCCCCGCGAAGGCGGGACGCTTCCGCCGCCAACAAAGGGCCCTTCCCCGGGGCAACGCCGGGCAGGAGAGCCGCTCCCTTCGCAGCACGCTATCCCGGCCGCCGCAGCGGCCGAGTCCTCATTGCCGATGTCGCCCGGACGGTGGCCCGGCTCGTTCCGCGCCTCGTCTGTCCGGCCCCGCGGATGGCTTGTCGGGCTTCCGGTTTCCGGCCGGGGACCGGGTGGCATCCGGTCTCAGGGTTCGGCGAGGGTGGGGTGGCTTGCTTTATCTGCTAGATTGATGTCATGTTTACGAGAATGGGCGAGGGCGGCGTGTACCGGTCGGGCGTCTGGCGGGCCGCGTCTGGGGTCGGGCGCTGACGGGGTTGGGGCAGGAGAACGCGGTGGGAGGGGACCACGTCAGGCTGCTCAGTCTGGTGGACGTCTTCGAGCCGCTCTCGTGGGAAGAGATCGAGCAGATCAACTGGCAGAACCTCAACACCAAGGTCAAGGCCGGCGAGGTCTTCTATACCCCGATGGACCTTTCGGAGACGCTCTTCGTGCTCCAGAGCGGGCGGGTGCGCATCTACCGGTCCCTGCCCGAGGGCAGGGAGCTCACGCTCGCCGTCTTCGAGAGCGGGACCGTCTTCGGGGAGATGGCGCTCACCGGCCAGCGGCTGCGCGCCTCCTACGCCCAGGCCATGGAAGAGTCCGAGATAAGCGCGATGTGCCGCACCGACGTCGAGCGCCTCGTGCTGGACAAACCGGCCGTGGGCTTGCAGCTCGTGCACCTCTTGAGCGAGCGGCTGGCCTCCTACGAGGCCCGCATGGAGGGCCTCGGCCTCAAG
>DASQVA010000292.1:0-6059 GCA_035641035.1 Rubrobacter sp. | reverse complement strand
CTTCTACACCCGGACCACCGGGATCTGGCAGACCGTCTGGTTGGAGCCTGTGGGGCGGCGGCGCATAGACTCCTTGCGGCTGACCCCGGACGTGGACGCGGCCGCGCTCGACGCCGAGGTCGGCGTCGAGGGGTTCGAGCCGGGCCTGACCTTGCGCATCACCGTCCGCTACGCGGACGAACGCGTGCTCGACGACCGGTTCGGGTTGCAGTCGGCGCTGGTCGAGCGCCGGTTGCCACTGGTTACCCGCGGCGAGCAGCCCACATCGCCGTACCCGGGCAGGTGGGGGAGGCCGCCGCTCTGGAGCCCTGAGGAGCCGAACCTTCTCGACCTAAGGGTCGAATTGCTGGACGCCGAAGGCCGGGTGCTGGACGCCGTGGACAGCTACTTCGGGATGCGAAAGATAGAAATCTGCGCCGGGAAGGTCTACTTGAACGACCGTCCCCTCTACCAACGCCTCGTCCTCGACCAGGGCTACTTCCCGGACGGCATCCTAACCGCCCCCACTGACGACGACCTGCGCCGGGACATAGAACTAGCGCAGGAGATGGGCTTTAACGGGGCCCGCAAGCACCAGAAGGTCGAGGACCCCCGGTGGCTGTACTGGGCCGACCGTCTGGGATTCTTGGTTTGGGGCGAGACGGCGAACGCCTACCAGTACTCGCCCGACTACGTGCGCCGGATCACCGCCGAGTGGCAGGAGGCCATCCGGCGCGACTACAATCACCCTTGCATCGTCGCCTGGGTGCCGATGAACGAGAGCTGGGGGGTGCGCGAGATCGCCATGGACCCGAGGCAGGTCGAGCACCTGCTCGCCATGTACCACCTGACGCGCTCGCTCGACGGCTCGCGGCCGGTGGTGTCCAACGACGGGTGGGAGCACGCGCTGACCGATATCTGTGCCATCCACGACTACAGGAACGCCGCCGTCCTGGGCCAGCGCTACCAAACGCCCGAATCGAGCCTCGCGGAGCCCGAGAGGCGGCCCGTGTACGCGCCGGGATACGGGTACCGGGGCGAGCCCATACTCATCACCGAGTTCGGCGGCATCGCCTTCGCGACGGCGGACCCAGGGTCTTGGGGTTACCGCACCGTCTCGAGCGTGGAAGAGTTTCTGGAGCGCTACGGGGCCCTCGTCTCCGCGCTGCTGCAGAGCGAGATAGTGCAAGGCTTCTGCTACACGCAGCTCACTGACGTCGAGCAGGAGATCAACGGCCTCCTCACCTACGACCGGCGTCCGAAGGCCGACCTCTCCCGCATCCGGGAGATCACGACCGCGAGGATGCAAGGGTCCAAGGACGGGGAAGGCCGGGGGACCGAACCGTACGCGTCATGAGCCCGCGCGCAGCGGGAGCATTACGTCTGGTGTAGAGCTAGAGGTATCCGGAGGAGGCCAACAGCATGAGCGGGCGAATCTACACGAACCCCGTCCATGACGGGTACCTGGGCGACCCGTTCGTGCTCAAGCACAACGGCGAGTACTATGCCTACGGAACCGTGCCGCTAGGTCACCTCACCGTCCCTGTACTCCACTCGCGGGATCTCGTGAACTGGTGCCCGCTGGGTACGGCCCTCGCCTTGCGCGGCAACGCATTCGAGGCGATCTGGGCGCCGGAGGTCGCCTACGATAACGGCACGTTCTACATGTACTACTCGGCGGGCGGAGAAGAGGGACAAGGCCACCAGCTGCGTGTGTCCACGGCCTCCCACCCGGCCGGCCCGTTCGAGGACAGCGGTAAGGTCCTCACGCCCGACGATCCGTTCACCATAGACGCCCACCCGTTCCGCGACGACGATGGCCTTTGGTACCTCTACTACTGCCGCGACTTTCTCGAACCCGACGGGGAAGGGCGCGTCGGCACGGGAATCGTGGTGGACCGGCTGGTGGGAATGACCCGGCTCGCGGGCGGGCGCCGCACGGTCGTGCGGCCGCACGCAGACTGGCAGCTCTACGAGCGACAGCGAGAGTGGTACGGCCGCGTGTGGGACTGGTACACCGTGGAGGGTGCCTCCGTTCGCAAGCACGACGGCCGCTACTACTGCCTCTACAGCGGGGGCGCGTGGAGGGAGCCGAATTACGGTGTGTCTTACGTGGTGGCGGACCACCCTGCTGGCCCGTTCGCCCCCGACGCACACGTCGAAGGCCCGAGCATACTACGCACCTCGCCAGGGAGGGTAATCGGACCGGGGCACGCCTCGATTGTGCACGCCCCCGACAATGCACATGAGTACCTCGTGTACCACGCGTGGGACCCCGGGCACACGAGTCGCCAGATGCGAATTGATACGCTGACCTGGGGCGAGGGGGGGCCGACGTCTTCGGGCCCGACGTTCGACCCGCAGCCCGCGCCGCCGGCCCCCTTGTTCCGCGACAACTTCGATGGGCCTGACGGCGCGCCGCCGGACCCAGGGGCTTGGCGGACGGAGGGTGGGGACTGGGGGCAGAGTGCTGGGGAGCTCGTTCAGCGGGATCCCGCTGCCTGGCCGTCTACGGCGCAGATCATCGATATCACGCTCGACGGTGACTGCTTGATTGAGGCGAACGTGCGGCTACTGGAGGCCGGACACGAACGTGGCCGGTACGGCGTGTATCTCGACCACGGTGCGGAAGGCAGAACGCTCGTGACACTAGCCGCGGACGAGCCAGGTTTACTGTGCGAGCTGGAGCGAGATGAGCGAGAGTCCGGCCGGCATTCAGGTCCGCTGGCGCTGGGTTCCGGATTCAGTAGCGCCACCTATCATCGGTTGCTCTTATGCGTGAGGAGCGGCGAGTTGGAGGTGCGGGTTGACGGGGGGCGCGTGGCGCAAGTTAGCCAAGCGCCGAGTACCGCGAGCATCGGACTGATCACGCTCGGGGTCTCGGCGGCTTTCGATGGGGTGAGCGTCTCCCCGTAAGGGCAGAGCTAGCCGCCAACAACCGCATCCGGCGGCGGTGAGACACTCTACGGTCCGCTCTCGCGTGTCCCGCGCACGGCGAGTCCTCGCCGACAACCCCGGCCCCGCGACCCGAATAGACTCTACCGACTACGTCAGCGGTCCGAAAACAAAACAACAGCTTGCGCGTTTGTTCAAGTTGACCCATGATAGAGCTACTGTTACCTTGGTAGGCAGGGATCATCGGGCGACATGGAGGAGCCCGGAGGCTTACGAGGAGGGATGCATGAAGGGTTTTCGGGCGGCGGGTCGTAGGCTAACCCGGCAGGATTTCTTGCTCCTCAGCGCGGGTGCGGGGGCGGGGTTGGTCCTCGCAGGGTGTGGCGGGGGACCGCAGAACAACCCTGCTGTGCAGGGCTCGGGCGGCGGCGGAGGCAAGACCTACGATGGTCCGAAGGTGGACCTAGCGTTCTGGAACGGGTTCACGGGCGGCGACGGGCCGTACATGCGCCAGCTCGTCGAGCAGTTCAGCTCCGAGCACAAGAACATCAACGTCAAGATGAACACCGTGGAGTGGGTGGATTATTACACGACGGTCCCTTCGGCTGTGAGGAGCGGCAAGGGGCCCGACGTGGGGATCATGCACAGCGACCAGCTTGGCACCAACGCGGCGCGCGGCGTCATCATCCCGCTGGACGACGTGGCGAATGCGCTTGGCTTGAAGAAGACTGACTTCGCCCCCCTGATCTGGGACGCCGGCATCTACAAAGGAAGCCGTTACGGCATACCCCTGGATTCCCACCCGCTGGGCCTCTACTACAACAAGGCGCTCATGGAGGAGGCCGGCCTCGACCCGAACAAGCCGCCGCAGACGAGAGAAGAATACGAGTCCGCGCTCGAGGAGATGAAGGGCGCGGGCATCCAAGGTTCGTGGGTCTCGCCTTTCTTGTTTACCGGCGTGCTGCAGTGGGAGTCGCTACTCTGGCAGTTCGGCGGCGACCTGTACAACTCCGATGTCACGAAGGCGACCTTCAACTCCGACGCTGGCGTCGAGGCGCTCACATGGATGGTGAACCTCGTCAAGGACGGCTACAGCCCTAAGGACGTCGCCCAGGACGCCGAGTACGTCGCCTTCCAGAACGGCAAGAACGCCCTCCACTGGAACGGCATCTGGCAGATAAACGCCTTCAAGGAGATAGACGACCTCGACTGGGGCGTCGCCCCGGTTCCCCAGATTGGGGACGAGAAGGGCGTGTGGAGCGGCTCGCACAATTTCGTGATCATGAACCAGCAGCCTCTCGACGACAACAAGGTGCAGGCCTCCAAGGTGTTTATAAACTGGATCAGCCAGCAAAGCATCGAGTGGGCGAAGGCGGGACAGATACCCGCGCGCAACAGCGTACGCGAGAGCCAGGAGTTTCTGAGCCTCGAGGAGCAGTCCACCCTCGCCCAGCAGGTCGACTACGTGCACTTCGTCCCGCCTGAGCCCGGCATCGCCGACGTGCAGGTCGGGAGCTTCGACCAAGCGATCAACGAGGCCGTCCTGCTCAGGAAAGAGCCCAAGGCGGCCCTGGACGACGCGGCCCAGAAGGCGGACCAGCTCCTCGAGGAGAACCGCCAGAAGTACCAGGCGTAGCGCATGACGACGCAGCAGATCGGGCAGCCCGGGGCGCAGCCCCCGGCCGCGGCGAAAAAGGCTTCGCGTCGCGGAGACAACAAGGACTTTATAGGGGCGAGCCCCGTAACGCCTTACCTGTTCATGGCACCGTACCTGGTGCTTTTTTTGGTCTTCGTGGCGATCCCGGTCGTGTACGGGTTGTGGATCAGCCTCCACACTTGGGACTATCTCTTGCCCGGCAAACCCTTCGTCGGGCTCCAGAACTACGTCGACCTGTTCACGCCGGGCTCCACGACGAGCGGTCCCTTCTGGAACAGCATGGAGAACACCGGGAAGTACACGCTGTACTCCGTGCCGCTGCTGATTGTGATCCCCCTACTTGTCGCCCTCGTCCTCAACCAGCAGTTCCGCGGGCGGGCCTTCTTCCGCGGCGTGTTCTTCGCGCCCTACGTGCTCGGTGTGGCCGTTATCGGCATCCTGTGGCGCTTCTTGCTCGACCCGAACGTGGGGTTGGTGAACTTCTACCTCGGGCAGCTCGGGATCGGCAACATACCCTGGATCACCGCGCTGCCGTGGGCCTGGGTCTCGCTCGTCGGGGCGACAGTGTGGTGGACGCTCGGGTTCAACACCGTGATCTACCTCGCGGGTTTGCAGGACATCCCGCGCGAGCTCTACGAGGCGGCGGCCGTGGACGGAGCAAACGCTTGGCAGAGGTTCCTCAACATCACCATACCGGGCCTGCAGCCGGTGCTCCTGTTCATCGTTTCTATAACGATTTTGCGCGAGGCCAACATGTTCGGCCAGTCCTACATCATCACCCAGGGCGCGCCGGGCGAGGAGACGACCACGGCGATCATGTACATCGCAGAGACGGGCCTGCGGCAGTTCAACATGGGTGCCGCGGCGGCGATGGCCTACGTGCTGGCCTTCTTCTTGCTGCTCATCAGCATCGCGAACTTCGTGTTCTTCCGCCAGAGGGAGAACTGAGATGGCGCAGGCGACGGCCCCGGCGGACATAAAGACCGAGGGAGGCGGTCGCCGTCCTAAGCTTATCCTGTCGTACGCAGCGCTGGGCCTGAT
This sequence comes from Rubrobacter sp., assembly GCA_035641035.1. Lineage (GTDB taxonomy): Bacteria > Actinomycetota > Rubrobacteria > Rubrobacterales > Rubrobacteraceae > Rubrobacter_D. The sequence goes on along the minus strand of DASQVA010000292.1, from coordinate 487 downwards.
CACGCTGGTCTTCGTGGCGCCGCTGCTGTGGATGATATCGACCTCCTTCAAGACCAACCCGGAGACCACCCAGTGGCCCCTCTCCTGGATCCCGCGCGAGTTCTCCGTCGAAGGCTACAGTGAGCTCTTCAACGCCACCTCCGAGACCCCCGTGTTGCGCTGGTTTTTGAACAGCCTGATAGCGGCCACGGCCCACGCCGTCCTCGTGCTCATTACGGCGGCCCCGGCGGCCTACGCCCTCGCGAGGATGCACTTCCGCGGCAAGGGGATCATGTTCGGCGTGATCGTCTCTACCCTGTTCATCCCGCCCATCATCCTAATCACGCCCTTGTACCTGGTGGTCGACTCCCTGGGCTGGCTGGACACCCTGCTCGCCGTCATAGTACCGAGCGCAGCGGGGGCCCTCGGCGTGTTCCTGCTGCGGCAGTTCTTCGTCTCGCTGCCGCGCGAGCTCGAAGAAGCGGCGGTCCTCGACGGGGCGAACCGG
>DASQVA010000291.1:0-3004 GCA_035641035.1 Rubrobacter sp. | reverse complement strand
CCGCAAAAAGCGCAGGAAGGTCTTAGAGCAGGCCAAGGGCTATCGGGGGACGAAGAAGAGCTCGTACAAGCGGGCCAAGGAGCAGGTCTGGAAGGGCGGAGTCTACGCCTACGCGCACCGCAAGCAGCGCAAGAGGGACTTCCGGTCGCTCTGGATCCAACGGATCAACGCCGGAGCCCGCGAGCATGGTCTCTCGTACTCCCAGCTCGTGCATGGCCTCCGGCTGGCCGAAATAGAGCTGGACCGGAAAATCCTGGCCGACCTCGCTGCCACCGAGCGCGAAGCCTTCGCCGCGGTTGTGTCGCAGGCTAGGAATGCCCTCGATGGCGAGCCCGTTCAGAGGCGCATCGAGGGCGACAAGCGGCAGACCGCCGGGACGGCCGAGCCCGCCGGGCAGAAGCAGGACACCGAGGTGGAGGCCACGGGTGCCGCCGAGCGCAGGGCTGAGGAGCTAGACGTGAACCTCTCCGAGGTCGAGGGTACGGGTTCGGAGGGAAACGTCCTCGTCGAGGACGTAGAGGATGCCGCCGGCGAAGTAAAAGCCACCGACGCCGCGCGGCGTAAAGCGGAGGAGCTTGGTGTGGACCTGTCCGCCGTCGAAGGGACCGGCTCAGGCGGGCGCATCACCGTCGGCGACGTGGAGAAAGCCGCCAAAAAAGAGGCCTAGAGAACACAACAAACCTTGACCCGGAGGCTCTCCGCACCGCGCCTTATCGCCCTTGGGTTCGCGGTGTTCATGTTCCTCGGAACCTTGCTGCTCAAGCTACCGGCGTCCACCTACGATGGGATCTCGTGGGTGGACGCTCTTTTCGTCGCGGTTAGCGCTGCGAGCGTAACCGGACTCTCGTCTGTAGAGTTCTCCGACACGTTTACGAGGTTCGGTGATACCGTGATCATGGTGCTCATCCAGGTCGGAGGTTTGGGGATAATGACCTTCACGACTCTGGGCGCGGTGCTCATCGGGCGAGGAGCTGGCCTTCGGAACCTGCTTACCGTTCGTGAGGAGCTCGGGAATGTGGATTCACCGCGCAACACCTCGAGGCTACTTGGCCAGATCGCGGGGATCACGCTACTCGTCGAGGCTTTGGGCGCGATGGTGCTCGCTTTCGGCTTCATCAGGAACGGGCTTGGCTACGGCGAAGGCTTTTTTCAGGCGGTTTTTCACGCGGTCATGGCCTTCTGCAACTCGGGCTTCAACACATTGTCGAGCGACGGGCTCTCCCGGTACGCCGACGACCCGTTCGTAAACCTGGCGCTCGTCGGCCTGATAATCCTCGGCGGGTTGGGCTTCCCGGTACTCGTCAACCTCTACCACTACCGACAGATGCGTCGGCTGACCTTGCACTCCAAGCTGGTCCTCGTCACCACGGCGGCACTTATCCTGATCGGGGCTTTGAGCGTGGCGGCGTTCGAGTGGACGAACCCTGCTACCCTGGGGAGCGAGCCGGTGGGTACGAGGTTGTGGATGTCCCTTTTTCAGGGGGTAACGCCACGAACGGCGGGGTTCTCGACGGTGGACTACGAGCAGATGCGCGAGTCGAGCCTGTTCGTGCAGATCGGGCTGATGTTCATCGGGGCCGCGCCGGCTTCGACTGGTGGGGGAGTGAGGGTCACGACGCTCGCCCTACTGGTGCTCGTCGTACTCACGCTCGTGCGTGGGCAGGAGGAGGTGAGCGCCTTCGGACGCCGCGTGCCGAGACCTCTCATCCAGAAAGCGCTCGCGGTGCTCTCAGCCTCGGCACTGCTGGTGATCCTGGCGACGCTGTCGATAATGATCTCCGACGGTTTGAGGCTCGTACCTGCTATATTCGAGATAACTTCCGCCTTCGGAACGGTGGGGCTCTCCATGAACGTCTCGCAGGGGCTCTCACCTTTAGCTAAACTTGTCGTCGTAGGGGTAATGTTTTGGGGGCGGGTGGGCACGATCACCTTGATTTTAGCGCTCTCGGCCCGGCAGAAGGCGACAAAATATGTCTACCCGCATGAGGACATAGCGATAGGATGACCGGGTGAGCAAACAGTTTGCGGTTATAGGTATGGGCCTGGTCGGCACCTCCCTCATAAGGACGCTGGACTCTTTGGGCCACGAGGTCTTGGGCGTCGATCGTAATGAAGACCTGATCCAGGACTTCTCAGATGAGCTGCCCAACGTTCACCTGGTGGCGGCGGACGCCACGGAGCGCACGGTATTGCGTGACCTCGGGCTCGAGGAGTTTGACGGAGCAGCGGTCACGATCGGCGAGGGGAACGTCGAGGCCAACATTCTCGTAACCCTCATCCTCAAAGACCTCGGGGTGCCCCTGATCTTCTCGCGGGCGAACGGCTCCCTTCACGCTAAGGTTCTAGAGAGGGTCGGGGCCGACCACGTCGTCCAGCCGGAGAAGGAGTTCGGCGAGTTCCTGGCCCGCCAGATGGCGTTGCCCGGCATCCAAGATTATCTGGAGCTCGGAGAGGACGAGGCGCTCATCGAGATCGATGTACCAAACGAGTGGGTCGGTAAAACGCTCAAGGACCTCCAGCTCCACCGTAAGAAGGACCTGACGGTGCTCGCGATCAAAAACAAAGGCCAGGGAGGCACCCTCCCGCAGCCCGACACGTCGCTCGAAGAAGGGACCGTTCTCGTCGTCGGCGGTCCCAAGAAGGAGCTGGACAAGTTCGACCCCGCCGAAGTGTGACCCACTCCAACGCTGCTCTCAAACGGCTCGCCAAACTGAAACAGAAGAAGCACCGCGAAGCCGAACGCCTCTTCCTCGCCGAAGGCCCGACCCTGATAGAAGAAGCCACGACGCCACCCGAGCACCTCCTCACCGACCCCGCTGCAGTAAAGAGGCTCTCGACGCTCACCACCCCCACGGGTCCGGTCGCCGTCTTCCCGTTCCTTGACCTGTCCGCCGCGGAAGTGCTGAGAGCAAGGGATCGGATCTTACTCCTTCACGGCGTGCAGGACCCGGGCAACGTCGGAACCGTTATCCGCGCTGCCCACGCCTTCGGGGCCGGGGTCGCG
>DASQVA010000290.1:0-3363 GCA_035641035.1 Rubrobacter sp. | reverse complement strand
CACCTCCATTACGCGATCCCACACCTCCTCCGTCATCTCCGCCAGCGTGAGCCTCTCCACCATGGAACCCGCATTGTTCACCAAGATGTCCACGCGCCCGTAGCGTTCCTCGATCTCCCCTACCATCCTCTGGACATCCTCGCCCTTGGCCACATCTCCCTGAATCAGAAGAACGTCTCGACCGTGGGCCTCGATCTGCTCCGCTACCTCCGTAGCCTCGTCCTCGCTGCTGTCGTAATGCACCACCACGTCGCAACCTTGCTCGGCTAAACCCAGGGCGGTCGCCCGGCCGATTCCCTTACTACTCCCCGTAACCCAAGCCACTTCCCCATCGAACATCTACCTCTCACCCCCTAGTCTAATGTTTCGTAACGCCTAGATCTAATGGTAAATTTGACTTCCGTTCTTGACAAGAACGAAAGTCGTATGTATAAAGTCTCACAAGGGAAGGTGGGGCATGCGCGCGGGCCGCCGATAGGCTTGAAGGACGAATAAGGATAGGAGAATCGAATGGGTTGGTGGCCGCTATTGCTGCTGGTGGTGGCGATCTTGTGGCTGGCGCAGATAGTGGGGACTTACTATCAGGTAAGGCACTACCGGAAGGTTCTGAGCCGGATAACGCAAGAAGGGGGAGAAGGCTACGTAGGGGTCGGGAACGCCAAGGCCCGTTTCGGGAAGGGCGTGATCCTGATTCTGGTAGTGAACGAAGATGGGCGGGTCAGAAAGGCCTTAAAGATGCGGGGGGCGACGGTGTTCGCCAGGTTCAGAGAGGCTCCGGAGCTCTCGGGTTTGGGCGTAGACGAGCTTCGAGACGAGAAGTGGGGTGAAGAGAACGAGAAGGGTACGGCACTGGCCGCCCGGCGAGCCGTAGAGCAGATAGACCGAATAAAGAAGGAGAAGGTGGGGACGCTATAGGTTAGCAGCAGTACGCACGTGGTGAGGGGTGTTATTCGACCTTTCGTACAGGAGGAGAGTTTATGCAAGGGGTACTTGATACGTTAGCCGCCGCCGGCGAGTGGTTTATCGGGTTGTTCCGGGCCGGCGCTGACGTGCTAGTTGGTTTCGTAACAGGGATAATACCCACTCTGCTCGTACTCCTCGTCGCGCTCTACACGATCATTAACCTGATAGGGGAGGAGCGGGTGCAGGGAGCGGCGCGGTTCGCGGCTGGAAACATATTGACCCGCTACACTCTCCTGCCCTTTCTGGCGGTCTTCTTCCTGACCAACCCGATGGCCTATACCTTCGGGACCTTCCTGGAGGAGAAGTACAAGCCGGCGTTCTACGACTCGGCCGTGTCGTTCGTTCACCCCACATTGGGATTGTTCCCGCACATCAACCCGGCAGAGCTGTTCGTCTACCTGGGGGTCGCCGAAGGTATCCGGCAACTGGGGTTTCCGGAGAGCGAGTTCGCCGTTCGGCTGCTGCTCGCGGGCCTCGTGGTCATATTCATCCGGGGGATAGTAACCCAGTGGATCACCTTCTTCCTTGCCCGGCGCCAGGGCATAGAGCTGTAGGGGGCCTACGATATGGCTGACAAAGAGTTCAAGGCGATCAAGGTCGAGAAAGGCCCCCAGGGTTGGGGGGGGCCGCTGACCATCAAACCATCCGCCGAGAAGGACAAGATAGTCGCGGTGACCGGCGGGGAGATCCCCAAGGTCGCCCACCGGATAGCCGAGATGACCGGTGGGACGGCCGTGGAGGGCTTCAGAACTCCCCCGCCCGAGGAGGAGATAGCCGCCGTGGTCATAGACTGCGGAGGAACAGCCCGAGCTGGCGTCTACCCCAGAAAGCGCATTCCGACCATCAACCTCCAGCCCGTGGGACAGGCCGGACCGCTCTCGCAGTTCATCAAGGAAGACATCTATGTCTCAGGCGTGCGCGAGAGAAATATAAGCCCGGCCGACGAAACCGAAACAGAGGAAGCCGAAACAGAGGAAGCTCGGGGCGAGGTCACGGAGGAGACCACACGAGAAAGTCCGTTCGACATGCGCGGCGGAGGGGAGGCGACGCCTTTCGGCGGGGGTGGTATCACCGGCTTTATCGCCGGGATCGGACGTGTTGCGGGCAACGTCGTCGGGGTTTTGTTCCAGAGCGGCCGCCACGCCGTAGACCAGGTCATACGGAACGTGCTGCCCTTTATAGTCTTTGTCTCGATGCTCATCGGCATCATCAACTACACAGGGCTGGGTAATCTCATCGCCAGCATTCTGACCCCGCTCGGAAGCAATTTGATAGGGCTTCTCGCGCTCTCACTCATCGTCGGGTTGCCCTTCCTCTCTCCTGTCCTGGGGCCTGGGGCGGTTATCGCGCAGGTCGTAGGAGTCTTTGTAGGGGCCGAGATAGGAGCGGGCAACATACCGCCCCAGTACGCACTCCCCGCGCTCTTCGCCTACAACACCCAGGTGGGCTGCGACTTCATACCGGTCGGCCTGTCCCTGGGGGAGGCCGAGCCCAAGACGGTCGAGATCGGAGTCCCAGCGGTGCTCTTCAGCCGCATGATCACCGGCCCTATAGCGGTTCTCGTCGGCTTCGTGTTCAGCCTTGGCCTCTATCAGTAAGGGAGAAGGATCGTGGGTGCCATTTACATGACTGAGGTCACCAACGTAGGCCCGGAGGTCGAGGAGCTTCTGGAGGAGGCGGGGACGCTCGTCCTGTTCGAAGAGGGAGCCCCGCCCGAGCTGGCAGAGATGTCCGTTCTGCACCTGCGCTCGGAGAGTCGGGAGGACCCACCGGAGGTCGGGGACATGATGGTCATCGACGGCAGAGAGTTCCGGATAACGGCCGTGGGCGACAGCGCCTGGAAGAACATGCTCAAGCTCGGTCACGCCTCGTTCAAGTTCAACGGCGCGGAAGAGGTTGAGCTGCCCGGCGAGATCTGCCTGGAGGAGCCGGGATCGGGGGATATAGGCGAGAGCATTCGACCCGGCGTCCGGCTGGAGATAAGATCCTCTGATTAGAAAGGTCCACATAGATGGGGCTTAGAGAGAAACTAGAGGCCCTAGATCGAGAGGACACCCCGATCCGGATCGGCATCGTCGGTGCCGGACAGATGGGCCGGGGATTCATCGCGCAGGTCGGGGAGATCCCTGGCATGGAGGTGGTGGCCGCCGCAGACCTGGACCTGGAGCGCACCCTGGAGGTCTTCCGGAGCGTGGGGCAAGACCCGGTTGAGGGGACCAACGGCCGTACCGGCCGCCCCGCGGTGACCGACGATGCCCTGGAGATCACTCGCTCGGAGTCGGTGGACGTAGTCGTGGAGGCCACCGGCATACCGGAGGTAGGCTCCCGAGTGGCCTTCGAGGCCATAGAGAACGGCAAACACGTGGTGATGCTCAACGTCGAGGCGGACGTCACGGTCGG
>DASQVA010000289.1:0-2422 GCA_035641035.1 Rubrobacter sp. | reverse complement strand
CAGTTCGTTTCGATGCTGGCCTCGAGCACGGAGGATTCCGAGGTGCGCGACCCCTGGGTCACCCGGATGAGGGACATGCCGGCAACGGTGGTGTCGACGACGCTGGAAGGTCCCCTCGACTGGCCAAACGCGACCGTCGTGGATGGCGACGCCGTAGACGTCGTCGCCCGCCTCAAGGAGGAGTCCGAGGTGCCATTGCGCTCCCACGGCAGCCTGTCGATGAACCGGGCGCTGATGGCCGCCGGCCTCGTCGACCGCGTGCAGGTGACGATCTTCCCGGTCATCACCGGACGGACCGGAACGGACCCGATCTTCCGGGGCGCGGCCGACTTCGACCTGGAGCTGATAGAGCACCGGACCCTCGACGGCCGCACCCAGGAGCTCGTCTACCGGCCCACCCCCCATTGACCCGTAAGGATCTCGAAGAAGATCAAGGACGTGGGCGCCCACAACTCGGCGAGCAGCGCGACGAAGGCGGACGCGGTGAGCGCATGGGGCGATCTCGGAAGGCTCTATTCACCGGAGTGCGTGGAAGGGGGCGTTCTGAGAAGTCTCGGTCCTCTCCTAGATGGACCGACTTAAACGAAGCTCTAAGCCGCCTCTCAGAAAAGTCGCTTACGATCCGCGTGGCGCTCGTCGCGGACCGGCGAGGGTGTGCCCCGAGGGAGTGCCGGACTTAAAATACGGGCACGGGGGTCGGCGAGGAAGACATGAGACCGGGAACGCGGGTGCTGCTGGTGGAGGACGACCGCTCGATCGCCGGCTTCGTCGAGCCGGAGCTGGAGCGCCTCGGCTTCCGCGTGCGCTGCGCCTACGATGGCCACTGCGGGCTGGAGGAGGCGGTTCGGTTCGGGCCGGATCTCGTCCTCCTGGACATCATGCTGCCCGGCCTTGACGGGGTGGGCGTCCTGAAGGGGCTGCGCCGACAAGGGCTAAAGGTCCCCGTCGTCATGCTTACCGCCCGCGACGCCACGCTCGACAAGGTCCACAGCCTCGACCACGGCGCTGACGACTACGTGACCAAGCCGTTCGAGATGGACGAGCTCCTGGCCAGGATGCGCGCGCTCCTCAGGCGCGTCGAGGGCGAAGAAGTGCTGAGGGTGGCGGACCTGGAGGTGAACACCGCCACCCGCGAGGTCAGGCGCGGGTGGCGGGAGATAGAGTTGACCGCCCGCGAGTACGACCTGCTGGAGTACATGGCCCGCAACCCGAGGAGGGTGCTCTCACGCGGCCTCCTGCTGAGCCGGGTGTGGGGGCAGGAGGGTGGCGTCACAACCAACGTCGTCGAGGTCTACGTCGCGTATCTGAGGAAGAAGGTCGACGCGCCGGGGGAGCGGCCCTTGATCCGAACCGTCAGGGGCGCGGGCTACGCCCTCAGGGGAACGTAGGGGACCCTTGCCCATCCGCTGGCGCCTGACGTTGTTCAACGCCCTGGCCATCGGAGCGATCCTGTTCGTCTCGAGCCTCACGCTCTTCTTACTGCTGCGCAGCGCCCTGTACGCGGGGCTGGAGGACACCGTTAGGGGCCGCGCCGTGGCGGCCGCCACGGAGGTGGAGGCCGGCGAGGAACTCGACACGGAGGGCGACGAGCTGACCCTGGACGGGGTATTCATCGTCGTCAGGGACGCGCAGGGCCGCGTCTTGAGTCGGACGGCGGAGTTGGAAGGCGCAGAGGATCCCGTATGGAGGCACGCATTGGCGTCCGGGCGGGCGGAGGATGGGACGGCGGTCCTCTCCGGGGAGGGATCGGACTACGTCTACGCCGTGCCCGTGAGTCCCCAGGAAGGAGCGGCCCGCGTGGTGGAGGCCGGGAAGTCCTACGGGGACGTGCAGGAGGTCCTCGACACCTTCGTGGGGCTGCTGGCCCTGGTGGTTCTCGTCGCCCTCTTGCTCTCTGCGATAGGGGCCTACCTCATGGCCCGGAGGGCGCTCTCGCCCGTGGAGGACGTGGTCGGGGCGGCGCGCGAGATCGGGACGGGAGACCTCTCCCGGCGTCTGCCCGTGGCGAACCCGAAAGACGAGATCGGGCGCCTCGCCACCACGTTCAACGGCCTGCTCTCGCGCCTCGATGCCGCGTTCAGGCGCAGGGAGGAGGCCCTGGAGCGCCAGAGGCGCTTCGCCGCCGACGCCAGCCACGAGCTGCGCACGCCGCTCACGTCCGTGATCGGGCACGCCAGGATGCTCGACGAGTGGGCGCTCGAAGAGGACGCGGACCGCGCGCGTCGGAGCGTCGCCATCATCCGCCGCGAAGCCGGCAGGATGCGAACCCTCTGCGAATCAATCCTCGCCCTGACCCGCGGCGACGAGCACCCCGGCCTGGAGGTCGGCCGCCACGACCTGGCCACCGTCGCCGAGGAGGCCCTCGAGACTGCCCGGGACGCCGCCGGGGAGAGAGTCTCTATCGAGTACTCCGCGCCCGAGC
>DASQVA010000288.1:0-3253 GCA_035641035.1 Rubrobacter sp. | reverse complement strand
GGACAACTACCTCCAGCCGGTAGGTGTGCCCGTGCATCCTCGTCGCCGGCCCGAAGTTTCCCACGAGCCGGTGTGCCGCCTCGAAGCTCGCCGCTACGTATACCTCGTACACACCGTCCTCCTCAGCCCTCGTAATCTAGGTCCACCTGCACCGTCTCTTCGGGGCGTTCATCTACCAGCCGGTACGCCTCCGGTGTCTCCCCGAACGGGATGCGGTGCGAGATTAGCTCCTCGAGGCGCAACCGATCGAGCAGGCCGACGACCGTCTCCATCCTGCGGGCGCGGTCCCAGCGTACGGAGAGCTCGGGGGACAGACGACCTACCTGCGAGGAGCGGAGCCTAACCCTCCCGCGGTGGAAGCGCCCACCGAGTGCGAGCGAGACGGGTTTCGTGCCGTACCAGGACGCCACCACGACCGTCCCCTCGTCCGCGACGCACTCTATGGCCGCCTGCAAGGCCGCCCCGGATCCACTCGCCTCCACGGCCACATCCGCTCCCCTGCCGGCCGTGGCTTCGCCTACCCGGGCGCCGAGGTCTTCGTCGGGCTTAAGCGCCCCGTGCGCGTCCCCGGCGAGGGCCAGCCTCCGGCGCTTCTCCAGCGGGTCGACGGCCAGCACCTCGGCCCCCGAAAGCGTCAGGAGCCGGGCCACGAGCAGGCCGACCACCCCCTGCCCGAAGACGAGCGCCCACTCGCCGAGGCGTAGCGGCGCATCGTGGACGACGTTCAGGGCGGTTTCAAGGTTGGCCGCAAAGACGCCGAGGAGCGGGTCGAGGTCATCCGGGAGGCGCACGGCGGTTTCCGCCGGCACGACGAATACATCCTGGTGGGGGTGGTGGACGAAGACGGGGTCCCCAGGGGCAAGAGACTCGACGTCCGGTCCAGCGTCGAGGATGCGTCCTGCCAGCGCGTAACCGTATTTGATCGGGAACCCGTAGCTCCCGGCGAAGGTGGGCAGATCGAGCGGGAGATCTTTCGGAACCTCGCCGCGGTAGACGAGCATCTCAGTGCCGGCGCTCACGGCCGAGGCCAAAGCCCGGACGCGGACCTCGCCCGGTCCGGGCAGCGGCGCGTCTGCGGGGCGGAGCTCGGCGGTGCGGGGGGCCGCGAACCACAGCGAGCGGGCGGGCAGGCTAGCGCTGGTTCCCACTGCTACCGTTCGGGTACTCGACGCGGCTGTCCAGGATCAGATCTACCCCGTAGGGGATGACGGACGTATCGGTCAGGCTCAAGGACTCGGAGAGCTCGCGCACGCCGAGGTCGCCGATGGCCTCGATGCCTCTGCCGAGGACCTTAGGCGCTATGCAGACCGCGAGGCGATCCACGAGCCGGGCGCGCAAGAAGCCGGTGATGAGCTCAGCCCCGCCCTCCACCACCGCACTCGCGACACCCATGCCGCCGAGCGCCCAGAGTAGGGCGGTCAGATCGACCCGCCCTTCCGTGTTCTTCGGCAACCGCAGGACGCTCGCGCCGAGAGCTTGAACTTCCTCGCAACGTCCTTCGGGGGCACGGTCGGTGACGGCGAGGACGGTGCGCTTTGCGGCGCCGCCCGCTAACACGGCTGCGGTGAGGGACGTGCGGAGCGTGCTGTCGGCGATGATGCGCAAAGGGTTCTCGCCGGGGACGTGGCGGACGGTTAGGCGTGGGTCGTCCTTGAACGCGGTGCCGGCACCGACGATCACGGCGTCGTGGGAGGCGCGCAGTTCGTGCGCGAAGCGGAGCGAGTCGGGGCAGCTGATCCACTGGGAATCGCCGCTGGCCGTCGCCAATCGCCCGTCGAGCGTCTGGGCGTAGCTCACGGTAACGGTCGGGCGCTCTGTCGTTCTCTCCCTCAAAGCTCCTCTCGCACGGAAGGTTAGCACGGCCGGTCCGGAGAATTACGCACGGGTATCTACGTGCTGCCATACTGTATCGGATGGCAGAGGACCTTATACTGCTCGAAGGCATGACCTTCTACGGCCGTCACGGAACTCTACCCGCCGAGCGCGAGCTGGGCCAGCCGTTCGTGGTGAGCGTCGAACTGCGCCTCGACCTGCGCCCGGCTGGGATCTCCGACGACCTCACGAAGACGGTCGACTACGGCGAGGTCCACCGGCTGGCGCGGACGATAGTGGAGGGAGAACCCGTCAGCCTGATCGAGACGCTCGCCGAGAGGATATGCACCGCCGTACTGGAGAACTACCCAGCCTTGGAGGCCGCAAAGATCAGGGTCGCCAAGCCGCACGTCCGGCTTGATGGCACTGTCCTCGCGGGCTCGGCAGTCGAGATCGTGCGCCACGCCGCTACGAACTCGTAGGGTGCCCGCTCCGAAGCCGCACTCCCCTGTCGGCATCCGAACCACCACCGATACTCGTACGTATCTAGATATTATAAGGAGGCGCGACGCCGGACACCGTCTAACGCAAACGAACTAGAAAGAAGGGGCGCATCCGGACGATGAACGGGTTTGCGATCGCGAGGATAATGGCCTCGTACGCTAACAACAAGGCTGGGGTATACCGCTTTGGATGACGTCCCTCGACTGCCCGGCGCCGGAACCTTCGGCCCTGCCGCGACCGCGAGCCCGGATCAGCTCGAAGCCATCACGCGGGCGTGTGTGGACGACCTGCTCTCCGCCTTCGGACTGGGTGGCGCGGGTCGCGGGCGGCTTCCCCTAGAACTGGTCTCCCGGATACCAGCCCGGCGCCTGGCTCGTCAGATCGCTGTCTACGACGGGATAGTCGGCGAGCAGGGTCTCGCCGCAGGCGGGGCGTGGGCCCTCGAGCGGATGTCGCGGGGCGCGCAGGTTGGGGGCGGGGAGAACGTCCCGCGCGAGGGCCCGCTGCTGCTGGTCTCGAACCACCCGGGTCTCGCCGACGCCGTCGCCCTGTTCGCCGCGACGCCGCGGACGGACCTGCGCGTAGTGGCCTCTGAGAGGCCTTTATTGGAAGCGCTCCCAAACACCAGCCGACACCTGCTCACGGTCCCGGAGACCTCCACAGGGCGCTTCGGGCTCGTGCGCGCGGCGACCCAGCACCTGCGGCGGGGTGGTGCCGTCCTGACGTTCCCGGGGGGAAGGATCGAGCCCGACCCCGCCGCGCTGCCAGGCGCGGTACAGGCACTCGATCGATGGTCTTCGAGCGTCGACCTCTTCGCGCGGCTGACGCCGGGGCTTGCCATCGTACCGGCCGTGGTCAGCGGCGTGATCTCGCCCGCCGCGCTGCGTAACCCCCTCACCCGCCTGCGCCGACGCCGGCGCGACCGCGAGTGGCTGGC
>DASQVA010000287.1:0-31524 GCA_035641035.1 Rubrobacter sp. | reverse complement strand
GCCGATACCTCGGCGCGCCGCAGCGGCGCGAAGGGCACCAGGGGATCATCCTGGGAGTGGATCACCAGGGTGGTAACCCGGATGCGTGGGACTAACCTTAGGGCACTCGCGCGCTCGTAGTAGTCCTCGGCTCCGACGAAGCCGCCGTGCGGGGCGGTGTAGAGCTCATCGAAGTCGCGGACGGTGCGCAGCCGCTCCAGTCCCCGCTTATCGTAGAGCTTCGGGTAGAGTTCGGCCTTGCGTTCCACGAGCCGGCGTAGGCCACGCACGAAGGTCCATTGGTAGGGACGGTTCGACGGAAGCTCGAGGTTCTCGGTGATCGCGCGCAGGTCCAGTGCGGGCGAGACGGCGCACACGCCCCTAAGCACCGACGGAGCGGCTTCGCCCATCTCCCCGACCAACTTCAAGGCGAGGTTGCCGCCCATGGAGAAACCCGCTACGAAGAGCCGAGAAAGCCCGTCTTGTCCCGCCAGCTCGCGGACGACGGCGGCGAGGTCCCCTGACATCCCGCTGTGGTAGAGCGTCGGGGTAAGGTGCTCCGTCCCGCCGCAGTTGCGCTGGTTAAGGCGCACCACGTTCACACCCATCCGGTAGGCCAGCCGGGCGGCGCCGAGCACGTAAGGGGCGTCGGCGCTGCCACCGAGGCCGTGCACGAGGACGACCGTCGCCCTGGTGGCTCTATCCGCGTGCCAACGGCAGCGGGCGAGCAGACGTACGCCCGGCTCGACCTCGAACAGGCGCGCCTCGTCCGGTGGACGCGCGCGAACGCCGCGAGGCCAGGACCAACCGGCGAGCGTCTGGGTGTGCCCGCCGCGGAGCAAGGGATGCGGCCAAAACGGCGAGGCCGCTATCATCTCCGCGACCCCCCGCGCGAGGAGCGCGTTGTCCTCACCCCTTCCGGTCTCCGCGTCGCGTCGATCCACACATCTCCATCCTGATCGGTGGCACCTCGTCGAAAGTGCCCTGCCTGAGGCGCTCTCTTCGCGGGTATTGTAGGCGACGGTGGAGACGGCGTGGCGACCGATGTGAGAGGCGTCGGGGAGTCCAGCCTACCCCAACATTAGGGGGTTTTTCTACAAGACTCCCGCGGCCGCCACCACGCCGACGGCAACGAATATCGCTCCGAAAACGAACAACCCTAGTGCTATCAGGGCGGGCCAAAGCGCGTCGCGTCGAAACTTTTTCTTCATGTGTTCCTAAGAGCGGCAGCTGATCAAGAATCGTCCCTCCTCGTCCCCCGGCGGCGCGCCGATTCCCCTTCTTCCTGCACGATTCCGAGTACGTAGACCGGCACGGCCACGGGCAGGATGCTCTCAACGTGACGGACGCCGCTAGTGCGCTCTCCGCCGCCCAATGTGACGCTGCCGGCCCCATCTGTATCGTGCTCGAAGCGATTCATCACCTCGAGGGCGTCTACCCCAGCCCCCGCACGCCGACGGGCCTGAGCCACCCACCACGGCGGACAGGGCGAATCGCCCTTCGGAGGCCCCCACCTCAGAGCGCCTCCGCGCCTTCAGGTCCCATTCGGCATCCTTGTCTGTCTCCGGTACCCTCGGATCAACTGCCAAAAATAGCAGGCGCAGGCCTGCCCGACCACCTTGCTCTCGAGCGAGCTCTCGCAGCGCAGGTTGCTCTTGATTTCGACGGGCTACCGAGGGCCATGTCGGTCAACTCCGTTGCCGCCGAGGTCTCTACCTTGCGCATCACCTCCGACTTGTCGAGTGTCATGCGCCGGAAGTAGAGCAACACGCCGACGCCACCCAGGTCAGGGCGCCGAACAGCAGGAAGATGATCTCCAGAAACCTCTCTACCTCCCTTTCCGATCCTACGGATATACCTCTTCCACGGAAACCTTAGCCCCTGGACGGCGCGCGTCTAGACCTCATACCCCACGACCTCCTGTATTTGCCTGAGCTGCGTCTCCACGGGAATCAACTTGAGCGTCCGCTCGCGCAGCCGGCACAGAAACGGGTTCTCTAGCTGGCCAACCCACCCGATGCGCCGCGACCTTCGGACGATGGCCGCCGTGCGGTCGGAGCGCAGCGCCTCGTAGCGTCGGAGAGCGCCGGCGGATTCGTCCGACTCCCGGAGGCACCGGGCCAACACCACCGTGTCCTCTATAGCCTGGCAGGCGCCCTGGCCGAGGTTCGGCGTCATAGGGTGCGCCGCATCCCCGAGCAGGGTCGTGCGTCCCTCGCCCCAGACCTTGCCCAGGGGATCGCGATCGTAAATGTCCGTGCGCAGTATCGCGTCCTCCTCAGTCGCCCGGATCAGGGGTTCCACCGGCTCGTGCCAGCCGCGGAACGCCTCGAGCAAGGTGGCCCTTGACCCAGCCGGCCCGTCGTCCTCTCCCTCGGGCGCGTTCCTGGTGGCGAACCAGTAGACCCTTCCTCCTCCGACGTGGGCGCACCCGAAGCGCCGCCCTCGTCCCCAGGACTCGAAACCGCCCCCGACCGGGACGAGCTCGCTCTCCGGGGCGACGCCACGCCAAGAGGTGTAGCCGGCGTAGCGGGGTCTCTCGTCACCGAAGAGGCGGCCGCGGACCCGGGAGCGTAGCCCGTCGGCGCCGACGAGGACGGCTCCGCGCTCTTCGGTCTCGTCGGCGAAGAACGCGTGCACACCATGACAGGTCTGCTCGAAGCTAACGAGCTCTTTGCCGGTCCACACGGTGGCCCCGGCCTCGTCGACCTCCCGCAACAACATCTCCTGCAGGTCGGCCCGGTGCACGGCAGAGGTGTCAGCGCCGACCCTCTTCCTGAGATCCGAAACGTTCAGTTCGAGGATTACCTCGCCGCGCCGAGAGAGGATACTGCCGGCCGCCGCCGGGACCCCGATCTGCCGGAGGGCATCGGACAACCCCAGCTTGCCCAGGGCCTTGACCGCGTTTGCCGCGAGTAGGAGGCCAGCCCCGACAGCATCCAGCGCGGCCGCGCGCTCGAACACGACGACCTCGAACCCTGCCCTTCGAAGCGCGATCGCGGCCGTCAACCCGCCGATGCCACCCCCAGCCACCAGTATCCGCTCGGAACCTTTCATCCTTTCACCCCCGCGCCGCCCCCGTCAGGGTTCGGAAGATTCGTCCGTGCTTCGCTCCCGCCAGGCTCGCTTCATCGGTCCTCAAGGCGAGGCCGTTGCTCCCCGCCCCACGTTGCCTTGGTTACGAATCCTACTCGCAGCCCGCGGCAGATGCCTCCTGACGTCCGTCGCGCCTGTCGGTGATCCCGCCGTCAAGAGCGTCGTTGTCATTCGTACCCCGTCGCCAGAGTTGAGTGCGTCGATGCCGCAGAGGCCATAGCGCCTGTCGGTGCCCCTGTTCTAGGGGCGGGAGTTGGCGAGGCCCGAGCAGGGGAGCGAGTCGGGGACGGCCGACCTTTCGAGGTTCTCAAGGTTTTCGATCCCTGTGAGCGCCGCGCCCCCGATCGGGGCGGTTCCCACCTTTAAGGCGAGGCCGCTCATCAGGGAGCCTTTGATTGGCGGACCCGAGAGGCGTCTACCAGAGGCTCTGGAGGTGGATCAAGCAGGACCTTCGAGCAGTTCGCCGAGGTGACGGTCGATCTGCTCCATGTAGCCGTCCCTGAAGCCGAACAAATCCAGGTGTCCGGCTACACTCTCGACAGCGCGCAGCTCGCTGTAGCTGTCTGTTCGGAACTACCTTCTGCCCCGCAGTCACGCACGATAAGAACACCCCCTCGTCTATGGGCAGGACGAAAGTCCTGGCCGTGACGCGTCCGAGGGCGGCGACCTCCCCGCCGCTGTGCCGGCTTAAGGTCCCCGGCTGCCACTTCTGGGCTATGCAAGCAGCTCGTTCGGCTCCAGGGGTTGGAAGTAGGCGTCGACGAAGCCGATCTGAAAGTCGTCCGCCGAATCGAAACCCGAAGCCGCCATGCTCCTGCTTTCAGAACGCCGTCGAGAACCCCATCACCGACCAGATCCTGGCGTGCCGGACGAGACCCGCACCCGTCAGCTGCGTCCTCGTACCATCCGTCCCGGAAGGCGGGATCTAAGCTGATGGTCTCGACGAAGGCTTCGGGGTAGATAAAGTCGTGCGGGGTGTTCTTCGTCTCGACTATGGGGGCGGCCCGCTTCACCTTCTGCGGGAACCGGACCGCCCATTCGTACGTTTACTGCGCCCCCTGAACCCGCGTACGACTAGTTCCAGCCGTTCGATACCGAACCTCTCGCGCGAAAGTTGCTCCCGCGCCCTGACGTAGTCTTCTATTCTGACGCGCGGGAACGATCACAAACCCGGGCCGTTGCTGGGAGTGTTATTGCGCAGGGGGATCGGCAAGGACGCGCTGCGCTACGGCGAAGGCGGCGTTGGCGGCCGGAACCCCGCAGTAGATGGCGCTGTGGAGCAGGACCTCCCCTATCTCGTCCTCGCTCAAGCCGTTACGAAGCGCCGCGCGGACGTGAATGTCCAGCTCATCCAGGCGGCCCAGCGCGACGAGGGCGGTCAGGGTGATACAGCTGCGTGTCCTGCGATCAAGGCCGGGGCGCGTCCAGATCTCACCCCACGCGTAGCGGGTGATGAAGTCTTGGAAATCCGCGGTGAAAACGGTGGTGCCCGCCACCGCGGCGTCGACGTGGTCGTCTCCTAATACCTCGCGGCGAACCCGCATACCGCGTTCGTGGGCCGAATCGCTCACCTGTCGGTACTCCGTGCGGTCGTTGGACTCAGGTGGTCGAGCACCGCCCGCGACACGGCTTCGGGTTGCTCTATGTTCGCGAGGTGGGCGGCGTTCGGGATCACCTCGAAGCTGGCACCGGGGATGGAGTCGCGGATGAGCTCGCCGTGCTCGGGCGGGGTCGCTGGATCTTCGGCGCCGGCGATCACGAGCGTCGGCGCCGTTATCGAGGCGAGCCTATCGCGCAGGTCCATGTCCCGGATGGCCTCGCAGCATCCAGCGTAGCCCTCGGCGTCAGTCTCGCGCAGCATCGTCCCGGCCCACTCGAAGGTCTCCGGGCGGCTCGCCTGAAACTTGGGGGTGAACCAGCGTTCCTGGACGGCGTCGGCGACAGCCCCGACGCCCTCGGCCCGAACCGTCTCGGCCCGCGCCTGCCACGCCTCGGGAGCGAGCCGGGCCGCGGTGCAACACAGCACGAGGTGATCGAACCTCTCGGGCGCCTCGCTCGCCAGCCACATCCCGGTCATGCCTCCGATAGAGAGGCCGCAGAATGAGGCGTGCTTTAACCCCAGCCGGTCGAGGAGTGAGAGCACATCCCGGCCCAAGTCGCCTATCGCGTAAGGCCCGGGCGGGGCGGGAGAGCCTCCGTGGCCACGCCCGTCGTAGCGCAGCAGCCGAAACCGTTGGCGCAGGACGGGCGCTTGATCGTCCCACATCCCGAGTGTCATACCCAGGGAGTTCGACAGTACCAGGACCGGTGTGTCCTCCGGTCCTTCCAGGACGTAGTTCACGTCGACTGCGCCTTCCGTAAGCACGTAGGATCCCTCCTCGCGGTAAAGGTTCAAAGCCCGCGTGACGAACTCGTCCGCCGACCCGAGGTAGCTCGCCGGGTCGAGCGCGGCGTCGATCTCCTCCGGAGAGAGGATTTCGCCACTCTCAGCGTCCTCTAGAAGCTCTTCGCGTAGGTGCTTGCCCCTGTCTAACGCCCTGTGGCAGGCGGCCTGAACGAGGTCGTGCGCCTTCAACCGTCCGAGGCGTTCGGCCGCCAGCGTGGTGACGTTCTCGGCGAGGAGCATTCCCCCCGTCGCGTCCAGGTTCTCCCGCATCTTCACCGGGTAGACTTCGAGCCCCTCGGTCACCTCGCGGACCGCGGAGGCGGCCCCGCCGGTCAGGGCGAGCGCCTCGGAGAGGGTCTCCCACTCGGAGTGCCAGGCGCCAACGGCCCGTTCGTGCTCCCCTACCATCGCAGCCTGCAGCGTGTGGGTGAGGTCCTGCACCCGGCAGGCGCTCGCTAGCCCGGTCACTGAGAGGATGGGGTTTCGCTTGTGGGGCAGGGTCGAGGAGCCGCCGCGGCCATCGCCCGCGGGCTCCGCAACTTTTCCCACCTCCGTCTGGACCATCAGGATGATGTCGAGCGAGATCTTCCCGAGAACGCCGGCGAGGAGCGAGAGCACACCCCCGACCTCCACCACGGGGAACCGGGCCGTGTGCCACGGGACGACGGGCTCTGCGAGGTACAGCTCCCGAGCAAACTCCCGAAGAACGGAGACACCGCTCTACCGCCCAGCGAGGCTAACGTGCCGGCAGCCCCGCCCAGCTGCGCGGCGAGTCCGGAGCGACGCACGTCGCGCAGCCTTCGCCTCGCCGCCAGGACCGAGACGAGCCAGCCGGCGGCCTTGAGGCCGAAAGTCGTCGGGAGGGCCTGCTGCAAGAGCGTCCGGCCGGCCATGAGGGTACCTCGGTGGTCCCCGGCAAGCCGGGCACAGGCCGCCGAGATCCCGTCTACCTCGGCGAGGATAGGGTCCAGAGTGCGCCGGGAGACGAGCATGGCGGCGGTGTCCAAGATGTCCTGACTCGTGGCGCCCTCGTGGACGTGGCGCGCCGCGTCTTTGGACACCCCGGAGACGGCGTCGGTGAGCGCCCGCACGAGTGGCGGGACGGGGTTGCCGGCGCCGAGTACTTTGCGTCCGATCTCCTCGGGGTCGAAGAGACCGGCGTCGCAGCGGGAGACGATTGCTTCGGCGACTTTCCCGGGGATCCGGCCTGCCCGCGCCTCCGCCAACGCCAGCGCCGCCTCCGCGTCGAGCATCGCCTGCAGCCGCGCCTTCCCGGCGACGGTATCCCGAAACCGATCCGGGACGAAGATGGGCCCGAACAGGCTCCCTGACGTTCCCCCGGCCGCTCCCACTAGCCCGCGAACTCAAAGAACGCCGTCTGCTCGTCGCCCTGCAGACGGACGTCGAAGCGGAGAGTGCTCCCTCTTCGCGGGCGATGAGGGTATTCCGAAGGCTCGGGTCTTCGATAGACGAGAGGACGGGATCGGCGACGTTAGCCTCCTCCTCGTCTGGAAAGTAGATGCGGCTAACTAGGGACCTGAGCAGACCGCGGGCGAAGATAAAGACCATGACGTGCGGGGCCTGGGATCTACCGTCGGGACCGGGAACTGAGCCAGGCTTGAGCGTAAGAAAGGAGAATTCGCCGTCCAGGGTACCGAAGCGGCCGAATCCGGTGAAGCCTTGTTCGAGCGGCAGATCTTCCCGTTCGTCTCCAGGGTCGTCGTAGCGACCGGCGGGGCTGGCCTGCCAGATCTCGACCATCATGTCCACCGCAACCCAGGGAAGGACGACCTGGAAAGGGTGAGGCTCGAGCTCGTCTACAACCTCCTCAACCGTGACTATGGCCCTTTTGGCCGCTATCACGGCCTCCTTCTGGATGCCTACGATCCCCCAGATCGCCACGTTGCCACGCCGGTCGGCCTGCTGGGCGTGGATGATGCTCACGTCCGGGTTCAGGGCAGGCACCGCCATCATCTCTTCGCCGGTGAAGGGACAGGTTATGGGCGCTATCGTCTTCGTTACTTTAGGCAGGTCGGTGCCGACGTAGCCCCGCAGGACTGCGAACGGGAGGTTCGAGGCCCCCGCGACGTAGCGGTTGGCCATGCCCGCGTGGGAGTGCTCCTCTATCTCTAGGGGCTCGGGCCAGCCGTGCTCGATGGCGTCGCGGAAGCGGTGGAGGGAGCCGACGTCCGGGTTGCCGCCCCAGGAGAAGACGAGCTTGCTAGCGCAGCCCATCCCTATCATCTGCTCATAGATCA
Source organism: Rubrobacter sp. (assembly GCA_035641035.1). Taxonomy (GTDB): domain Bacteria; phylum Actinomycetota; class Rubrobacteria; order Rubrobacterales; family Rubrobacteraceae; genus Rubrobacter_D. The sequence continues at coordinate 23,805 of DASQVA010000287.1, read as the reverse complement.
GGTCCGGCGTCATCCGGATCAAGATCAGATCCCGCCTCTGCTGACGGATGATCTCGTGCGCGCCGCCGGTCGGGATGAGGTGCGTGAAGCCCTCAAGGGCGACCGTATCGCCGTCACGCACCAGCTCCGCGATCGCCTCTCGCGAATGGGTTACTTCGGCCAACCGCCGACCTCCTTTTCGGGTAAGCGCCTCAACTGGTCCTCAGGACGGGCTTGAGCGCGCCGCTACCGGAGCGGCACAGGGTACCCCTGGTCGCGGACGGTCAGGTCCGTGTGGCAGACCCCGACCCCCACGACGCGGATCAGAACCTCCCTCCTCGTGCGGCTTTTCGAGCTCCACCTCCTCCATCGAGAAGGCCTGCTCCTTCTCCCACGCGACCGCCGTCGGGGCCTTCATCGGGGACTTCCCAGCTTTTCGGTCGACACTTAAGGCTCTTCCTGCCACTCCATCGGCAGGCCTACGTAGTTCTCGGCCAGGGAGGTCGAGGCGGCCCGCGAGGAGGTCACGTAGTCCAGCTCGGCGAGTTGCAGGCGGTAGCGGAAGTCGTCCTCGTGTTGGAAGCGGTGCAGCATGGAGGTCATCCACCAGGAGAACCGGCTCGCCTTCCACACGCGGCGCAGGCACGTCTCCGAGTAGGCGTCCAGCAGTCCGGTGCTGCCTGAGCAGTAGAGTTCGCCGAGCCCGCGGGCGAGGACGCGGACGTCGGCTACGGCGAGGTTCATGCCCTTGGCCCCGGTCGGGGGGACGATGTGGGCGGCGTCCCCGGCGAGAAAGAGCCTGCCGTGCTGCATCGGCTCGCATATAAAGCTGCGCATCCCCACGATGTTCTTCTGGAAGATGTCGCCCTTCTCCAGCGTCCAGCCGTCCTCGGTGGCAAGGCGGGCGCGCAGCTCCTCCCAGATCTTCTCGTCGGGCCAGTTGGCGACGTCGTCTTCGGGATCGCACTGGAAGTACAGGCGCTGTATCTCCGGCGAGCGCGTGCTGACGAGCGCGAAGCCGCGCTCGTGGAGAGCGTAGATCAACTCCTCCGTAGCGGGCGGCCCCTCGACCAGAATGCCGAACCACGCGAACGGGTACGTCCGGACGTGCTCTTTTCGGGTGCTTTCGGGGATAGAGTTACGGCAGGGTCCAAAGAAGCCGTCGCAGCCGACTACGTAGTCGCACGTCAGCTGTTCTTCCTCCGCGTCCCCGCTGAAACGGATGGCCCCGGCGGCGGGGTCGAGGTGCGCGCCCCTGCGGAAGCGTATCTTCGGGGACGACGTTTCCAGATCGCTCAAGGCTGTGGCCGCGGCTTCGAAGATGATCTGCCCGCCTGCCTTCAACCTGGCAGCGTAGAGGTCCTTTACCACCTCCTGCTGACCGTACACCACGATCTTGCGCCCGCCGGTGAGCCCGGTCATATCGATGCGGTGGCCGCGCCCGCCGAAGCGCAGCTCGATCCCCTCGTGTACCGCACCCTCGCGGTCCATCCTCTCCCCGACGCCCGTCTCCCTGAGCAGATCTACCGTGCCGTCCTCGAGCACGCCGGCCCTGACCGTCGTCTCCACCTCTTCGCGGCTTCGGAGTTCGAGGACGACCGACTCGATGCCCTGTAGGTGCAAGAGATGTGAGAGCAGCGTCCCCGCTGGGCCTCCACCCACTATTCCTACCTGTGTGTGCATCGCTCCTCGCTCTCTTTGCGGTCCGAGGTGCCCCTCGTCTCCAGCTATCTCGCGCCCGCGCCGGACGTCGCCTCGCCGGGCGTCCACTCGGCCCACAGCTCCTTCGGACCGCGGAACGATATGTTCGGGTCGAACTCGACGGACTGCTCGGGCGGGGAGAGCCTGAGATCGGGGAGCCTCTGGGTCAGCAACTCGAACGCGACGCGGGCCTCCAGACGGGCCAGCGGCGCCCCGAGGCAGAAGTGGATGCCGTGGCTGAAGGCGATGTGCTTGCCGGTGTTCTCGCGGCGGATGTCGAACTCGTTTGGATCCTCGAAGACGGTCTCGTTGCGGTTGGCCGAGGCGAGCAGCAGCATCAGCTTCGCGCCTTCAGGCACCTCGACGCCCGAGATCTCTACGAGCCGCGTCGTCGAGCGGTGCCAGGAGACGATCGAGGTGTCGCGCCTGGGATCGAAGTCAGGATTTACCGGATACTCGGAACCCTGTTGCTCGATGGTCTGGCTTATAACCTACTCCTACCTGCTCTCACTCGGAAGTTGCGGTCGTGTCCGCCGGATTGGTCTGGTTCTGCTCTCCCGAACTACCGCGCCGCCGCCTCAGGACTCGCCGGCGCCTGCCTTACACCCTCGGCGGGTGATCGCGGCACGAGGGCTACGAAGACGGCGCCGAGCAGGCCGACGAGCGCGAAGGCGTAGAAGCCCCATGGCACGGCTAGCCCGGCACCAAGGAGCAACCCTCCGAGCAACGGACCGCAGATGGCCCCGATCCTGCCGATACCCGCGGCCCACCCCAGGGCCGTGCCGCGACCGCTCGTTGGGTAGTGCTTGCTCACGTAGGCGTAGAGCAAGACCTGGGCGCTGAAGACCCAGACGCCCGTGGCGAAGACGGCGAGGTAGGTCAGGACCAGCGGCATCTGGACGCTTAGAAGGAACAGGAAGACCGCCGCGAGCGCGAACCACCCGGCGCAGGCCACCTTGGAGCCGTACCCGTCCGCGACCGGCCCAGCGACGAGCAGGCCTACCACGGCGCCGACGTTCAGAACCAGCAGGAAGGCGAGGGCCGCCCCCAGAGCGTAGCCAGCGTCGCGCATAATCGTCGGCAGCCACTGGTTGAGCCCGTAGACGAGGAGCAACCCCATGAACGAAGCGACGGAGAAGGCGAGCGTGCCGAAGAGGTAGCCGCCGGAGAAGAGGGTCTTGAGCGCGCCGAACCTGCCCCCTTCGGCGGCGCTCTCCTCCGCCCTGACCCCCCTTACCTCCTCGGGTTGCAGGATTATGCCGTGGCGGGTGGCGAGCTCCTCCGCCTCGGCCCGGCGACCGCGCGCGACGAGGAAGCTCGGTGACTCTTGCAGGTTCCTGAACATCAGCGGCACCAGGACGAGGGCTGGCAGCGCGCCGATGACGAACATCGCCCGCCAGCCGAGCGAGGGTAGTATGGGGATGGCGAGCAGGGCCGTGAGCACGCCGCCCACGTGGTAGCCGGTCATCATGAAGGTTATGGAGGAGCTACCGCGCCGCAGGTGGGCGTACTCTGAGACCAGGGCGGCCGCCGTCGGAATCAGGCCTCCCAGGCCCAGCCCGGCCAAAAAGCGCAGCGCCCCGAAAATCGCAGGCGAGGGCGCGAGGGCGCACAGCCCCGTAAAGACCGAGAAGACAACCACGCTGATAAGGATGGCCTTGCGGCGTCCGATCACGTCGGTCAGGGTCCCTATGCCGAGGGCCCCGATCATCATGCCGACGAGCCCGTAGGAAGTGATCGCGCCCACCTGAGGCGGCGTCAGTCCCCAGGGTTCGTACTCGAGGAGCGCAGGCGTAACGGCACCGAGCACCACGAGATCGAATCCGTCCAGCGCGACGGCCACCCAGCACAAAGACGCGACCCACCGCGCCCCGGATCCGCCCCTCACGCCAAGCACTCCTGCACCAGTGGACATGTTGCCCGGCCTCCCTTCCCTCTGTATGCCGCCAGACGCCGGCCCATCGATCCGGACACCCGGCCCTTACCGGAACCGGCCCGATCGCCGACGCGGGCACCCCCACCCACCGCTTGCCCTCCTAAGCGTCTATTCTGATCTGTGCTGCCGTGTATGTCCAACGCCGCTGGGGAGCCGCGCCGATCACACGCCCTCGGCCTCCCTCTTCGCGGCCACGGCGAGCTCGTCGGCCCTATCGTTGCCGGCCTTGTGCGGTCCGGCGGACTTCTGGTGCCCCTTTACCTTTTTCCACCTTACCTCCCTGTGGCGCCGGGTCGCCTCGATGAGCCTCACCCACAGATCCCTGTTCGCCACCGGTGCCTTTATGCCGCTGAGCCAGCCGTTCTCGCGCCACTTCTCGTGCCAGCCCCGCCTCATACAGTTGACGAGGTAGGACGAGTCGGAGTAGACGGTCACCACGTGTCCCTCGTCTATCGTCTCCAGGGCGACGCATGCGGCCGTCACCTCCATCCGCTGGTTCGTGGTGTCCGGCTCGCCGCCGCTGATCTCTCGGGTCTCACCGTTCCATGTCAGGATCACACCGTAGCCCCCGGGACCGCCGCGGGAGCCGCTGGAGGCTCCGTCTGTATAGGCGTAAGCCTCAGGCTTGGGCAACTGCCCTTCCGCTCGACCCCCTTCCCCCACCCTACTTACCTTCGACCGCTTGGGTCCCCAGCAGGCGCACGATCAGGTGCAGCCGCTCCACCTCGCGCCTCGCGTGCCCCTGGTCGAGCTCGGCCCTCGCCCGGTCGGCCTCCAGGTGGCGGTGCTCGTCGGTGTCGAGCAGGCCGTCGAGGTAGAGGCTCGCCGTCCTCTCGTTTTTCGCCTCCAAAATAGCCTCGGCGTTGTCCAGCCGGATCCTCCGAACGTGCTCGGCGAGCTCGCGGTCGGCGCTCGCCAGGGCTTCCGTCGCGGCGACCAGCCGGCGGTAGGCCGCGGCTATCTCCTCTATCAGCGCGTCGTGGTTCGTCGTCCCTCCCCGCCCAGACCACCCGTGAGCGCCTCGGTCAGTACCTCCCACACCCTCTCAGGCTCGCGGGTGCCGAGGTGGGTCATGTGACCGCAGGCCTCGTAGCCCCACGTCCACAGCTCCGTCACGCCTGCTCTCCTGGCGGCCTCGACGGCGGCGCGGACGTCGTCGGCGTCCTCGGGGCCCAGGCCGAAGCCCTGGATCCAGATCTCCGCGTTTACGCCGTGCACCTCGCCGAGGTCGCGCACGAGGCGCGCGAAGCGCCCGACGAACTCGCGCGCGGTATGCCCGAAGGCCTTCCAGTACGGGTCGGTCGCCAGGGTGTCGAGGCCCGGCAGGCTCGCCACCTCAGACCAGTCGGAGAGGCCCATGGGCCCCTCCGTGAGCGGCAGGAGACAAACCGTGTTGCGGGTGCCCCGATCGGCGACGTGCACTACGAGCTCCCGGACAAAGTTCACGAGGGAGACCTCGCGGAACTCGACCACCTCGGGGGTCATGCTATCCGGCATTGACCCCCCGTAGCGCTCGGAGAAGGCCTCCCGGCAGCGCGCGCAGCGGCACGCCCACCGCTCCCCTGGAGCACCGAATCCTCCAGGGTTCGCCCAGTGCGGCTCGTCCCAGAAGATCCTGTCCGCGCCGGTCTCGATCGCCGCGTCGGCCCAGGAGCGGACGAAGGCGCGGAACTCCGGCCGGTTCGGGCACGCCGCGCCCACAGAGCTGCCGTCGTCGAAGACCTGGCCGACCTCAGGCTCGGAGGCTGTGAAGAGGCTCTCGGCCTCGCCGCCGAAGGCGTAACCGACGCCCCAGGGGTTGACTTGCACCTCCAGGCCGGCCTCGTGGGAGACCTCGACCACGCGCCGCATGTGGTCGCGATAATAGTAGAAGTCGTTCTCGGAGAAGGTGTGCAGCACGCCGGTGAAGCCGCGCCGGGCGAGGTCCTCCATGTCCTCGGCAACGTGCCTGAGGATGCGGTTGCCGAAGTACGCCGCTCCTGCGCCGATCTCTGTTCCTCCCGGTCTCGGATTCCCAACGCTCTCAGGCGTCCATTCTACCCGCGACCCCGAGGGTGAATAAAGGTTGGTCGCGGGCGGGTTCAGGACCAGTCCCGGGCCGCCTACCTCAAGATCCTAGTCAGCAACGCGGCCACGAGGGCGACCACGGCAGGCAAGGCGTAGAGACCGGTCGCCAGTGCGGCCAGGTCATGGATCGCCGAGAAGATGTTCGCGGATCCAATCTTCAGAAGCCCGAGCAGGAAAACCCCACCTCCGAATATGAGCAGCACTGCGGGCAAGCTCGACAGGTCCTCCCGGCTTGGCACGCTCCCGAGCGCGAGGCTCAGAGACAGGTACGCCCACACGGTGGCGAGAAGAGGAGTATCCGCGAAGAAACCGCCCGCGAGTCCGTGCGTCACGGTCGCGAAAGACGCTGCTGCGACCTCGGAGAGGGTCAGCGGGGTGAGCAGCGCGGTGACGAGCACAATCCCAAGCGGGTTCAAGAGGACGGGCGCGAGCCCTATGATTGCCCCGATCAAGAACCCGCGACGCTCGTGGCAGACGTAGCCGAGCACAAGGCGTCCGTCGGGCGACCTGCGCGGCGAGAACGCGGCGAAGCGAGAGACCTTAGTGCCCGTGAGCAAACACGCCAAGTAGTGCGCGCTCTCGTGCAGAACCACGCCCGGCAACACCAGGGCCAAGAAAACCAACCGGCCCGGGGCAATACCGCCGCCACCGAACCCAGAGAGTGCCATTAGGCGGCCCATCGCGTAGGAACCGGCTGCGTAGAGGATCATCAGCTCCAGCCCGAAGACGAGTAGAACCTTCGCCGCAGCTTCGCCGCCCATTGTCTCTCGCGGAACCTCCTTCCGGACCTCGACGCCTTGACCGGGGATTCTAGAGCTCGTTCTCTACTCGCAGCCTCCGGGCTGGGGTGGAGCCCCCGGTACCCATTCCTGTCGCGCTCGCCGGGGTCAGACGGCCGCCGGCCCTCCGGTGCCCGTGGCGGACCGGCGCCCGAGCTCTTTCCGGACGGCGGGGGCGACCTCGGTGCCTAAGAGTTCGATCGCGTGCATGACCTTCTCGTGCGGCAGTGTGCCGACGCTGATCTGCGCCATGAAGCGCGTGTTGCCGAAGAGCTCGTGCTCGAAGAGGATCTTCTCCGCCACCTCCTCCGGGCTGCCTACGAGGAGCGCGCCGCGCGGCGAGCGACCCACCTCGAACTGCCCGCGCGTCATGGCCGACCAGCCGCGCTCGCGGCCGATCCGGTTCATCATAGCGGCGTAGGTTGGGAAGTACTCGTCGCTCGCCCGCTGGGACGTCTCGGCCACGTAGGCGTGCGAGTTGATGCTGATCTCCATACCCGCCGGGTCGTGACCGGCCCGGCTCGTGGCTTCGCGGTAGAGCCGGGCGAGCGGTGCGAAGTGCTCGGGCTGGCCACCGATGATCGCGATGGCCAGCGGCAGTCCTAGTAGCGCGGTACGGACGACCGACTGCGGCGTTCCTCCGACGGCGACCCACACTGGCAGTGGGTCCTGGACCGGGCGCGGGTAGACGCCGGCCTCCACGAGCGGCGCGCGGTGCTTACCCGACCACGTGATGCACTCGGACCCGCGCAGCTTCAGCAGCAGCTCGAGCTTCTCGGCGAACAGCTCGTCGTAGTCGCCCAGGTCGTAGCCGAACAGCGGGAACGACTCGATAAACGAGCCGCGGCCGGCCATGATCTCGGCCCTCCCGCCCGAAAGCAGGTCGAGCGTGGCAAAGTCCTGGAAGACGCGTACGGGATCGTCCGAGCTTAGCACCGTGACCGCGCTCGTCAGGCGGATGTCCTCTGTGCGCCCGGCGGCTGCCGCCAACGCGACGGCCGGCGACGAGACGGCGTAGTCGGGGCGGTGGTGCTCGCCGACGCCGAAGACGTTGAGTCCGACCTGATCGGCCAGCTCGATCTCCTCGACGAGATTGCGCAGTCGCTGCGCCGGGCCGATCTCGGGTCCGACGTCGGCGAATGTATAGAGACCGAGTTCCATCGCCGGTTCCTTTCGAGTCCGTCACGGGTGGACGTTCGGGTACGGTTCGAGGCCAGGCTGAGGCGAGGCTCCGGAGGATCGCGTGCCGCCAATTTGGCCAGCCCTGGGACGATCCAGAGCCCTTCACACATTATCACGGGTCTTCCGTAGATGTGGCGCCGGAGAGATTCTATGCCGGCAACACCGAGAGCGAGAAGCCAGTTATTCGGTCAGCGAGTGTAGCACGATCAAGCTAACCGTCGCCTGCCTAGGGTTGGACTCCGTTATGGATCCCGTGTACCGCGCCCTGGTCTGTTGTCCTGCTTTGAGATCACCGAAACCTATGGGAACCCGGTCGTGTGCCCCTGCTCCGGCCGTTCAGGGCATAAGTGGACACGGCAACTCAGTCCCTCGATTCTGCCACCAGTTTGAGCAAGCGGCTGGTGACCTCGATGGCCGCCGCAACATCCCCGGCCGAGACGAACTCGGAAGGATTGTGGCTGATGCCGCCAAGGCAACGCTCTACCACGTCAACTCCCCCGATAGGTGCCGTAGGACCACGGCGAAGCGAGCAGCGGCACGTGGTAGTGCGCTGATGGGTCGGCGATGCCGAACCTAATCGGCACCCGCTCAAGGAAAGGTGGGTCGGCGACGCCGGGCTCCCCGGCGAAGTAGCCACCCACGTCAAAGACGATCTCGTAGAGGCCGGCCTCGAACTCGTCTTCCGTCAGGAGGGGTTCGTCCATTCGACCGTCGGCGTTAGCCTCGACCTTCTTCACAGACCTCCGCTCCCCGCCCTCGATGCGGAAGAGCTCCAGCGCCATTCCGGCGGCGGGACGCCCGCGGGCGGTGTCGAGGACGTGGGTTGTCAGGAAGCCGCCCACGTGATCATGGCCTCCTCTCTACCCAGGCTTCGATCTGGCCGTACGGGTCGTGGGTCGCGTGGAAGATCTCATTGTCGTTCGCGATCCCGAACCGCTCCAGGTCGTAAGGGATATGGTGCACGTTCTGGAGCGAGCACCAGATCTTCTCTATCTCCGGGAAAACCTCGAGCACCGCCTTTCCCATGCGGTACAGAGTGTTCTGCGCCGAGGGACTGTAATGGTTCGTGAAGATCTCGAGGCTCCGGTCCAACACGCCACCCCACAGACGGTCAAAGTCCGCGTGATTAGTGTTGTAGAACCACTCCGCGGTGACGACGATGGCGAGGATCCGGTCGTCGGTCTCAGGGAGGGTGGTGAACCGCTCCCTCAAGAACCCCTCAAAGCCCGACTCCGTGGTCTTCAAAAGGTAGACGTCCCCGACCCCGGCCTCAACCCGCCGTTCGCCGCCCCCATCACCTGACACCTTCGCCCTACGCTCGCCGCGACCGCGCACAAAAGAATGATCGTGGCCCCGGCCGTCCACCTCGATCCGGTGCCAAGGGAACTGGGTGATCTCCACTCGGCAGCTCTCAACGGTCGGGCCCGCCTCGAGAAAATGGTCGACCAGCTTCAGTCCGAAGTTTTCGATGCTCCCCGTGAGATGATCCTTCGCCAGCGCGTAGACTGTGTTGCGCATGGTGTCGGTCGCCAGTAGACCGGTGTTGTCTCCTTCGACGTGGGTCGCCCCGAAATCGCCCTCCAATACGACGCGAACGTCCAGATCCCACAGCTCGTGGCGCGCTGTGTCACGCTTGACCTTGACGAGCCGGATCTCCGACTTCCCGTAGTTGTTCTGGCCTAGCACTATCTCCCCGCCGGCCGCGCTTTGCTCCCTTGCCTCGACCATCGTCTGTCTCCTTCTCGTTCGACGAAACGACCTTCGCCCCTCCGGACTTCCGTTCCCGTGTGGGGCGACTACCTATCACTTTCCGGAAGACAGCGTTCTTCGAATCGCTCAGGGCTCTCCCACGCCACGTCCACCGGTGGCCTCCTGGGATTCAGGTCGGACAAGCTCTTGCAGCCTGAAAAAGCCGATCTTGGTGATCTCCCCCAGCGCGGCCTCGAGCTCCTGCGGCCGGGAGTTCCCCAGCCGGGCCTCGACGCCCGACAGGATGGTCTCCTTGGTGTTCTCCTTAACGGCGAAGATCATAGGAAAGCCAAACTTCTCCTTGTAGGCATCGTTCAGCCTCGTAAAGGCCTCATACTCCTCGGGCGAGAGCCGGTCCAGGCCAGCGGAGGCCTGCTCTCGCGTCGACTCTGGGGTGAGCTCGCCCGCGACCGCCGCCTTCCCCGCAAGGTCCGGGTGGGCCCGGATGAGCCCCAGCCGGCGCTCGGGGGGGGCGTCGCGCACGGTTGTCACGAACGCCGCGTGCATCTCGGAGAGGTCGGCGAAGGGGCGCTCGCGCCACGCCCCTTCGGCGACCCAAGGCGAGCGCTCGTACAGCGACCCGAACCTCTCTATGAACCCTTCCCGGTCGAGGTTGGACGCTTCCTCTACGCTCATTTTCTTCGGCACCGTTGCCTCCATAGCTCCCCTCGCTGAACCTTTTCCGCGCCGAGGACGTGGGCGCCGCCTCGGCGGTGGCGCTCGTGGGCCGCCATTCCTCTCTCGCGCCCACGAATTGGAAGAGGAGGTTGAGGAGGATGGCAGCGACGCTGGCGGCCGTGATGCCGCTCTCGAGCACTATCCGCACCCCTTCGGGGAACTCGTCGTAGAACCCGGACACCGCCGAAGGTATGACGCCGAAGGCTCCGATGACGAGGTTTCCGTTGTCGGCGAGGTTCACCTTCGAGGGCGTCTGGATGCCGGCGGCCGCGCCGGTCCCAAAGCGCACGTGCCTCGCGCCGCCGGGCACGGGCAGTGGCATCGAGGCGACCAGCGCGGCCCGCTTGGGGAAGCACCTGAGATGCAGCAGGATCAACCCGGCTACCGTCGCGACGTAGCGGCTCTTGACGTTCGGGAAACGTACGAGCCCAACGTTCTGGGCGAAGGCGGTGAACGATTTCATCATACATCTCTCTTACTCCCGAGGCGCATCGTTCCTCACTTTCGTCGAGGGATCAGTTCTCCCCGAAGCCCGGGGCTTCACCCTGGGCCTCGACCCGCACCTCCACGGCGCGTGCCCCGGCGTCGAGCGACGCCTCCACGACCTTTATCGCGGCTTCGAGCACCTCCCCACGCCCTCCGGTGAGCATCGTGGTCTCGGGCCCGGCCTCGCGGGCGAGGCCAGACTCTCCCGCCACCCTCTTCGCCGCCTCTACCTGCTCCTGCGGGGAGGCTTCGGCCTCTTCTGCGGGGACGACCTTCAGCTCGGCATTTAGCTCAGCCCTCTCGTATCCGGGCACTATTGCTCCATCCTTTCGTCGAGGCGCCCGATCTCGGCGTACCCGGCGCTACCCGGCTGTGGCGGCTCTTCGGGTGGCTTATTAGAGATACCGGCGATCTGCTCCGGCCGGACCGGGACCCGGGTGAGTTCGCGCCCCGTAGCATCCCGGAGTGCGGCAACCACGGCCGGGGTCGAAGCGATGGTCGGGGGTTCGCCGACGCCCTTGAGGCCGTAAGGGGCCTCCGGGTCGGCCAGCTCTAGGATCTCCATTCTGACCGAAGGCATGTCGAGGATCGTGGGCAGCAGGTAGTCCGTGAAGGAGGCGTTCTGAATCTTTCCCTCACTGATCTGAATCTCCTCGAGCAGCGCGAGCCCGAGTCCCTGCGCTATGCCGCCCTCGATCTGGCCCTCCAGGGCCTGCGGGTTCATCGCTTTGCCGACGTCCTGGGCGGTCGCGATCTCCACCACCCGCACGAGCCCAAGCTCGGTGTCCACGTCGACGACCGCCCGGTGCGCCGCGAACGCAAACTGCACGTGCGCGTCCCCCTGTCCCTTCTCGTTTAGCGGGTACGTCTCCTTGTGGTGGAACTCGACGGTCTCCTCGATCTCCTCGTCGCCGAGCAGCTCGGCAAGCGGCGCGATCTCCCGTCTGCCGCACACGACGTTGCCGTCCTCTAGGGAGAGCTCCCCTGGTTCTTCCCCGAACTCCTCGCTTGTCATCTCGAAGAGGCGTTCGCGGACGGCCTCGCAGGCCATCTTGACCGCGCCACCTGTCATGTACGACTGGCGCGAGGCAGAGGAGGAGCCGGCGGAGCCCACCCTCGTGTCCGCTTCGAGGACATCCACCCTCTCCACGCTGAGCTCGGTGCGCGCTATCTGGGCCTGAATCGTGGTCAGACCCTGCCCCACCTCCGCGGCTGCCGTATGGACCCGCACCAGCGGCTCGCCGTCCTCGACCGAAAGGAGGACCCTCGCGGTGGAGTAGTCGTCGAAGCCGGCCGAGAAGCCGACGTTCTTGAAGCCGACGGCGTAGCCGACGCCGCGCCTGACGCCCTCGCCGTGGGTCACGTTGGAGACGCCACCGGGCAGCTCGCGCAGGTCGCGGCCCGTTACGTCCGTCTCCTCCGGAAATGGCATGGCCTTGATGCGCTCTAGGATCTCTTTTACAGGCGCGGGGTGGGGCACTTCCTGGCCGAACGGGAACTTTATGCCTGGCCTCATCGCGTTCTTGATGCGCAGCTCCACCGGGTCCATCCCGAGCGCATCGGCGAGCTGGTCCATCTGCGACTCGTGGGCGAAGCAGACCTGAACCGCCCCGAAGCCGCGCATCGCGCCGCACGGCGGATTATTGGTGTAGAGCATGTGGCTCTCGATGTCAGCGTTGGGCACGTCGTAGGGGCCACAGGCGAAGGTCGCCGCATTCAAGCATACGGCGTTGGAGCTCGAAGCGTAGGCGCCGCCGTCGAACACGAGGCGAGCCTTGACGTAGACGAGCTCCCCGTCGCGCGTTGCCCCGTGCTCGTAGCTCATCTTCGCCGGGTGGCGGTGGACGTGGCCGTAGAACGACTCCTCGCGGTTGTACACCATCTTTATGGGCCGGCCCGTGTAGAGCGCCAGCATGCAGGCGTGAATCTGCATCGAGAGGTCCTCCCGCCCCCCGAAAGCGCCGCCCACCCCTGAGAGGACGAGCCTCACCGCCTCCGGCTCCAGCCCCAGAGACTCGGCGACCTGGTCCTGGTCTATGTGCAGCCACTGGGTTGAGATGTACAGGTCCACCCCGCCTTGCCCGTCCGGGACGGCGAGCCCCGACTCCGGACCGAGAAAGGCCTGGTCCTGCATCCCGATCTCGTACTCCCCGCTCACCACGACGTCGGCCTTCGCGTTCGCCGCCTCGCCGTGTTGGACGCGGACGCGTCTGAGTACGTTGCCCGAGGGGTGCAGCTGCGGCGCGTCATCGCGCATCGCCTCCTCGGCGCTGGCTACCGGGTCGAGGACCTCGTACTCCACGGCGATCTTCCCGAGCGCGCGCCTGGCAGTCTCGGGGTGATCGGCGGCGACGACGGCGACGGCCTCGCCCTGGTAGCGGATCTTTTCCCAGGCGAGCACGGGCTGGTCCGGTATCTCCATGCCGTAGACCTTGCGCCCGGGAACGTCCTCGTGGGTAAAGACAGCGTAGACGCCCGGCATCGCCTCGGCCTCGGAGATGTCTATAAACCTGATGTTCGCGCGCGGGTGCGGGCTCCTGAGCGTCGCGCCGTAGAGCATCCCATCCATCCACAGGTCAGAGGAGTACTCGAATTCTCCCCTGACCTTGGGAATACCGTCGGCGCGGGCGGTGTTCTCACCTACCTTGCCAGGCCTCGAGATCGGCGACGCTGGTCGCCCGCGGGGCGGGGTCGCCGGGATCGTCTCCACCTGCGTCATAAAGCAACCTCCTCCGCACTCTCGGCCGGCCAGCGGCTGGCAACGGCGCGGCCCCGGGTGATGCCCCGGGTGATGGTGCGCACGCCGCTCATGTGCCCATCCTTTGCGCCGCAAGGCGCACGGCGTCCAGTATCTTCTCGTAGCCCGTGCAGCGGCAGAGGTTGCCGGCTAGAGCCTCACGGATCTCCGGGTCGGAGGGACGCGGGTTGCGCGCGAGCAGGTCGTGGGTCGCCACGATCAGACCCGGAGTGCAGAACCCGCACTGCACGCCCCCGGCCTCGACGAAGGCCTCCTGCACCGGGTGCAGCCGTTCCCCCTCTGCGATCCCCTCTACCGTGACTACCTCGGACCCCTCCGCTTGCCCCGCCAAGACCAGACACGAGCAGACGAGGATCCCGTCCAAGTAGACCGAACACGAACCACACTCGCCCTGCTCGCAGGCGTTCTTGGAGCCGGGCAAACCAAGCCGTTCGCGCAGCACGTACAGGAGGCTCTCGCCCTCCCAGAGGCCGTCCACTTCGCGGTTCTCCCCGTTGATCCTGCAGCTGAGGCGCACCTACTACGCTCCGTTCCGGTACTCGTCCCAGGCCCATTTGAGCGTGCGGCGGGCCAGCACGCCCACCGCGTGGTTCCGGTAGGCGGCGCTGCCGCGCACGTCGCTTATCGGGCGGGCCACCATCCCCACAAGCTCTCCGAAGGTCCCGAGCGCCGCGGCACCTATCTCCGCCCGCGACTCCCAGACGTTTCCCTCCTCCAGGATGCCCTCGATAAAGCGCTCGGCGTCACCGGCCCGGACGGGGGTCGGCGCCGCCGAGCCGAGGCAGGTCCCGACTTTTCTCTTCTCCGGGTGCAGGGCTAGACCGAAAGAACACACCGCTATCACCATCGCATTGCGGGTGCCGATCTTGGAGTACTGCTGCGGACCCTCGGCCTCCGGTACGTGGAAGGCGGCGATGAGCTCGTTCGGCTCCAGAACGTTCCGCTTGGGGCCGACGATGAACTCCGCGACGGGCACCCGCCTGGAGCCTTCAACCGAGACGACTTCCACCTCGGCGTCTGAGGCGTACAGCGGAGGCAGCGCGTCGCCCGCCGGGGAGGCGGTACCCAGGTTCCCCCCGACGGTGCCGCGGTTGCGGATCTGGGGCGACCCCACCGTGCGGGAGGCCATCGCGAGCCCCCGTATTCTCTCCCCGATCTCTTCGATGATGCGCGTGTAGGTGACGCCCGCCCCGACCCGGAGCCTCCCCCCGTCCTCACCCCACTCCCGTATCTCCGGGACGCACGTCAGATCCAACACGGCCTCCGGTCTGCCACGCGCAAAGTTCAACTCCACCATGACGTCGGTCCCGCCGAAGATGGGCACGGCCTCGGGGTGAGCAGCCTTGGCTTCTAAAGCCTCACGCCAGCCGGCGGGCTGCAGAAGTTTCATTTTCCTCCCTCGAGACCCGATCGAACCGAAAAAGTCGGACAAGCGTAAGATATAGCACACTACAAGGCGGTAGTATGCCCTTGCTAGGCCACAGTCCTTCCGGAGACGCTTCGGATATGAGCGCCACGAACTCGACCGCGTTAAGGGTACTCAGGCTCTGCTCGGTCTTCGAGCCGCCCACCTCGGCCGTATCGGGCAGGGGGGTCAAGTTCGACCCGATCGGGGGGATGCAGAACCACACGGCAGAACTGACCCGAGCTCTCGACCGGCGGGGCGTCGTTCAGACGGTGCTGACCACGCGCCCGCCGACCGCTCCCCTCTCGGAGCGCCTCGGGGATCATGCCCGGGTGATCCGCCTGGGCCTCCCCGTCAGGCAGTTCAGGCAGCTCTACGGCCCTCAAGTGACCTTACTCGCCCCACTCCTGGCTGCGCGGGCCGAGGTGGTACACGTCCACCTCGGCGAGGACCTCGCTGTACTCCCGGCGGGGGCGTTTGCTGCCAAGATCCACCGCCTCCCGCTGGTCTTAACCGTGCACACGAGTATACGCCACACGCTCGCCGTCACCGACCTTCGCTCGGCCGTCCTGAAGACGTTGGGGGGCCCGATAGAGCGCTGGGGGGAGCGTTCAGCGGACGCGGTGCTGGTCGTCACGCCGCGCCTGGCGCGCATACTCCTCTCGGAGGACAACGAAGAAGCCCGCGTGCACGTCATCCCACCAGGCGTGAGACCTTCGCTGTTCGCCGGACCGTTCGAGGATCCTTTCGCAGGCATAGGCAGGCCCCGCGTGCTGTTCATGGGCCGGCTCGTCCCTCAGAAGGGCGTACGCACCCTGATCGAGGCGGCCGGAATCCTTCGAACCTCCGACGTTCAGGTGCTCCTCGTGGGAGACGGTCCCGAGCGTCCCGTACTCGAACGCGAGGTTAGTAGGCTAGGCCTCGTTCACACGGTGCACTTCCTGGGCTTCGTGCCCCACAGCAGGGTACCGGCGGTCCTTGCCCACGCAGATCTCTTGGTGCTGCCCTCCCTCTACGAAGAGCTGGGTACGGTGCTGCTCGAGGCGATGTGGTCGAGCCTTCCCGTCGTCGCCTCCAGGACCGGCGGTATACCGGATGTGGTTACCGACGAGACGACCGGCCTCCTCGTGCCCCCCGGCCAGCCGAGGGCGCTGGCGAAGGCGATCGACCGCGTGCTCGGCAGTCCGGATCTGGCCCGCCGGTTGGCGGAGGCGGCAAGCTGGCAGGCGAAAGACTACGACTGGGAAGTGCTCGCCGGACGGGTCCTCGACGTGTACCGCGGGGTTAGCAGCATCGGCCACCGACCGCGAGCGCGGTACCGGGCGGCGTCCGGCCCGCGCCGCTAGGGCGCTACCCTGCGTCGTCCCCACAACCCGGCCGACGTCGCTCGTGCGCTGGCCAGGAGTCAAACGAAGATTTTGAGAGGAAGCTACATGTAACGGGCTACTCAGGCGGGCCGCGAGGTGGCACCCGTCAGCGATCGCGGCCTGGGTAAGAGACCATCTACCTCAATGCCCTGGTCCCCCGGACGAAGCGCGCCGGCTTCCCTCGTCTCAATAGAATCCGCTTTAGCGCCGACCTTGGGCAGGCGAAGCAGCGTTGCAGCGAGCACGACGCCTAGGGCGACGAGGATCGTGCCCAGGAGGAAGACGGCGTGGAAGCCGGCGTTCAGCGCGGCCACGGGTTCGCTCCCCGCCTCGAGCAGACCCTCCGTCCGGGAGGCGGCGACACTGGCCAGCACCGCGAGCCCTAAAGCGCCGCCCATCTGCTGGGAGGTGTTGACGAGGCCCGAGGCGAGGCCGGCCTGGTCTTCGGGGACACCCTGGACGGCGGCGAGGATCACCGTGAGGCACGCGAAGGAGGCCCCTAACCCCAGCAAAACCATCCCCGGCAAGACGTCCAGGGCGAAGCTACCGTCAACAGGCGTCCTTGCGAACAACGCCAACGAGAGGGTCATCAGCGACATCCCGACGACCATCATCGGCTTGACACCGAAGCGGCGGACCACCCTGGCCGCGGCGCTGTAGGAGAGAGCGCCGAGGAGGAGTGTGGCGGACAGGAAGGCCAGGCCGGTCTGCAGGGAGCCGTAGCCGAGCACCCGCCGCATGTAGAGGGCGCTAAAGAAGAACCATCCGAATATGCCGGCGACGATCAGAACCATGACGGCGTTGCTCACCGTCAGGTTGCGCGAGCGGAAGGCGGCGAGGGGGGCAAGGGGAGCCCGCGCGCCGCTCGACGGCGACGAAAGCGGCCAAGAGCGCCGCAGAGGCGGCCGAGAGCAAGATGGTCTTTGAGGAGGTCCAGCCGGCGGTCTCGGTGCCGACGACGGCGTAAACGGCGGCCAGGATGGAGGTCGCGATCAGGAACGCGCCAGCGAGGTCGAACCCCTCGCTCGCGTCGGCGCCGGAGCTCCTACCGGCGTCGAGGAGCGGCCGGCACAGAGCGAGGGCGGGTGCGCCCACGGGGAGGTTGACAAAGAAGATCCAGGGCCACCGGAGCGTTCCCACGAGCACCCCACTGAGGAGCACGCCGATGGTACCGCCGCCGGAGGCGACGAACCCCCAGATGCCCATCGCCCGCGCCCTCTCGGAGGACTCGGTAAAGGTGGTGACTACGATCGAAAGCGCCGCCGGCGCGATGAGTGCCCCGCCGATGCCCTGCAGAGCCCGCGCAGCGACGAGCGCGCTTTGCGAATCCGCGAGCCCGCAGAACAGCGAGGCTAGGGTAAACAGGGTGAGCCCGCCCATGACCACCCGTCGCCGCCCGAGGATATCCCCGGCCCTGCCGCCGAGGAGCAGGAAGCCGCCGAAGGTCAACAGGTAGGCGTTAACCACCCAAGAGAGCGAGGCCCGTGAAAAGCTTAGGTCGTCTTCGATCGCCGGCAGCGCCACGTTCGCGATCGTGCCGTCAAGGACGATCATCAACTGCGCCACGCAAACGAGCAACAGCACCAGCCACCTGCCCCGACCGTCATCCTTCAAGTCCTGCTCCACCTTTAATTCTCGTAATCTTTTCGCCGGGAATCCGGCAGCGGTCCGATCTACTCCTGCGGGTCGGCCTGCGAGCAAGACCCGGACGCGGCGTTCGTGCCCATGCCGGATCCCCTCCGTGGTTTGAAGGGAGGTCCGCGCTCGCGACGGTCGGTACGGGCGCTGGTGGACCCGCCGATCGTCGTAGGATAGTAGTGCTCGTTAGAAGCGCCAGCGGGTCTGGCTGAACGGCTCGCCCTTGCCAAAGCCGAAGACCTTAGTCGGAGCCACCTCGAACGCCCAGGCCTCGCCACCTTGTCCGGCTTCCGAATGGAAGAAGGCACCGTCTCGTACCGCAAAGGTCCAGTCGCTACCGTACTTCGACAGGTACGCATCGGCCACGCGCCGGAGCCTGGCCTCGTCGCTCACCCTCACGGCTTCGCCCTCGACCACCAGGTCGAGGCCCTCGTTGAGGGCGTTGCACCCGGTCGTAAGGACGCAGTGTGGGTTCTGGTCGAGGTTCTTGGCTTTGCGCTCGTGCGGGCCCGTGCAAAAGTACAACGCGCCACCCAACCAGACAGCCAACAACGGTGTGACGTGCGGGCGTCCGTCCCGACGCACCGTCGACAGCCAGTACACCTCCGCCTGCTCTAGGCGCTGGCGCCCCTCCGACCACGCTCTCGGGGTCGCATCTTCGCTACTGAACTGCGGCTCCAGCTCGCCCGTCGGCCCCTTGTCGGCCATGCCTTATCTCCTTTGTTCTGGGGGTCGCAGGAGGGTCTGCGCCTACCCCACCTCGTCGGTAAAGTCGGCTGTGAGCCAGCGGTCAGGCCGGATCGTGAACAAGACGAGTTCGCTTCCGGGAAGTTCGAGTTCTGCTTTGACGAATCCCTGGGCCGCCTCCTCAGGCAGATACCGACGAACGACGGCGAACATCTGCTCCGCTGACGGTGGTCGGTCGATCTGGATGACGGTGCCCTCGACGGTCACGTACCTGTACGGGAATTTCTCGCGTTGCACCGCCAGGCTCAGTACGCCCGAATCTTGTATCAGCTTTATCTTTCGGGCCTTGCGGCCCCGCGTCCCGGTAAAGAAGGAAACGTTGCCACCCGGCCGGTAACCGTACCAGACAGGTACGGTGAGTGGCGGCCTGTCATCGTCGCTGGCAACGCTCAGCACCCCGATGTGCGGCTCGGCGAGAAACTCCTGGCGCTCCCTCTCGGTTAGCTGTCTGGGCATGCGTGCTCCTCGGGTAATGGTCGCGGGCGTAGGTGGTCGACCGAGGTCGTCGGAGCATCGTATTCGCCGCGGAGGCGCCAACACGCACAAGACGAGGTTTTCGGCCACCCGTTGGGCGACTCCACCCTAACCCTCCTGCCGGCCGAGCGGCGTCAGGTCGAGTTGCTGAACGGTGGAGACGAGCAACTCGACACCACGCGCGAAGGTCGAATAGGTGTGAAAGACCCTGTCGCCGTGACGCAGGAACACACTGACACCGGGCTGCTCACCCTCGTACCAAGGCTTGCCCGCCTCCTCGAGCTCCGACTTGTCGCGGTAGTTGTACTGAACAGGGGCTACGGATTCGTCCAGGGTAACGTGGAAGTCGTAGTTGAAGTCGCTGCCGAACGAGGAGTACCACGGAACCGTCCAGCCCTTCCGCTGCTTGTACGACTCGATCTTCGTCAGCGGTGCACGAGAGATTACGGCGAACGAGGTGTCCTTCTCGTGCAGGTGCGGCAGGTGACCGAGATCGTCGAGGGCGTACGTGCAGCTCGGGCACCCGTCATCCCAACTCGGGTCGAACATGAAGTGCTGGACGATCAGTTGCCGGCGACCCTCGAACAGGTCCAGCAATGTGGCCGGACCGTCGGGGCCCTCAAAGGTGTACTCCTTCTCGATCTCGACCATCGGCAGCGCTTGACGCTCGGCACGAAGTGCATCGCGTGCTCGGGTGACTTCCTTCTCTCTGACCAGCAGTTCCTTGCGGGCAGCGAGCCACTCGTGTTGTGACACGACCCGCGGAAGATTCATTTGGCTCTCCGTCATTAGGGTTTCTCCTTTGGTGCTATTTCGTATACACGTCGCCATCAGGTGCCCTCTAGCAATGGTGCGTCGAGAAACGTCGAGATCATCTAAACGACCCGATCAGGCTGTTGCAAAAGCGTACCGTGGTGTGTGCACTCCAAGGCACCTCAGTCATCGATCGTCCCGTAGGCCGAGGTCCAGAAATCGAGATCGATACCAGGAGAGGCGGGTCCGGACAGGCGCTGGGTCATCAGGATGCCGACCATGTCCTCCTCGGGGTCCGAATACCCGGACGTGCCGTAGCCGCCGTCCCAGCCGAAGCGTCCCGGGGTCGCTGCCAGGTCTTCGCGCCTCGTGACCACGGACATGCCGAACCCCCAACTGCTGTTGTCCCCGAAGAACATTTCCGCCCCCACCCTCTGCCCGGGCGTCAGATGGTCGGTGGTCATGAGCGCGACCGAGGGCCTCGACAGGAGACGCTCGCTGCCGTGCTTGCCCTTGTTCAGCATCATCCGGCAGAAAGTCAGGTAATCGTCGACGGTCGAGATCAGTCCCCCGCCTGCGGACTCGAAGGCGGGAGGGTGGCTCCATTGGCTGTCGTCGGCATCGTCATACAGCTCGAGCGCCCCGGTTTCAGGGCTGGCCACGTAGCAGCTGGCCAGACGGTGGAGCTTCTCGGCAGGCACGTGAAAACCGGTGTCTTTCATCCCGAGCGGCTCGAAGAGGCGCTCGCGCAAGAAGGTCTCTAGCGACTGTCCGGCCGCACGCGAGATCAGCACGCCAAGCACGTCGGAGCCCGTCTCGTACATCCACCTCTCCCCCGGATGGTGGATCAGCGGAAGACTGCCGAGGCGCCGCATCCACTCGTCGGGCGGGAGCGAAGGCGAGTCTGGGCCGGGGGCGAGCCCCAACTCGTCCATACCCTTCTGAATCGGGTACTGCCCAGGGGGAGCCAGCACCGCCCCGATTCCCAGCCGCAAGGTCAAGAGATCGCGTAACGTTATCGGCCGGTTCGCGGGCACGGTATCGTCGAGCGGCCCGTCGATGGCGTGCAGGACCTCGCGATCGGCCAGCTCGGGCAGCAGAGGGTCCACCGGCTCGTCCAGCCGCAGGGTGCAATCCTCCACCAGGATCATCGCCGCCACGGCCGCGATCGGCTTGGTCATCGAGGCGATGCGGAAGATCGTGCCACGCCGCATAGGGTCACTGCCGCCAACCGCCTTCGTGCCGATTGCATCGACGTGGGTTTCGGCGCCCCGGCTGACCAGCGTGACGATACCGGGCACGTGGCCGCGCTCGACGTGGCCGGCCATAACGTCGTGCATGCGGGCGAGCCGCGCCGCGGAAAATCCTCCTATGCTCATCAACTGCTCCCTCCGTCTGGGCTCATCCGGCCTTGACGGCCGTCTTGGTATTTCCGTAGCCTCCCGCCGGGTCAGAGGTGACGAGTTTCGGCAGGGGCTTGGTCCCACCTATCGTTCCGACCGTCTTCGTAAGTGACGGGTGCTTGAGCGAGCTCCTCATCCATCGCATCGTCTAGGCAAGCTACGTTGATTGCGTAGAACTTACCGCCGAGTTCTTCCATTTCTCCGCTGCCGAAGGCTTTCACGCCACAGCATCTGCAGAAGCGGTGGTGTATAGCGTTGCCGCCGAACTGGTAGTCCACCAGAACGTTCTCTCCTTGTGACAGCCGGAACGCCTCGGCTTTGACAAACGCTTTCCAGAACCTCGTCTTGGTGCAGATCGAGCAGTTGCACTTGCTGGTGCCCTCGGTCAGATCGAGCTCGCATTCGAAGCGGACCGCGCCGCAGTGGCAGCTGCCATGATAGGTCTTTTTCATCCGTCCTCACCTCGTTGTCCGTAGATCCCGCCTTCCAGCTACGCGAAGTTAACTTGTCTGTATATCTCTCCCTCCGGGCCAGATTCACATCCTTTCGAGTTCCACGTGCCGATCCTAATGTCTAAACTCTTGAGCGCGGGGTTCGCGACTAGAATGCCTCGTCGTGGGCTTGAGCATTATCGGTATCGTCCGCCACGACGATTTATCCCTGCTCTTCCATTCCTGCCGGCTGATAGGTGAGCGAAACCACACCCGTGCTGAACGTCATCGAATCCACGAGCTTGAGCCCCTTTGGACCTCCCCCTTCTTGGAAGAGACGCTTTCCACTGCCCACGACAACGGGATGGATCATGAGCCCAAGCTCGTCGAGGAGGTCGTCTTGTAGCAGGGATTGAACAAGGGTGGCGCTACCGGTGATCCCGATGTTCTTGCCGGGTTGCTGCTTTAGCTTGGTTATCTCTTCCGCGACGTTCCCGCTGATCAGCGTTGAATTATTCCATTCGGCCTTGTCTAGGGTCTTGGAGACAACGTACTTGGGTGTGTTGTTCATGTGGGTTGCAAACGGCTCGTCTTCTGAAGACACTCCCGGCCAGTAGGCCGCGAATTCCTGATAGGTCACCCTTCCGAGCAGCATGGCATCCGACGAGGATATCGCCGCCCCGACCGCCTCTCCCATCTCGTCGTTAAAGTACGGGAAGTGCCACTTCTCCGGCGATTCCACCACGCCGTCCAGAGAGACGAACAACCCTGCGGTTACTTTCCTCATAGAGACCTCCCTAATCTGTCGGACTGCAATCAACTGGTTAGAGCATACGGCCGCAGTCCTAATTAACAACTAGAGTTTTTTATGAAACAACTAATCGAACGCACATCAGTACTCGTGGTGGTAAACTATTGGGCATGGCGACCATGCGCACATCGAAGAGACGCACCTACGACGACGGGTGCGCCGCCGCCCACGCCCTCGACCTCATAGGCGAGCGCTGGGCGCTCTTGGTGGTACGCGAGCTGCTGCTCGGACCGAAGCGTTTCACCGACCTTAGGGCCGGCCTGCCACATGCGAGCCCGAACGTCCTCGCCCAGCGCCTACGTGAACTGGAGGCGGTCGGGGTCGTGCGCCGCCGCAAGCTTCCACCGCCGGCGGCCTCGAAGGTCTACGAGCTGACCGATTGGGGGCTGGAGCTGGAGCCGGTCATCGTCCGACTGGGGCGCTGGGGAGCCCGCTCCCCCTCTAGACCCCGCGACGCCGGACTGAGCGTCGATTCCCTTATCCTCTCTTGTCGGACGATGTTCGACCCGCGCGCCGCCGAGGGACTAACGGCCAGCTACGAGTTGCGGCTCGGCGAGGACCGCTTCCACGCCGAGGTCGCCGACGGCCGGTTCGAGATCGCCCGCGGGAACGCAGTTCGGCCCGACGCGACCGTCGAAACCGACCCTGCTACGCTGGCAGCGCTAGTCTACAACGGCCGTCCCCTCGCCGAAGCCAGGCGTTCCGGGGACGTGGAGATTGAGGGCGACGAGTCGGCGGTGGAGCGCTTCCTAGGCCTCTTCCCCCTACCCGAACCGGCCGCACGCGCCGCCGAGGCGTAGCGCCGATCGCCTCGCCTGTCAGAGGTTCAAGCATTCTACTTTTTGCGCGACGTTTACGGGTGGAGCCGAAGGGATTCGAATCTCTCACTCCGCCGCGCAAAAACAGTGCAAGACAGCTGCAAAGTAGCGATCTCTACGTCAACGGGTTTTTTGAGCTTTCAGGAGATTGACCCGGGGGGCTGCACGGCTGCTGCACAGGCGTTCCTCTGATTGACACCGTGTTAAACCAGCCATCAGACCCGGCACGTGCGCGGGCCCAAATCTCTTCGTGAGCCTACCCCTTACTCGCCAATACCCTCGTCGTACGCCGTTCAACGAGGTTCTTAGCGGATCATCGCCGGAAAAGGTCACGGTCAACCCGGTTGCGTAAAAGCGCCCCAAAGTATGCGGTATCCGCAACCTGAGGCGCAAAACGCCTCCCCAACGATGGGAAAGCGTTTGTTTCGAAGTCGCGCCGGGAACAGTCCCCGGCGCGAAGCCAGCGTCGTCCTCATATTGCTGCTCCTGCGGAGGGTGGGGTTTTTCGGGGCGCTGGCGGGCCGTTGCGGCGAGCTGACAACCTTGCCGCGAGCGGTAAGGCAGACGACTAGGTGGTAGGCGCCTTCTGCCACCTTGCCCGGGCCGCCGCCGTTGGCCCTGATGATAGCTCTCCAGGCACCGT
>DASQVA010000286.1:0-2707 GCA_035641035.1 Rubrobacter sp. | reverse complement strand
TACCTCGGTGGCCGTTAGTGGTTTGGGAACCACTAACGAGCCGACGCACCGAGTCTATGATCTCCTCAAGGGCACCGCTCGAGTCGAACACCTGGTCCGCCTCGGCCCGCAACGCCCGGGCGCGCCTTTCGAGGCTCCAGTCGGCCGTGGTGAGCGCGAGAATCGGGAGGTGGGGGTCGGATCCGCGAAGCTCTTCAATCAACTCCAGCGGGTTTCCGTTGGGCGAATCGATGTCGACGATCGCAAGCTGGACCTTGTTACGTGGGTCGGCCAATGCCCTACGGGCACCTTCGACCGACCCGGCCTGGAGGGCTTGGAGCTCTGTGCTCCATTCCAGCACGATCGCGAGGCATTCGCGGAACACGGCGTCAGCTTGGACGACCAAGAACTGCTTCATGATCGCACCCCCTCTTGTGCCGAATGGCTTACGGCTTGGCCGTCACGCCCGAAAAGACTGGCCGCCTCCTGCCGGTTGCGGATGCCCAGAGTGCGGTAGGCCTTGCGCAGGTGCTGCTTAACGGTGGACTCCGTGATGAAGAGCCGTCGGGATATTTGGGCGTTGGGCAACCCCTCGGCGGCCAGCTCCAGGGTCTCCCATTGGCGAGTGGACAGGAGCAGCAACCTCTGGTCCGGGATGCTCTCCCCGTTCGCCGATGGCACCGAGGGCTCAGCGGCTAGCCAAGCCCCTCCGAGGTGCCCTCCCGGCACCGCCTCCATCGCCAGGGTTCCTTGCCACGGTTCCCCGGCACGACGCCTTGCCGACCTCGGCGATCGGGTCTTCAGCGTGGCCTGCGATACGGCTTGACGAATCTCCCGACTGTAAGCGCCGCTGATCGCACCACCGCGCGAGGGTCGCGCTCTTGGCGACCGCTTACGGCGCTTCAGGTGCTTTCGCCTCCCTGTCAAGGCCCCGATAACTCCGGCGCCGGCGAGCCTGTTCTCCGCCGTGGCTGCCCCGCTGTCCAACCCGTCAGTATCTTGCTCGGGTGCGGAGGCCGTCACAGGCATCTTTAGTGCATCTTCGCGTCTATCGGTTGCCTCTGCCGACGCCTGGAGCACGTGACCGAAGCTATCGAGGGGCTCAGAGTAAGCGTAGCTGCCGTAGTGTCCGGAGGGTATTCCCCACGCCGCTACGTCCACGGTGCTGCGCTTCATGGGAAGCTTCCACGCCATAACGCCCGCGACCAACAGGGTGAGCGCGATGATGCCCATACCGAGCTGCTGCCGGTTCACGTTCGCGCGAAGCTCGGCCAAAGAGTAGTCGCCCAACGCTGTAACAGCAGACGAGTACGTAGACCGGACATAACTCCAAACGGACGCCGCAGGCGAGCGCGCCGCGTCCTGGGAGGCCAGCGACCTCACGGCAGGGACCGGGGCGGCCACGTCCGGGAGCGCCAACAGATCGGCTCTGGCCTGCGAGGCTTCGCCGCCCTCGCCAGCCGGCCTAGCAATACCCCCCTGTGAGGCACGACCCGTCGAAGCAGTGCGGGCACCACCCGCCTCATCTCGCGCCGCCCGGGCGGTAGGTCCGGCCGCGGGCTGGCCGGCCTCCGGAGGCAACGACAGCTCCTGGTTTGCGAATATTAGGTTCGAGTCGCCGCCGATCAGGTCACGGTTGAGCGCGTAGATGCGCTCCGCTTCTTCTGCGATCTCACGGGTGCTCGCGTTGGGACCGAGCAAATCGCTGCTTATGGACCACAACGAATCGCCCGGGCGGACCACCACGCGCTCGGCGCCTCGCGCATCCGGCGTCTTAGCGGGCTCCTTGGCCTCGGCTACGGTGGGCAGGAGTGCCAGGACCAACGCCGACAGCACCAGCACCGCCGCCGGCAGATAGAGATGTCTTCTCGTTCTCGCTAACAAGGCGTTTCCCCCTTACTGGGAAAGGTTTCGATTACCGACCGTCCTTTAACGAGGACGGTCGGTAGGACCTAGAGGCGCGCCAGAAGGCGCACCTCTAGTAAGGGGGCGTTAGCCGGGGCGTTCGATGGCTAAGCGCAGGGCAGACTTCGGCTTCGACGTTTCGCCGCGAAGCCACCAGGGTTTTCCGCCCCGCATGAGGGCGAGCGCCAGCAAGGCGATGGCGCCGAACAACGGCACGAAAGTGTTGCCGGAGCCCGCCGACGCACCCGAGAAGAAGCTGCCGTCGGGGGAGGACCCGCCGGGAGAAACCGGGAAAACAGGTATGGGTGTATCCGGAGGAACGACGGGGCCGCCGCCCGGGTTCGGCGTTCCGTCACCGCCGAGCGGCGCGCCCAGCGCCTGGGCCAGACCGCCCAGCGCATCGCCGGTCCGCTCGGCCAGGTTGTCGATCCGCTCGGCCAGGTCGGGGGCCTGCTCGGAGTAAGTGGCGAGCGCCCGCGCTACACCGGCCACCAAGGGGGCCGGTTCGGCTGCCGGCTCCGACGCGGGAGGATCGTTACCCGACCCCAAGAGCCGGTCGTAGTTGGGCGTCGTCGAAGTCACCAGCTCTGTCGTGGCGCCGTTCTCATGTTCCGGCGGGCTGCCCGCGCTATCCGCCGTGGTCGCCAGGGTCAGCGGGCCGCCCGCACCCCCCGTCGGTGATGTCGGGTTCGCCGAGGGCGCCAAGGGCGGTGGCGCGGTGGAGCTCCCTTGATCGGTCGTACCCGGATCCGTTGGGGTCGTGCCCGGATCGGTAGAGCCCGGATCGGTAGAGCCCTGGTCGGTGGTGCCCGGATCGGTGGTG
>DASQVA010000285.1:0-2680 GCA_035641035.1 Rubrobacter sp. | reverse complement strand
GGTATCACGTACCGTTTCGCCTATAGGCAGTAGGTTAAGAAAGTAAGATGCTGCATAGACCCTAGAAGCCTTCTCTGTCTCTACGCGCACCATGACAGACCTGGGTGCGTTGAGCAGCTTCTTAACGAGCGCGGTAGAGGAGACTCTGCAGCCTGCCCACGTGTCGTTGCGGCTACGCCCCGATACGGCTCCACAGCGCCAGCGGCCAGGCTAGCCGTCACCCCCCAACGACCCGCCCGAGGGCGGCTGAGGGTCAGCACGTGGCGAAGCCATCTACTGCCCGCCTGAGGGATGCGCTACGCGCCCCACAGCGGAGGGCGTTCTCGGGCGTCCGCCAAGTCCCAGTCCAACGGCATAGCGTTCACCAGGCGTCCCCTACCGTGCCCGACGCCCTTGCGCCAGTTAGTCGTCAGGGCGACGGTCCCAATCTGGAGTTCGTGAACCTTCCTCGAGCGATCTCCATTATGGGTCGCGTTCCACTACTTGCTCGATATAATCAGGCGGCGACGGAGCAATCTCGTGAAACGTCTAAGGACTGGATGGCGCAATGCGTGACCTGCAACTCCCGAAGCACTTCGAGCCCAGCCGCGTAGGTGAAGTTTGGCGGGTTCCATACGAGGACCGTGCGCGCGATGCGGAGGTGTGGGCTGAGGAGCACGCTATTGGCCCAGCGGCAGAGGACTCCTTTCGCGTCTGCCTCCTCGCCGTCGACGTCCAGAATACGTTCTGCATCTCGGACTTCGAGCTCTTCGTCGCTGGGCGCTCGGGCACAGGCGCGGTCGACGACAACCGTCGTCTGTGCGAGTTCATCTACCGCAATCTTGGCACAATCACACAGATCTTCCCGAGTCTCGACACCCACCATACGATGCAGGTCTTCCACGCGATCTGGCTCGTCGATGAGCACGGCAACCACCCGGCGCCCCTTACGCTCGTCTCGGACGAAGACGTCGAGGCCGGCCGCTGGAGAATGAACACCGCGGTCGCCGAGGCTCTCGGGATGGACGTCGACTACGCCGAGCGCTACCTCGCTCACTACACGCGGCAACTGGCCGACGGCGGGAAGTACAACCTAACCATCTGGCCCTATCACGCCATGCTCGGTAGCATCGGGTACGCTCTAGTCTCGGCGGTCGAGGAAGCGGTTTTCTTTCACAGCATCGCCCGGCACAGTCAACCCGACTTCCAGGTCAAGGGGAACAACCCGCTCACCGAGCACTACTCAATGCTCGGCCCGGAGGTGACCGAGGGACCGGACGGCGATCGCCTCGGGGGGAAGAACACCGAGCTCATCGAAAAGCTACACACATTCGATGTCATTGTCGTGGCCGGGCAGGCGAAGAGCCACTGCATGGCCTGGACCATCGATGACCTCCTGGAGGAGGAGGCCGCCGGGGAGCGGCTTGCCGAGCGCACCTACCTCCTAGAGGACTGCACGTCTCCGGTCGTCGTGCCAGGCGTCGTCGACTACACGGACGACGCGGATGCCGCATTCGAGCGCTACGCGGCTGCAGGCATGAAGGTCGTTCGTTCAGTGGACCCGATCGAAAGTTGGCCGGGCGTGGCGGAGCTTAGAGCATCATCCGGCGCGGTGCGCGAGCCGCGGGTCGGCTAGTTAGGACAGATAGTATCGATGCTGGGAGCCTGGCTCGCTGGAGGTTCAGCATGGCAGTGGGCATCAAAGGGTGCGTATCCTTACGCAGAGCACCGGCTCGTTTAGGAGTGGAGGCCAGTGTATGGAGCGAGACTTCTGGATTCTGATCGTCAAGGAGCGTGCTGAGCCTACAGCAGCCAAGGCGAAGGCGGAGCATCCCTACTTTGAGATGTCACGCATGCGCGCCTACGAGTCCGTGTTACCCGTGTTCTCCTCGCAGGAGAAGGCTTTGAGTTTCGCGCAGCACGTTGCAGAGCAGCATAGCGGGAAAGCCCCTATACCGATCGGGCTCACACAAGAAGAGATACAAGAATGGGTTTTCAAAGGCGATCCGTACGGACGTTGTGTGGTGGATGCCGTCCCTGATCTGTTAGGAACAGAGACCATGGTCAGTGAGTTACATACCGGATGAGTACCCCATCGGCACGGAGTTCCTATAGAATCCTCCATACTTCATTCACTGAACCTCGTAGAGCTCGACTTCAGCCCCCGAAGGCCGTCATCAGCACGCCATACGGGATGGTATTCAACATTAAAATGAGGGGTCTCGTTGGAGACCCGGGAGCCAGCAGCTCACTGAATGACTGATCACGGTAGCTGCAGTTCGGGTCCCACCAGGAGATCAATATGTCGGCGGCAACATACAGCACCGACGAGGCGATATCGCAGCCCAGCAATACATCTCAATTCAACATCGGTGGCCTTTTGATACCACTCTGATACCACCGGGAGCGCAATACGGTGCAACACTCAGCAAGCCGGAGCAGAGGAAGCCGCCTAGGAATGCGGGATTTGCAAACCCGTGCAATCCCCTGCAACGCCTGATGGATCACTCGTAGCCGGAGCAGGTCAGCGGTTCGAGTCCGCTCGTCGGCTCTCAAAAAGTGCTGTTTTGCAGGTAAAACGTGGAAGATAGGGTAAATACTGGAATGCCTCCTGACGCCATGTACTGCAACCGTGCTGCAACCCGTTTGGCCCAAGGGCTTATCCGCGTGGCGTTTTGAGCTCAAGTACATCCCGCTGGGA
>DASQVA010000284.1:0-11919 GCA_035641035.1 Rubrobacter sp. | reverse complement strand
GTACAAGAAGTAGAATGCTTCCATGGCCAACGGACGAGAACGCGGCTCAGATCGACAGCTGGCCGAGTCCCAGCTATCGGAGTTGCACAACATGCGCGTGCTCCTCCAAGAAGCGAGGGGATTGACCCGAGACCTCGCCTACCACCGAAGGGCGCGGCTGGAGGACAGGCTTGGGGTGGTCCTCGAGGAGGTGGACCGTCAGATAGAAGAGTTGCGGGCCGACCGGGGATAGAGGCGCGGCCCAAACACCGCTACTAGTGGGGGTCTTCATCTGCGCACTCCGGCGATCAAGGGCAAGAACAAAGGCCTAACGGTGGATGAGGGCCGGCACCCAGATGATCCCGGCGGCTTTAGGAGGGGAGATTGCAAGGAGGGTTAGCGACCTCCGCCGCAGGCCACCCCGGGCCACCCCGGGCGTTCTTTTTCCTACCCTTGCAGGTCCTTCGCAAACGTTTGGCGGTGACGCCCGGCGGTGGAGCCCTCATAGCCAATGATGCACCGGCAGCTACCTCGCGACGATCAGGGCCAAGACTACCAACGCGCCAAGCAAGTCTAGAGAGACGAACGGCATGTGGCTTAGACTAACCCTATTGGTAGCGGACCGGGGCTATGTAAAGTTCCGAAAATTCCACGCATCGAAAGTTCGCGTGTTTTCCCTTCTGGAGACAGGATCAACGCGCCCACGTCCTTTCCGAGTGCGCGATCCCGTACCGGGCCTGAGGCGTCGTACCCCCGGCGCCCTGTCCGCAGGGGCATCCGCTACGCGCCCCTTCCGCCATGGGGCCCCGGTACGCTGAGGCCACGCCTTATCTCCTCCTCGGTGGAGCCCCCGACATATTCTTCCTGGCTGATGAGCCAGTCCACAGCGACCCGGATAAGGGTGTTCTCGGTGATCCGCTCGCCCCCGCGCAATGGTTTTTGCCGGTTGACGCGGCGGGCCAGTGAAGCTAGGGAGTCCACCTGGTCCCCCCGAAGCCGCGCCTCCTTACGCTCGAGCGCGAGGTACTTCGGGACCCGAGGCTTCGGGACCCGAGGCGCCGGTGTCATGGCCTCATCGCGGCTCTGCTCCCTTGCGGCGGGCTGTACGGTGGCCTCTCCCCCGCTCCCCGGCTGGCTCTCGTGCACCTGCTCTTGTGTTCCTATCGCCGCACTCTTGCGGCCTCGACCCTCCCTCTCGTGCTCCTGCGGCGCGGCCCCCACCTCGCCTATGAGGTCGGCCAGCCCACGCCGGCGCCTCCCGCCCATCAGCCGCTCCCCTCGGCGAGGTCCTTGAGCAGCTCGCCAGTCACCAGCCTGTAGTCGTCCTCGGCGTTCCGTCCCCTCCGCAGTCCGAGCCCGCTAATTGGGATGCCGAGCAGGGAGGCCGTGCGGTGCGCCTTGTACTCCCTAACCATGCCTTCGAAAACCGGGATGCCCGCCCCCGCCAGCGCCCCGCGAGCCTCCTCGGCCTCGCCCCTGCTGCGGGCGTCCACCCGAGTGAGCAGTACCCGGTGGCGGACGCCCGAGGAGCGTACCTCCTGGCGGACCGTCTCGATGAGGGCCACGATGTCCATCGGCGCCGGCGGGCTGGGGAGCACCACGTAGTCCGACGCCCCTATCACCGCCCCCAGGGCCTCCGCCCTCAGGGCAGGCTGCGTATCGACCAGCACCACATCGTAGCCTCCGACCTCCCGCACGCGCCCGAGCATTCTCGGGTCAGTCTCCTGCACGACGTCAACCGCCCCCGGCCCCTCCGAGCGCTCCATCCACCACGTCGCCGACTCTTGCGGGTCCGAGTCCACCACCAGCACCCGCATCTCCTCCCCCAGGATCCCGGCCAGGTTCACCGTCGTCGTGCTCTTCCCCACTCCCCCCTTGCCGTTCGCCACCACGACGATCCTCAAGCGTCCTCCTCCCCGCCCGCTTCGCCTTCGTCCGCCGTACCCTAGCACAAGTTACAGAGTACGCCACATACAGACTCTGTAACTTTGTAATTCAGAGAGCAGGCAACGGGGCTAACTGTACACCTTCGGCACTTTCGCCCACGAAGGCGTTGACGGCCTCTTTGTCGCCCGGGACGGAGAAGCCTCTCAAAGCCCCGACGGGTCAGGGTAGGGCCCTTTAACACGAATCGACTTCGAGCGGCGCACAGGGGCGCGCAGGCCCCTCTGGGGACGGATCTAGGGCGCATCCTCGCCTCACCGGCGTGGTCTGGCCCCCTCGCCCCCCTCAATGTGCCTTGCTCGTGCAACGCCCCGGGGCCCGCAGTACGCCGGATTACCCCGCTACGCAGCCGGTGTCCTGCTCAGCGGTTGCTGACAGAGTTACAGAGTAACAAATTAACAGAATTACAGAGTAGAGTCGACCAGGTGCGGACGCTCTTCGGCGGGAGAAGGGGCAGCTCGGCCACGAGAAAGGACGATACGGGTGTGACGTTGGGTTGCGGCGAACCCTGCGGCAAGACTGGACGGGGAGAAGTGATCTGGGCGCAGATGCACGAGATTGTGTCGGCAGGGGTCAGTTGAGAAGTGGCCGCTCGAGCACGGAGAGGGGAGCCGAGCAGACCCGGAAGCCGGTGCGGAGAGCTAACCATCAATACGATCAGCTGCAGGCCACCGTACACGCAAACACGTACGCAAACAGCCCATGCCTTTCGACAAGGCGTTGTAGTCAGCACTACGGTCTCTTACATTTACCTATAATACTTCTAGATCGAGCGTAGAGAGTGGCACAAGAGAAACAAGAGAACCTAGAAAAAAGCGAAAGATAAGAAAGAAAAGCTCAACAATGAAAGGAAGATACGATACCCGGCCCGGCTACCGAGCGTACCCAATAAGTATTATACTGATTAACACCAGAAGTTCATGAGGAGGTCAGGCGGTACGGTCGAGGCGGCGAAGGAGGTGGCGGTGTTCGGGGTCGGTGCCACCGACGTAGACGAAGAGGTCGCCGTCGAGGTTAACGTAGTAGCGGTTGTTGTCGAGGTGGCGGATGGGGTGGCCGACGAACTTCCTGTACTCGTCGTAGGGGAGGGCCTCGAAGGCCCGAATAGCCCTATCGAACTCCCCGGCGGCCCCGCGTCTCGCGACCTCCTCTGCGGCGGCCTGCCTGTCAGCGTCGGCCGCTTGGGCGGGATCCGGCTTGGCGAGGTCCGAGAGAGAGGGGTCGGGGCCGATACGATCCAGTCTGGTGGGGTCCCTTTCTTCGGAGGCGGGATCGGGGATATCGATCACCGTCCCGCTTGGTTCGGGCCTCGGGAGAGTGGGGGGCTCCTCGGGTACGCGCACGGGCCAGGCGTTCTCGATGTGGGTCCTCAGCCAGCCAGCCGGGTTCTTGACGGCCTCCTGGTAGGGGAGTGCCTCGAGGTAGTGGAGGCAGTGGCCGGCCCCGTGCTTGACTACGAGCTCCTGAGCGGCCTGGGGCCACACGCCTTGGGCGACGAGGGCCTCGGTCGCGAAGCGCTCGCCGTCGGAGAGCTCAGGGTTAGGCCTTGACCTCTCGCGGACGAACTTTTGGGAGACTCGGTAGCGGACCAAGTTCGTCTTCGTCGCACTGTGACCCCGCTCTTCGAAGTCGGCGCGGGCGAGGAACCCCTTCTCGACCAGCTCGCGGTGGGCTGGCTCCAGCTGACGCTTGATGGCCGAGGGGTATTTGTAGCTCTCGGGCATCGAGAGCAGCAACCGAAGGCCCTCTAGCTCCACCGACCACGAGAATGCCTCCTTGCGCTTGACGTCCACGAGCTTGTAGAGGCTGCGAGCCAGGGGACGCCTAAGACCGTAGTAAAAATCGGAGTCGAGACTCTTTAGGTAGCTGGCGTTGTAGGAGCGCACGAGAATATCGTCGAACCGCAGCGTGTGGTGCTCGCTCGCGCGGCCCTTGCGCTTCTTCCTGGAGAAGTGGACGCTCCACATCCGGAAGCGGTGGGAACGGAAGTCCTCGTCTTCCTTACTGTAGAATGCGTTCTCCGCGTAAATGGAGGTCTCCGAGAGCCGGTCGAGCGAATCGCGTAGGTCGTCGTAGTTCTTGCCCGCGTGGGTCTTCCCTAGTATCTTTAGGAGCTCGTAGAGGGTGAAGCTTACGTGTCCGTCCGGGGGTATGCCGCCTCGCCTGCTTACCACTGTCATAACCGCGACAAAGACATCCTGATCTTGGGGGCCGGGCAGACCGAAGTCGCGGTGGGCGGTTATCTTCCAGTACTGCTCTAGACGATCCCCGTCTCTCGTTAGGACCGTGTTGCGGGCCTCGGTGCTCTCCTCGCGTCTGTCTCGGCGCTTGAACATGAAGAGTGGGGCCTCCTCGAGGTTGACCTCGACCTGGATCAAGGGTCCCCCCTCGGACTCGAAGAGCCTGAGCTCCTGAATCCCGCTGTCGGTCAATCCCTTAATCCCTATCCCCAAACAACATAAGAACATTTAACAATAAACACATACAGGACGCTCAGAGCGGTCGCCGGCAACTTTTCCCCACTTTGCAGGCACATCGCGCACTGCTCTTGTTGCAGGGTACGCTATGTTTTGCGGCGCAGTACGGTAAGGCTTGTCGGAGAGTACGGTATCCTTTGTCGGAGAGTACGGTAAGGCTTGTCGGAGAGTACGGTATCCTTTGTCGGGGAGTACGGTATCCTTTGCTGGGGAGTACGGTAAGGCTTGTAGCAGGGTACGGTATATCCTAACCGGGACCAAACAACGTAAAAAACCCAGGATTTGCAAGTCTTTTGTAGAAAAGCCTTTCGTCGTGAAATCAGGGAACTTCGGGAGCGAGCAAGCATTTGTCGGACGGTACGGTATGTTCTTGCGGGGGAGTACGGTATGCGGTGACGACTGATCCTGCTTTGTTTTTGTCGGAGAGTACGGTAAAACGCGGGTCTCCGCGGGCTGCTCAAAAGGGTAGGTTTTATGCGGGATTCTCTTATAACCGCAGCAATGCGGTGCCCCGGAGCGGACAACGAGAGGACCTTGTTCTTGTTGGAGGGTACGGTATTCGCGGTACCAGTAGGAGCCTTAGTGCCGGAGTCTTGACGTAGGGTACGTTTACTCCGATTCGTTGGCACTTGGATGGAGCAGGAGTGTGGCGCTGCCGTCACTCCCTCGTCGCGGTAAGGTCCGGTCTCCTAAGGGTGTCGGCTAGATATAGCGTTGGCATGGTTTCGAGAGTCCACGCGGGTGGCAAGCTCCTTAGAGGCGTAGCAGCCGGAGGGCTACAGGGGACCAATTTCGCATAATGTTCGAAACAGGTTGCCCAGTAGCGGCCTAAGAACGCCTCTCAGAAGTTCTCGGAAGTTCGGCGTTCGAGCGGCGACGCTGAGGCCCTTGCGCAAGGGTCTTGGCAGGTAAGCTTCCCAAACCATCACGCGAATCACTAGCGTTCGACGTAGGTAACCACCCGTGTGCTCAGGAGGTAGTGTTGGATAACGACCCTTACGGTGATGAGCAAAACGTGTCCCGTCTCAAAGACCTGGCCGAGCGGCTCCTGCCCAGCACCAGCCACGGCATCAAGAACACGAAGTTGCGGTCGTCCGTGCGAACCAGCATCAGCGCGCCCGCCAAGCCGCCCACAACGCTGGTTGCTAGGAGCAACCACAGCCACCGCCGACGTACCCGGCCAGCTCGCGGCGGGTGCGCCACACGGCGGTAGGATAAGCGGGGAGCAGGGCGAGAGAACTCGTGGCGTCGGCGGAGCCGGGGAGAGGACCAGGGTCAGCAGCGGGCACTCGGCAACCCACCCCCGCCGGCTAGCGTGTTGATCGCCCCGGCCGCGACCGCGGCTACGAAGAACAAGATGTGGATCTCCACGCCTCGAGTCTTCTTCGCGCCTAACTACCCTGCGCCGCCATCTTCCGGTCGACCCATGCAGGGATGACATCATACAGTGATGCCTGGAGCGTCCATGCTCGCACGATCAACAACGTTATTCATCCGATTGCGTGGAAGGGGTGTTCTCAGAAGTAATCTTTTCAGGGGCTGCGCCTAGCGTAGCTAGCAGCGGCAGTCTATTATTCTCGCTGGTACGTAATGGGGCGGGGGCTTCACATCTTTCTTCCTCCGCTCAACTGGTAAATAACGGAGGGGATGATGGGACGAACCGTTCTCGGATTTGCGGCAACGATGGGGGCGGCGATGCTCGCGGCTTGCGGGGTGGCGATGCTCGCAGTGAAGGAACCGGCCCAGGCGGCCTTTCCGGGAGACAACGGCCGGATAGCTTACGTATCTCACTTACCGAGTGGGCTCCACGAGATCTACACCATGAGCCCCGACGGCACGGAGCGCAAGCAGTTGACCAACAACTCAGCATACGATACCTCGCCCGCCTACTCGCCCGACGGCAACAAGATCGCCTTCGTGAGCCAGCGAGAAGGGCAAGAAAGCGGCAAGATCTATACGATGAACGCCACCGACGGCACCGCCCAGAGGAACCTCAGTGGCTCCACGGACGGCAGAGATCCCGCCTACTCGCCCACCGGCAAGAAGATAGCCTTCGCGGGGGGCGCAGATATCTGGGTGATGAACGCCACCGACGGCACCAAACAGAAGAACCTCACTAACACCCCGCCCGTTAACGGCTACGAGGTCCGAGAGAGAGACCCCGCCTACTCGCCGGACGGTACCAAGATAGTCTTCTACAAGGAATCCTTTCGCCCGCATGAGGTGGACCTCTACACGATGAACGCCGACGGCACGGGGGTTAAGCAGCTAACAGACTACAAGGGGCAGGAGTACTCTCCTGACTGGTCGCCCAGCGGTCAGAGGATAGTCTTCTACAGCTTTACCCGCACCCAGGGAACGCGCATCTTCACGATAAGACCCGACGGCACGGATCGACAGCTGGTGGTAAAGGATGGGAAAGATCCCGTCTGGTCGCCTGACGGCCTTAAGATAGCCTTCACCCGGGATGGTCATGCCTACACCGTGAACCCAGATGGCACCGACGAGAGCGAAGTACCCGGCACTCCGGCGGGAACTGGGCTGAGCGAGATCTTGCCTAACTGGGGACCGAGGCCGTGAGCACAGAGTAGCAGAGGAAGACTAATACCAACTTTCTTTAGGGGTGCTGGCGACAGCTACGGGGGTGTTAGCGGCAGTGGGGATGCTGATGCAAACAATGCTGGTGGTGGGTGAGCCTGCGGGGGTCGCCTCTCCGGGTGAGAACGGCAAAGTAGACTTCTCTAGCAACCGCGACGGCGGTAACCTAGAGATCTACACCATGAGCCCCAGCGGCATGGGCTTGGACCGTCTCACCAGCGATCCTGCGCTCGACTCTCAGCCTGATTGGCAACCTCTCTCACGATAGCCTCATCCATAAACGTCACCACCTTCTATCTCTTCAAGAAAGGCTCTACCGCCAGGCTCGCCGCAACGGTCAGCTACTCCGCTGCCACCGATACGGCGACTCTGAACCCGACCGACACTCCCTACTGGCGTCACCTACCAGGCGGTGGTCACTAGGAAACAAAGGATGTGTGGCGGACGCCCCTCTCGACCAGAACACCACCAAAACCGGCTTACCACAAAGGCTGTGGTTCTTTACGGTGAGCTAGAAGACTACAGAAGTAGTAGTCGGCAAGCGTAGTGGAGGGTCCAGGCATAACGCTTTGGCCCTTCCTCCCCTCGTCCCTACTCACCCGAGTGCGTGGCAGATGAATTCTCCAAAGGTCATATCCAAGACCCTGCATAGCCGCGGTGGGGTCTTTAATCGCTCTTGAGCGGATCGTTAATCGATAGTTAATCGAAAGTGGGCGGTGCACTGATAGATTGGTTTGTAGAAGAGAAGGTGGCCCGACACTCCCCCTCCTTAGAGGGTTATCTTTGTCCTCATCGATCACCTTTTTGGGCGGGATCTTAGGGGCTCGGGCCGTGTTGTTGGATTCCCTCGGTCGTATGCTGAAGGGTATTCTTAGGTAAGACGAGAGGAGTTTCGTTACCAATCGTACTTAAGAAACCGATAAGAGACCACGGAGGATAAACGCCCCTCCATCGTAATCCTAGACCGTCTGGACCGGGGCGCAGCGGCCTATTCACCCACCCCTAGCGACGCCGTTTGGGATCGAGCTCCTCGGAGCCGAATACGTGCTCCAGGTGCTCCCTGCAGTGGTGGACGAGCTCAGGGTTCATGATGATCTCGTCGATCTCCCCTTTGGAGCAGTTACGGCGCACGTAGGGCTCTTGGAGCACGTCGTGAAGCTCGGCGTCCGCGTCCATGCGGTGGAGGATGTAGCGCAGAACCTTCTCCTCCCGCTCGGCGCGGAAACCGTACTGCCTGCCGAACATCGGCAGTTCCCATAATGGTCGCCGTTCGGGCACCTTGGCTACCTCCGTCTTCGACTCCTACGAGGTTAGCTGTCGGGTTCGGGCCGAAGGACAAGCCCTACGCCAGCCAGGTAAGCCTAGCTGGAGGTTCACCCCGGGGACCCGTGCGGCCCTTGGTGGGTTCCCCGCCCCCCGGCGCCACCCGGGGACTCGGCGTCTTCTTGGCATTCTGTTGTCAGGCTTCGGTATACGCCTCGCAACAGACGTTGTCAATAGTCGTTTTTGATAACGGTGCTTGTAGGTTATTCACCCGAGTGGGTGGAAGAGGTGTTCTCCGAAGGGTGTATGCTAAGGATGCTTCGAACTTCAGCTGCCCCTGAACACCTGCGCAAAGCCATTAGCGAATGTCTTATTGGAGGTGGCGGGGTGGCCCGTGAGCTGCTCGACCTCCTCGGCCGTAAAGCCGCTGTAACCCTCACTGCGGGCCTTGGCGTACTCGTACAAAGCATCAGTCTTCCATTCTAGGAAGCCCCTGTTGAGCATGATTTCCCTTGCCGATTGCGCAACAAACGCGCGGGCCCTTCTCTTTTCCCTATTCGCCTGAGTGCGTGCAAGTAGTGTTGTTCGACCTACTCTAGGGGTAGGAGGTCTGCGAAGTTCGCATACGTTAGCCGGTGTGCCGGGCGGGTACAACGTGAGTGACTCGTCTTCTTAGGTAGGAGCACGATATGCGCGTACTGGTAACCGTTTAGCCATGGATGTACCGCGAGGCTATAGCGCTCTCGATCCAGCACCACCGTCCCGGCCTCGAGGTGAGGATCGCTTCCCCTGAGGCCACAGAGGGAGAGCTGTTGGGCTTCCGGCCGTACCTGCTCGTCTACAACGACACCGGGCCGATCACCGTGGAGGCGCTCGAAGGCGTCCCCTGCAAAGTGGAGATGCTCTACTCCGATAGCATGGACGCGCAGGGTAAGGACGGACGGGGTGGTCTCTGAGATATGCGACATGTCTACGGAGGACCTGCTCCGAACGGTGGCCGTGGCGGCGAGCGTGACGGCGCCCGTGGAGGATCGCGGCTAGCCGAGGGTAGACGGCAGATCGGGCTGCCTGTCCTCCTCGGCAGTGATCTCCTCTATGGTGATCCATTCCCTCAAGAGGGCCTCCCGGGCCGCCTCACCCCGCGAGGAGACTCCCATCTTCTGGTAGACGTCGGCCAGGTGGCGCTTAACGGTGGCCTCAGAGAGGTGGAGGCTGTCGGCGATCCGGCCGTTGGAGAGACCGCGAGCGGCGAGTAGCAGAACCTCCAGTTGCCTGGCGCTGAGGTCACCGTCTGAGTCCCCGGCGGCCTCTTGGAGCAAGGCCCGGGGCATCCCGAGCACGACGTTCTTCCCTTCGAGATAGAACACCGCGGCCCGCACGGCGGCGATGAGGTGCTCGGCGGAGGAGCTCTTTAAGAGGTAGGCACTAGCCCCCACCCCGGTGAGCTCCCTCACGTAGCGGGGGTTCTCGAACATGGTCACTATCACCACCTTGGGCGGGTCGGGGAAGGCGCGCATCTGCCGGAGCGTCTCCTTAGCCCTCTCTAAGGGCACCTGCACCTGCATGACCACCGCGTCGGGCTCGAGCTTGCGGGTCAGCCTTAAGGCCTCCCCATCGTTGGTGACCTCGGCGACAACCTCCATGACGCCGTAGGAGGCGAGGACGCCGGCCAGGCCCTCGCGGAACATGGTGTGGTCGTCGGCCAGCAGCACCCTGATCGGCCCAGCAATCGTGTCTCGGTTCTCACCCAATACCTATCCACCCCGTTGTTACTCCGTTCCGTTAGCGCCTCGAGACGGGTAGTCTACCGCCTACACCTTTCGGGCCACACAAAACCTGCTCGAACTCTAGGCGCCCAACGTTGTGGAAGGTGTGTTCTCGGGAGTTCGTGGAGTGATCCGAAGAGAGGTGTAGGCCTAGGCGCCGGAGGTCTCGCGGAGCCTTCTACTTTTCCTTGCCCCCTTTGAGCGGCTTGCGCGCAGGCTTATTGTGCGGACAGTGAGCGTGCCCTTCGGGAGCAGGAGGCTACTCCTTTCTCGCCTCCTTCAGCTGCTTCTCTAATTCTTTGGTAGCTTCTTCTCGCCTCTTCTGCGCCTCTTTAGCAGCCTCTTGTGCCGCCTTTCGGACTTCCTCGGCCGCTTCCTCCTGCTCTTCTTTTCGTTGTTCCTCCCGGCGCTTGTTGGATTCCGCATTGCTCGTGGGCGACGCCGGAGCCGGGGCCGAGACCGGGGCTGTAGCCGTCGTGGCCGGAGCCGGGGCCGAGGCCGGGGCTGTAGCCGTCGTGGCCGGAGCCGGGGCTGTGGGCGACGCTGAAGGGGAGGCAGACGGCGTGAGCTCCTGAGCCGGGCCCGTACTCACGACCAGGTCCACGGCCGTGCCTCGTTCGATCTCGGTCCCCGCCTCGGGGTCTTGTTCGAACACCGTGCCCTCGGCGAACTCGCCGTTGGGAGCTTGGTCTTGGGAGCCTGGTTTGAGGCCAGCGTCGTCCAGACGCTTCATTGCTTTGTCCCCCGCCAGGCCCACCACATCGGGCACATCCACCCGTCCCGCGCCAACCGCCCCCCCGGACGTTTCCTGCTCTGAAGGAGCCTGTGACAGGGTCCACGCCAACCCGCCGAGCAGGACCGCGCCCAACAGCAGGGCGACAAAGCGCAACAGAGCTCGCCGCCGGAAACTCAGACTCACGGGCGCAACAGATCTACTCCCAGGGGATCTACTCTCAGGAGATCTACTACCAGGGGCACTCCCAGGGGCAACGGCGGTGGGTGCCGTGCGCATCCTACCGGAGTCTTGGAGTATCCCTTGAGGTATCCCTTGAGGTATCCCTTGGGGTATCCGCGCGGTCGTTCGCTCCCCGAGCCCCGCGGCGAGCGGAGGGAGCCCGTGGCGGATCCGCCGGAGGTCCTCGGCTAGCTCCTCCGCGCTCGCGTAGCGCTCCTCGGGTTCCTTGGCCAGGAGCCTCACGATCAGGGTGTCAAGGGTCTCGGGGACGGCGGGGTTCACCTCCCTCGGATGCGGCGCTGACTCGTTTATGTGCTTCATCGCCGTGGCGATAGGGTCACCGCCCCTGAAGGGCAGCTCGCCGGTGAGCGTCTCGTAGAGGACAACGCCCAAAGAGTACAGGTCACTCGCTGGTCCCACGCGATCGCCCCTCAGCTGCTCGGGGGACATGTAGGCCGTTGTGCCCAAGACCAGGTTCGTCTCGGTCATCGTCTCCGAGTTGGCTGCCCGCGCTATGCCGAAGTCCGCTACCTTTGCCTCGGCCGAGGCGTCCAAAAGCACGTTCTGGGGCTTGATGTCTCGGTGGACTATGCTTCGGTCGTGGGCGAGGCTGAGGGCCTCGGCCACTTGCGAGCCTATCCGGGCGGCTTCCCCGGGTTCTAGGGGCCTCCCTTGGCAGATGCGATTCTTGAGCGTTCCACCGGGGACGTACTCCATGGCCATGTAGTAGGTGCCGTCCTTGTCACGCCCTCGATCGTAGACCTGGACGATGCTCGGGTGGTTGAGGGCGGCGGCGTTTTTGGCCTCGCGCCTAAAGCGCTCGACGAACCCCTCGTCGTGGGCGTAGTGTTCCCTCAAGACCTTTAAGGCCACCTCGCGGTCGAGCACGTTGTCGTGGGCTAGGTACACCTGCGCCATGCCACCAGCACCCAAGACC
>DASQVA010000283.1:0-4041 GCA_035641035.1 Rubrobacter sp. | reverse complement strand
CATAGCTGGAGCCCGGCATGTCACCCAAACGAGTGATATTTGTATTAAGTGTTATTAAGTGGCTTCGTACTCGACGTACTCGAGCAGCCCTATGCGGCACCGTTCAAGTGAACTTCCGAGAATTCCTGTTCTACGCACTCGGGTGAATAAGAACAGAAGGAAGGGTCGGGTTGCCGCAAGTGCTCACGTCCGCCGCAGTCGCCACCCCCGCCGTGCCAATCCCAGCATGAGGGGCCGAGCCTCGTCCGAGAGCCATCGCAGGCGGTCCAGGTGTCCGCACTTGGGGCATCGCAAAATCCATTCTCCCTCGTCGAGTACCGGCTGCCGGTACCCGAACTCCTCGCTACCACAAGCACAGCTCTCCCGTGCCGGAGGCTCCTCGTGCTCGACCGATCTTGTCTCGACCGGCCGCTTCGCCAGCCCCGCCATGCGCAGCAATGGTAGTAAGGCCGATCGGGCGAGGCCGGCGCGGCGCGGTTCGTCCGGCTCGTTGGTCGTGCGGGTTCGATCAGTGAGGTGTCGTGCCACTTCCGCCTGATCCGAGGCCCTCCAGAACCAGATGTCGCAGTAGTGGTTCACGCCCTCTCCTCTCTCGCGCTGCCTCGAGCGTTCCGTCCTGCCTAGATCATCCTTGACACCATTGCTACGAGAATAGTCACAAGGAAGAGATTGCGGCGCATCGTCTAAATGCACTATTTTTTACTAGTACAAACACAGTAGGCACGAACGTTACTATACTGATACACGCGAAGGCGAGGGCCCGAACTTTCGAGAACCTAGAGGCGAACTTCCGAGAATTCTTGTTCTAGAGACTGTCTGGAAACTCCGGACAGTCTCCATTTCATGGTCCTGTGAGCCTGCACAACGGGCGAAAGGGCACCCTTCTCGGCGCTTCGCATCACCGACAAACGCGCGATCCGACCCGTCCAGCTACTTTCCAGACAGTCTCTCTACGTCGTTAGGTGAATAGAGAAGGATCGGGGCGTCTGGTCCACTCACAAACCGCCGCCGCCGTCTCCTCCCCCGCCGCCGTAGTCGGCCCCACCGCCGTAGTCGGCCCCACCGCCAAAAGCGCCGTAACCGCCACCGGAGCGGAGCGTGGGGTCGGAGCCAGGATCGTAGTCGTAGGGGCGTGAGCCGCCGGGATGGGATTCGTCCCCACCGAGCCCGACGGTCAGTACCGTGAGCAGCGCCGCCATCGCAGGGACGCCGATGACGCCGACGATCAACACCCCGCCGAGCGGGACACTCGCCGCGAAGACCAAGATGGCGGCGATCGGCGCGTAAGCCACAAGCAAACCGATCGCGATCTCAGCGAAACTCTTGAGCGCCCGTTTAGGGAACCGCACAGCCGCGCGCATGGCCATCACCCAACCCTTACCATATTCTGTCGAGCACATCTCGACTCTTAAGCAATTATAGTCACAAGCTACGCTAGAGTGCATCACGCAAATGGGTGATATTCGTAACGTGCCCTGTGCGAACTTCGGAGAATTCGTGTTCTACGACGTTGGGTGAATAGAGGTTTCTAGTAGAGGCTGTCGGCCCGAAAGCGCCCTGGCGAGTCGAGGATCCCGAGCAGTATAAGGCCCCCAGGGTGGTTCCTCACCGCCGAGCGTGCTGCTCTACCAGCTTCCCGCTACGTTGCGCCAGTACACCTGCTCGGCCTCAGAGCGCGTTTTTCCGGTCGGGTGGCTACACATCCGGTAGTACGCCGCCTCGCGCGGCTAGAGCGCGCGTCACACTATCGTGACCTACACTGACGCCCGTGTTCGGGCTAGGAACCATAATAAACACCTTCGCGGTGCTGGTCGGGGCTGGCATAGGCACGCTGGTCGGCGCGAGGCTACCGGAGGGGATGCGGCAGACCGCCATGCACGCCATCGGGCTGGTGACCGTACTCGTCGGCATCCAGAGCTTCTTGCGCTTCGATAACCCGCTCGTTCCTCTGGTCAGCGTGATCTTGGGACTCGTGGTCGGCGAGCTTCTGGGTATAGACGGACGGCTGAAACGCTTCGGAGACGCCTTGGAGCGGCGCTTCTCGAAGGGCGGAAGCCCGGTGAGCCGGGCATTCGTTACGACGAGCCTGCTGTTTTGCGTGGGCCCGCTCACGTTCCTGGGCTCCTTGCAGGATGGGATCTCGGGCGACTACCGCCTGCTCGCCCTCAAGAGCGCACTGGACTTCGTCGCCTCGCTCTCGTTCGCCTCGGTGTTGGGGTGGGGCGTGCTACTGTCGGCCGGCTCGGTCCTCGTCGTTCAGGGTGCCCTGACGCTTGCCGGAGCAGTCTTCGGATCCTTCATGGGCTCGCCCATGATCCTGGCGATGACCTCGACCGGGGGCGTGCTGCTAGTGGGCCTCGGGCTTGGCCTCCTAGAGCTCAAGGAAGTACGCGTAGCGAACATGCTGCCGGCGCTTATCGTAGCTCCG
Organism: Rubrobacter sp.; assembly: GCA_035641035.1. GTDB lineage: Bacteria > Actinomycetota > Rubrobacteria > Rubrobacterales > Rubrobacteraceae > Rubrobacter_D. The sequence continues at coordinate 1,613 of DASQVA010000283.1, read as the reverse complement.
CTGCTCGTCGCGCTCGCACCCTTGTGGCGGTTCTAGTAGATCTCCAGTACGTGCCGATTGCACGAGCCTTCTAGGGGAGGGAGTCTACTGGGCCCAGTCGCTCGTGGGTGTTGGACCGGGGCTATGCTAACTTCTGAGAATTCCTCTTCTCCGACGTTGGGTGCATAAGCTCTAGGGGCGGGGTAGGAAAGGTAGAAAGGGGAAGTTTTGTGGTGCCCCGCGCGAATTCCCGAGGATTTGCTGGCGAGGGCGGTCCGGCGCAATCGGGTCGAGGGGACGTTAGCCACCGGCGGGCGGCGCTTATGAAGCTTGTGTTGAGCTACGGGAGAGGGCGCAGAGATGACCGACGCATTGGAGAAGTTGGACCAAAACCAGCAGGGCCATGAACATATTCCAAGCAACCGCCCCCAACGCAATCAGCGTACAGAGCACCATGAGCGCGCCCATATAGAGCGTGTCGCGACTCATGCGGCTCGCCGGTTATATCGAGCTAATCTTGATTCGGACTAACCTAGATGTATTGTTCGCTTGCACGAGGGACGGGTGCATCGTCCATTTGAGTGATTTCCGGCGAGTGCCGGCCTCGGTTTGGGAGCGTCCTCGGGGAACCACGACTATAATTGCGATCAGGTGGTGGCGCCGGGAGGAGTGGTTGGTGCTCTGCTCTCCCACGGTGATGTCCGTTTCGCTCGCCGCCGCCGTTGCTGTCGGCCACGCGAGGCTCCCTGGAGAAGGTCCCTGTGCCGGACGCGAACTCAGCCCCGTCCCCTAATGCCCCGCTGGGCGACGCTCCCGATGGCGGGCCCGGCTCGTTGGTAGCCCTCACCGCGCGCGGATCGGGGCTCCCGCCCAACAACCTGCCCCTGGAGCTCTCCAGCTTCGTCGGGAGGGAGAAGGAGTTGGCAGAGGTGAGGCGGTTGCTGGAGGACAGCCGCTTGCTTACGCTTACCGGCCCGGGAGGGTGCGGCAAAACCAGATTGGCTTTGGTGGCGGCGGGCAATCTGGTGGGAGGGTTCGAAGACGGCGCGTGGCTGGTGGAACTCGCGTCGCTGGCTGACCCTGCTCTCGTGCAGGGGGCCGTAGCCTCCACATTGGGCGTCCGTGAACAGCCCGGCAGCCCGCCGACCGAGACACTTTCGGGCTACTTGGGAACTAAGAAGTTGCTCCTGGTCCTCGACAACTGCGAGCACCTAGTAGAGGCATGCGCCGTGCTAGCGGAGGCCCTCTTGCGTGCGTGCCCGAACCTGCGCATCTTCGCCACCAGCCGCGAGGCGTTGGGTATCGCCGGCGAGACCCGCCTGACCGTGCCCCCGCTCTCCCTGCCGGATCCCCGCCGCCTTCCGGCCGTCGGGGACTTGGTGCACTACGAAGCGGCTAACCTGTTCGTGGAACGGGCGAAGGCTGTGAAGCCCGAGTTCGCGCTCACGGAGCGAAACGCCATGTCCGTGGCGCAAATTTGCTACCGGCTGGATGGCATACCACTGGCGCTGGAGCTGGCGGCCGCCAGAGTAGGGGTGCTATCTGTGGAGCAGATCGCCGCTCGCCTCGACGACCGCTTTGCCCTGCTCACGGGCGGCGGAAGGACGGCCTTGGCACGGCAGAGGACCCTGGAG
>DASQVA010000282.1:0-15456 GCA_035641035.1 Rubrobacter sp. | reverse complement strand
ACTCCTGCCAGCCCACACCCAGGCCGAGCCGCAGGCGCCCGCCGGCGAGGCCGTCTACGGCGGACGCCTGCCAGGCGGTGATGACCGGATGGCGGAAGGAGACGGGCGAGACCAGCGGACCGAACTCTATCCTCCGCGTGTTGTCCGCCAGCCACGTGAGCGAAGACCACAACTCCAGAGCGTCCTGGTACGACCCCGTCCGGCGGTTGGGAAAGTGGTCGGAGCGGTAGAGGCCCGCGTAGCCGAGGTCCTCGACTGCCCGCGCCAACCGCCGCCAGCGGTCCCAGCCGATACCCTCTTGCCCCTCGACCACGATCGCGACTTCAAGCACCAGACCCCCTGTTTGCTACTTCGACGAAGAATGAACCCTCAAAATCTTAGAATGCTAGGTAGATGGTAGATAGAACGGCGAGGAGCCGGATCTGGCTCGTGTGCCCGCCGGTGCCCGCCGGTCTCCTCCGAGACTACTACCTTTCTGCATCCACTGCGGCCTCTACGTCCTTGACGAGGACGCGTCCTTGAGAGCCCGTGCCCTTCACGTCCGAGATGTCCACCCCGAGCTCCTTCGCCCGCCGCTGTGTTGCCTCGGTAATCTCCGGTTCCTCTTCGGCCTTACCGTCAGGCGAGTGGTCTGCCTCTGCAGGCTCGATGGAATTAGTGTCTCGTACGGTCAGTCGCTCTGCGAGTAGATCCCGGACCTCCCGGAGCGCCTCGGCCTGATCCTCGCACATCTCCTCAAGCGCTTTGGTAAGTTTGTCGTTCTGTTTCTGGAGCTTGGCTACGTCTTTTTGCAAGCTCTTCAGGGCCTTGTCCGTCTTCTTGGCCACCTTCGCCACCGCCTTCCGGTCTACGACACCACCCGAGAATATGGCACAGCTCGGGGACTAGGGCTACAGGACCTTGGGGAGGTAGCTGGGACGCATCTTCTCGTAGGCTTCGAGGTCGTCCGCGTGGGTGAGCGTGAGGCTGATGTCGTCGAGGCCTTCCATGAGGCGCTGGCGGGTGAAGTCGTCCATCTCGAACGTCTCCCTGACGTCGGGGCCGGTGACGGTGCGTTCGGTGAGTTCGACCGTGATCAGGGTCTCAGGGTCGTCCCTCACGACGTCGAGGAGTCTCTGTACAGCCTCCTCCGGCAGCTCTATCGCCAGGAGCCCTATCTTGGCGCAATTGTTTTTGAAGATGTCGGCGAAGGAAGGGGCTATGACCGCCCCGAACCCATAATCCTGGATGGCCCACGGCGCGTGCTCCCGGCTCGATCCACTGCCGAAGTTCTGCCCCGCAAGCAGGACGACCGCGCCCTCGTGCTCATGCTTGTTAAGCACGAACTCGGGGTCTTCGCACCACTGGGAGAAGAGGAACTGGCCGAAGCCGGTGCGCTCGATGCGCTTGAGGGCGTCGCTAGGCACGATCTGGTCGGTGTCTACGTCGTCCCAACCTAAGGGCAAAGCCTTCCCCGAGACGCGCTGTACAGGCTCCATTAGAGCACCTCCGCGGGTACGCCGAGTTCGGATGGTGAGGCGAACCTCCCCATGACCGCCGTCGCCGCCGCCACGGCGGGGCTGACGAGGTGCGTCCTGCCGCCCCTACCCTGACGCCCCTCGAAGTTTCGGTTCGAGGTCGAGGCGCAGCGCTCGCCGGGCTGCAGGATGTCCGGGTTCATGCCGAGGCACATCGAGCAGCCGGCGTTGCGCCAGTCGAAGCCGGCCCCCGTGAAGACCTCGGCCAATCCTTCTTCCTCCGCCTGCTTCTTTACGCGCATCGAACCGGGCACGACCATTGCCCTGATACCCTCCTTGACCTTTTGGCCTTTGAGGACGCGGGCGGCGGCGCGCAGGTCTTCGATGCGTGCGTTGGTGCAGGACCCGAGGAAGACGGTGTCTACCTCTATCTCCCGAATCGGGGTTCCAGGTATCAGCGCCATATACTTGAGCGCCCGCTCGTGGCCGTCGTTCTTGGGCTCGGGAACCTCGCCGTCGAGCGGGACGGTCTGAGCCGGGGTCGTCCCCCAGGAGACGTAGGGGACGAGGTCCTCGGCCTGAATGACAACCTCTTTATCAAACCCGACGCCATCGTCGGTCCGGAGGTTCTTCCACTCCTCGACAGCGCGTTCCCAGTTCTCGCCCTTCGGGGCGTAGGGCTTGTCCTCGAGGTAGTCGAAGGTCGTCTCGTCCGGCGCTATGAGGCCTGCCCTGGCGCCGCCCTCGATAGACATGTTGCAGACGGTCATGCGGCCCTCCATCGAGAGGGAGCGGACGGCCGCACCCCTATACTCAATGACGTGCCCAACCCCGCCGTTGGTGCCGATCCTGTTCAGTATGCCGAGCATCAGGTCTTTGGCCGTTACGTCCGCTGGAAGCTCGCCCTCGACGGTTACGGCCATCGTCTTCGGCCGCCGCTGTGGGAGGGTCTGGGTCGCCAGGACGTGCTCGACCTCCGACGTGCCGATGCCGAACGCCAGCGCACCGAACGCGCCGTGGGTGGCGGTGTGGGAGTCGCCGCAGACGATCACGAGCCCGGGCTGCGTCAGGCCCATCTCAGGGCCTATGATGTGCACGATGCCCTGCCCCATGGAGCCCCACTCGTTGAGCTGGATGCCGAACTCCTCGCAGTTCTCTTTGAGCGCCTCCATCTGCTTGGCCGAGACCTCGTCCCTGATGGGCAGCCCGATCTCCGTCGTCGGGACGTTGTGGTCCATCGTCGCGAGCGTCAGGTCGGGCCGGCGCACCTTGCGGCCTGCGAGCCTCAAGCCCTCGAACGCCTGCGGGCTCGTGACCTCGTGAACGAGGTGCAGGTCCACGTAGAGCAAGTCGGGCTCGCCCTCCGCGCTCCTCACCAAGTGCTTCTCCCAGATCTTCTCAACGAGCGTCTTCGGTCTATCCATCTTCGTCTTCTCCATCGTCAGAGTTCCCGTGACCTTTGCGGCCCTTGTAGACCGCGAACCTGTGATCCTTGTAGGCGCAGCGGACCCTCTCAAAACCGGCCTCCTCGAGCCACGCAAGCTGCGCCGGGAGGGTGGCGTTCCTGTCGGCTCTCATGCGGGCGAGCGCGGCGTCGAGGTCCTCCTCGGGGACGCCGGCCGCGCGCACCCGCCCGAACCACCACTCCCGGTAGAGTGTCTCCTCCTCGGGCGTCTCTCCCTGCACCTGATCCGCGTTGACAAAATATCCGCCCTCCGCCAGGGAATCGTAAACCTTCTCGAACAACTCCTTCTTATCGCCGTGCGTGAGGTGGTGGATGGAGAGCGCCGACACCACGAGGTCGTATCCCCGCGATCTGCCGGGCAACGGCGTGCGCGCGTAGTCCATAGTGCGAAACTCGAAGCGTCCTGAATCCCCCGCGAAGCGCCGCCGCGCCACGCGCAACATCTCCACCGAGAGGTCAACGAGCGTCACCCGCGAGCGCGGGAACCTCTCGGCGACCATGGCGCCGAGAAGGCCGGTACCAGCCCCGAGATCCATAACCCTTATCGGCTCGCTCCGGCCGAAGGGGATGCCCTCGAGCGCCGCCCCGTAGAAGTCGTCGAGGCCGGGCACGAGCTGCCGCCGCGCCCTGTCGTAGTCCCCGGCCGCGTCGAACACCGCCCCGACCGTCACGCGGCCCTCCGCGCAGTCATGTTGAGGCGGACGTAGTCCAGTACGGGCGAGTCCTCCACAGCAGCGATTCCCTTCGCCACCGCGGTAGCGAAGGGCTCCCGCTCTTCCTCCGGCAACCTCTCCATGTGCCCGCCTAGCACGACCGTTCCCAGGAACCGGGCCAACTCTTCCACCGAGCCGAACCGCGTATGCTCGTCGTGCAGCCAGGTCTCGACCTCCTCGAACCCGGCCGCCTCGAGGCGAGCCCTGGTCGTCTCCGCGTCCGCGTAGTTCTTGTCATCGATCCAGCCCTCGAGGTAACAGCGGAAACGTTCTTCCTGCATGACCTCTCTCGTCGCCCGCGTCGCGCGGGAGATGTTACCCGCGCCCCCGCACTGGGCCACGAGTCGGCCGCCCGGCTTCAGAACCTTCGCGAGCCGCCCGAAGAGGCGCTCATGGTCTTTGATCCAGTGGAAGGTGGCGGTCGAGAGGACGAGGTCTACAGGCTCCGCGACCTCGAGCGAGAGAAGGTCCTGGCGCTCGACCCGCACCCGCGGCTCTCCAGCGAAACGCCTGCGCGCCGCCTCCACCATGGCCTCAGAAGCGTCCACCGCCAGCACCGAGCCCTCAGGTAACCTCTCCAACAACAACTCCGTCACCCGCCCCGTCCCGCAACCCGCGTCGAGGGCGGCCTCGTCCCCCCTAGCATCAAGGCGCTCCAACACGGCCGCCCCCCACTGGGTCTGCGGCGCGGAGAGCTCCTCGTACTCTGTCGCGTCCCACTCGTGCGCCAAGATCCTGCTTTCTCTTGAACTGTCTCAACATATGAGACACAATATTCGTTATATGGACAGTATAGAAGTTATGTCGGTGGTGAGCAAGAGTGGGGTCGGGGTGCTGGATAAGTCGGTGGCGGTGCTTTCCTTTTTGTCGGAGGGCGGCACGGCGAGCCTGGCCGAGGTGGTCGGGGGGACAGGACTGCCGCGACCTACGGCGTACCGGCTCTTGTCGGCGCTGGAGGCCCACCATCTGGTGACGCGGCGCGAGGGACGGTACGCGCTGGGGCTCAGGTTGCTCGGGTGGGGAAATCGGGCGGCGGGGGTGGGGTTGGTGGAGAGGGCACGGCCGGTATTGGAGTGGTTGCGCGACGAGAGTGGGGAGAGCACCCAGATCTACGTTCGTGAGGGCGAGCATCGGGTGTGCGTGGCGTCGGTGGAGCGGACGACGGGCCTGCGAGACACGGTGCCGGTAGGGGCGGTGTTGCCGCTCTCGCGCGGGTCGGCGGGGAAGGTTCTTCTAGCCTGGGCGGCCAGCGGGGTAGACGGTAGGCTGGAGGAGGCGGAGTTACGCGGGATCAAGGTCAGGGGCTGGGCGGAGAGCGTGGCCGAGAGGGAGGCGGGGGTGGCGAGCGTGAGCGCCCCGGTCTTCGGGTCGGACGGGGGGCTGAGGGCAGCGGTGAGCGCAAGCGGCCCGATCTCACGCCTCGGAGAACACCCCGGCAAACGACTGGCGGACCTGGTGGTGAGGGCGGCGCGGAAGATTGAGGACGCGCCGGGTTCGTAGCCCTTTGCGGCAAGGGGAACCGACAGCCCTCTACGCCAGACGGCGGGTGTAGAGCTTTTCCAGGCCCGGCTCTTCGCCTTTGAGGACGGCACCCTCGAAGGTTATGGTGGCGTGGCGGCCTTCGAGCTCCAGGGTGGCGACCTGGTTGTCGAAGAGGGGCGCGTCGTGGGTGAGATGCCAGGTGAGCGGCTCGTCCTCGACGCCGGCGAGGCGGGCCAGGAAGCGTCCGACGACGGCGGCACTCCCGGTCCAGGCGCGGCTCTGGAGGCGGGACTTATCGCCGGGGAGGGCGTTCCGGAGGGGGGAGCAGACGGCCTGGTAGACGCGGCTTTCCGTGCCGCCTCTGAAGGTGGCCTCGGCGAGGTAGCCGTGGTGGATGTCGCCAGAGAGGATGAGGACGGTGGCTGGCGGGTCGCCCCTCTTTCCAGTGGATATGGCCCGGATCAGGTCGACAATAGCCACGAAGGAGTCGTGGAAGGAGGCCCAATGGTCGAGGTCCTGGGAGCGGCGGATGTTCTCGGCCAACGAGGCGGCACGGGACCCCCAGACGCCGCGGCACAGCCTCTCCGTCCAGGCCTGGAGGTGGTGCATGCCCTGGCCGAGCAACAGGGGGAGCGAGGTGCCGAGGAGCAGGTGGTCGAAGCCGCCGGTGGCCTTGTCCTCGATCAAGCGCCGTTCGTCCGCGTTCACCATCGCGCGGCGCTCCTCTTCTAGGATCCTGCCGCCGCGGGCGTCCATCATCAAGAGGCGCGTGGTGCCGAAGTCGCGGTGGTAGCTCCAGCGGGTGCCGTCGGGCTCGCGGTGGGTGCGGTAGGCGAAGTCCCGCAGGATGGGCCAGGCGTCGTCCGAGCCGAGGACCTCGGCGTAGAGGGCATCCCTCTCAAGCTCTTCAGGTGAGAGATTGCCCAGGTGCTGGTAGATCCAGTACGAGGCGTAGCCGCCGACGATCTGGTCGTTCCACCAGGGTTGGTGGCGTATCTCCTCTACCCAGGCGGCTGAGATGTTCCAGTCGTCGCCGACCTCGTGGTCGTCGAAGATCATGGCGGAGGGCACGGTGGAGAGTAGCCACCGGATAGCGGGGTCTCCCCAGGCGTCGCGGTAGATCCTGGCATACTCCTCGAAGTCCGCGACGACCTCACCGGGCGGCTTCGACGTGTCGCGGTGCCCCTTGATGAACTGGAGGGTGTCGAAGGGGGGTTTATGAGCGTAGATCTGGTCGCCCAGCAACACCAGCGCGTGCGGTAACTCCCCGGCAGGTTCTTCCCTGAGCCGCATCGCCATCGCGTACAGGGCGTCGACCCCGAGGCCCCGGTCGTCCTCCTCTCGGCCCAGGGTGTAGGGCGGCTCGTGCGGGGCAGAGATGCGGCACGAGCCGAAGACGAGCTTTACGGTCTTCGGGTCGGCTATGGTGCGGATCACGCTCGGCGGGAAAGGGGACCCGGGCTCAGGCCACTTCTCTTGGCCGTCAAGCTTGACCTCGTACTCGCGTACGGCGCCGCTTTCGAGGCCCGTCGCGCGTACCAGGGCGTAGTGATGGTCGTCCACGCGGAAGGTGCGCGAGAGGTGGGGCTCGCCCCCGATGCGCACCTCGACCTCGCAGGCGGCGTCGGTCTCGAGCCAGACCGTGGCGTCCGCGGGACCGACATGGCGCAGGAGCGGGCCGAGGACGAGGTCAGGCACCGGGGCCCGGCTGAGGGATGGCGCGCTCGCGTACCAAAACGGCGCCATCGTACACGACGCCCGCAAGACGCGCGACGGGGCGGACCGGGGGGCTAGGCGTCGCGCGGGTGCGGGTAGACCAGGACCGGCCCGTCCGCGGCCCGGACAACCTTTGTCAGGAAGCTCTCGATCCACACCCTGCTTATCCTGCCCAGGCCGCGGCTGCCGACCGAGATGAGGGTGGTAGCGTCCATCTCCCTGGTCTAGCCCAGGATGGTGCGCGCTATGCCGCCTATCCCCTCGGCGCTCGCGTCGCCGACGAGCTTCACCCCGGGCCAGCTCCCCAGCCGCTCCACTAGGTCGTCCACGCGGCTGCGCAACTGCGCTTCAGCCTCTTAGAGGGCATCCTCCACGGTTCCAGCCTGGAGGGAGTCCGCGTCTGTAGAAGTCTGGAGCAGCCTCGGGTAGACTTGTGCCAGCGAGCCCCGGCACCCGAGAGGCCGCCGATGCTCGCGGCCAGCTCCGCAGCTTTTTTCGAGTCATCCGAGCCGTCGTCCGCCATGGGTATACGCCACGGGGGCCAGGCTCCTTATCCACCGCGCATCACCAAGAGGGGACACCGGGCGTGGTGGACGAGCCCCTCCGAGCCGCTCCTGTTCGTGAGATCCGCGGCCGCCCGGGCGGCAAGGGCCACGTCCTCGGAGCCGTCGGTGGCCGACACGATCTTTGGCGGGAAGCGACCCATCTTCTCTCCTATTCCGCTTACACAACGATCACCAGCGCCGCCACCACGAACGCCAGGTAGAACGCGCCTCCGACCATCAGGTGCTCTGCCCTTAGCTTGCTTGGGCGCCGTATCAGGAGGTAGATCAAGCCCCCAGAGGCGAGTGCCAGCGCCGCAGAGAAGAGGTTGAGCGGGCCGAGCTCCCAACTCGTGAACAGGACGCCGAACGTCACGGGTACGGTGCTCTGGAAGATCATGGCCCCCGTCATGTTGCCGAGGGCTAGAGTGTCCTTGCCGTCCCTCAACCAGAAGATCGAGTTGAACTTCTCCGGCAACTCTGTGGCGAGCGGCGCGAGGACCAGCGCGATAAGACCGGCCGGCAACCCGAGCCCCTCCGCGGCGTGCTTCACAGCGTCCACAAAGAAGTGCGCCCCGACCACGATGACGCCCAGGCTCGCCGCCGTCTGCAAGGCCGCGGCGAGGGGCGAAGGGTTCGGCGTCCGTGGCAGGGAGAGCAGCCTCTCGGGCACCTCCTCCAGATGCCCCCCAGAGCCCAGGGTCAGCCAGGCGTACCGGACGTAACCCGCGACCAGCGCGACCGCCACGATCAACTTTACGGCGAACGGCAGCTCCACTATCCCCACGCCAGCGGCCAGGGCGAAAAAGACCAGGAAATAACCCACGTCGCGCGCGATGGTCTCTTCGTCGACGTCCAAAGCGCGGCCCTGGGACCTTCGCCGCCTGTAGACCAGCGCAGAAGTTCCGACCACGAACAAGGCCAGGGTCGCCAGCATGAACGGCGCGCCCAGGATCGCCCCGACCCCTATCTCGGCGCCTTCCTCGGTTGCCCCGTCGGTAACGACCGGCTCCATGATGGCAACCACCGCGATCATGCTCTCCGGGAGCGCGGTCCCGACGGCCGCCAGCAAACTACCCACCGCCCCCTGTTGCAACCCCAACCGCGCGCCCAAAATTTCGACCGCGTTCGTAAAGAAGGCGGCCCCCACGAGGATCGCGACCAGCGCCAGCGCGAACTCTACTATGGTCGTCAACACGGACTTAGCTCCTCCTTTCCGTTCTCGGAAATCATCCCTATACTTCCGAACCCGGCAGGGCTCTGCGGTCCTGGTCTCTAGTCTTCCACAGCGAGGCCAAGATCGACACGCTCACGGCCGTGACGATGAAGGGAAGTGAGACCCAGATCGGGACCTTGCCGACGAGATCAGAGATCAAGAACTTCACTCCGACAAAAACGAGCACCACCGAGAGCCCGGCTTGGAGGTAGACGAATCGCTCCATCATGCCGGCGAGCATGAAGTACAGCGGCCGCAAGCCCAGTACCGCGAAGGCGTTCGCGCTCCAAACCACGAAGCTGCTAGACGTGATGGCGAAGATCGCCGGTATGGAGTCCACGGCGAAGACCACGTCCGTCGTCCCAACAATGACGATAACCGCGAAAAGCGGCGTCGCGAAGAGCTTCCCCGCCTTGCGCACGAAGAACTTCTCGTCCTGGAAGTCGTGCGTCATCGGTACCAGCCGCCGGACCACGCGCAGGACGGGGTTGCGCTCGGGATGAACCTCGGCGTCGCGGTGGAACGCCATGCGGATGCCCGTGTAGACCAGGAAGACGCCGAAGACGTAGATCATCCAGTCGTAGCGCTCCAGCAGCTCCGCTCCTACGAGGACAAAGACGCCGCGCAGGACCAGGGCCCCCACGACGCCCCAGAAGAGGACCCTGTACTGGTAGCGGGTCGGCACCGCAAAGTACGAGAAGATCAAGGCAAAGACGAACACGTTGTCCACCGAAAGGCTCTTCTCTAGGAGGTAGCCGGCGAGATACTCACCGCCCCTGGCTGGGCCGGCCACGATGAACACCGCCACTCCGAAGAGGAGGGCCAGGACTATCCAGAAGAAGCTCAGGATCGTCGCCTGTCGGAAGGAAATTCGACGGCTCCCGCGCGCGAGCACGAGCAGGTCGAGCAACAACAGCGCGAAGATCAAGCCCGTGAACCCGACCCAGGTCCACACCGGGAACGCGCTCATCGGCCCACCCCCGCTCCGCGGTGAGCTTCGCGCCGGCGAAAGGCAGAAGCCGGCACAGCAGCGGTAGTCGGTACGCGGACGGGATGCTTCATGGGCGACTCCTTCGGCTCGCTCTAACACAAGCCGGAAGTCTTTCCCGTCCTACCTAGGACGTGCTCCACCGGGCTTTCGCCGTAATGTCGATGGAGCCTCGAAGGATACTCCCCTCCGGGTTCGAGCAGATTCTATGCGACGCCCTCCGGATCCGTCAAGTTTGTTCATCAAGAAAGTCATGTTTTCCGCGCGCTTATAGCTCGTCAACCGGGGTGCTTTCGTTAGAATGAGTCCATGGAGACGAACAGAAGGGTTTTCAGCGGCATACAACCGAGCGGCAACTTGCACCTCGGCAACTACCTTGGGGCGCTCAAGAACTGGGTGGAGATCCAGGACCAGTACGACAACTTTTTCTGCATCGTGGATCTGCACGCGATCACGGTGCCCCAGGATCCCAAGGTCTTGCGGCACAAGATCCGGGAGCTGGCGGCGCTCTACTTGGCGTCCGGAATAGACCCGGACAAGTCCGTCGTGTTCCGCCAGAGCCGCGTCTCGGGCCACACGGAACTGGCGTGGCTCCTGAATTGCGTGGCGAAGGTCGGCGAGCTCTCGCGCATGACGCAGTTCAAGGACAAGGCTAGGAAAGGCGGGGCCGAGGCCGCGAGCGTAGGACTCTACGATTACCCGGTCTTGCAGGCCGCCGACGTCCTCCTGTACAACGCCCACCTCGTGCCCGTGGGCGAGGACCAGCGCCAGCACTTAGAGCTCATGCGGACGCTCGCGCGGCGCTTCAACGGGATCTACGGCGAGACGTTCGTGGTGCCGGAGACCTTCGTTCCGCCGACCGGAGCGCGAATTATGGCACTCAACGAGCCCACCGCCAAGATGAGCAAGAGTTCGCCGGTACCGGCGAGCTACGTCGCGATCCTCGACGAGCCGGATGTGGTGCGGCGCAAGATCCGGCGCACCAAAACGGACTCTGGAACGGAGATAATAGCCTCCCCAGACAAGCCCGCCATAACCAACCTCCTCGACATCTACGCTGCCGCCGCCGGCCGCGCCGTCCCGGACCTCGAGGAGCAGTACAGGGACAAGGGCTATGGCGACCTCAAAAAGGACCTCGGTGAGGTGGTCGTTCAGACCCTAGCCCCTATCCGCGAGCGGGCGCTGGAGCTGCTCGACGACCCGAAAGGGTTGGACGACCTCCTCGACGCTGGGGCCGAGAAGGCGCGTGGCGTCGCCGGCTCTACCCTGCACGAGGCCTGGGCTAAGATGGGTCTCGACTAGCGGGATGCAACGCCTGCGGGCAACGCTCGACCGCATAGACCGTAAGGGGTACAGGTCCTACAAAGACCTCTCCGGCTCCTACGACCTCGGCCATTTCAACCTCTTTATCGACAGGGTGCAGCGCGACCCGTTCGCCCCTCCTTCCCTCGTCCGGGTTCGAACCGAGGAGAACCGCATCGAACCCGCGCTGTTCGAAAACCCGGTGCGCCGGGTCGCCCTCGAAGACTTCCTGACGCGGCGTGTGGAAGCAGCGATCCGCGAGCTCGTGCGCGGGGACAGGGGCTCGGGCGGGAGCGGGCGCGTGGAGATCCAACACCCTTCCCAGGTCGTCCTGCCCCGCACCTCGATGGTCGTGGGGCCGGACCACGTCGAGGCCCGGCTCACCGTAGGACTTCCCGCTCGGGGCCGGACCGTAGACGCAAGCGCGGCCCGCGCCATGCTGCTAGAGGAACTGCCAAGAGTAGCCCGCCGGGCGCTGGTTCCGTACCCTGACGGAGGCGTCGACGAGGGCGCGGCCCGCGGGCACGTCGAGACTGTCGAGGATGCGCAGCACCTGCGGAACCTCCTGCCGGGGCTCGGGTTAGTCGCGTTCGTCTCAGACGGGGCGGTGCTGCCGCGGGAGAGCGGGGCGAGCGACCGGCCTCTGCGGGAGGGTGCCGTACCGTTCGAGAGTCCGCAAGAGTTCAGAGTGGACGTGGATCTACCGAACCGGGGCCCGATCTCGGGGATGGGCGTTCCGGAGGGGGTTACGCTCGTTGTCGGTGGCGGGTTTCACGGCAAGAGCACGCTCCTCTCGGCACTCTCATGGGGCGTGTACGACCATGTGCCGGGGGACGGTCGAGAATTCGTGGTGGCGCGGGGGGACACGGTAAAGGTCCGGGCCGAGGACGGGAGGAGTGTCTCGGGGGTGGACATCTCGGCCATGATCGGGGACCTACCCGGAGGCCGGAGCACCGAGTACTTCTCGACGCCCAACGCCTCCGGCTCGACCTCGCAGGCGGCGAACATCGCTGAGGCCCTGGAGGTCGGGACGTCGCTGCTGCTGGTGGACGAGGATACGAGCGCGACGAACTTCATGATCAGGGACGAGAGAATGCGCGAGCTGGTGAAGAAGGAGCCTATATTCCCCTTTTTAGACCTCGTGCGCCCCCTGTACCGCTCTTGGGGCGTCTCGACGCTCGTGGTCGTCGGCGGTGTCGGCGACTACTTGGACGTGGCGGACCGCGTGGTCCTGCTGGAGAACTACGTACCCTCGGACGTCACGGACCGCGCCCGCGAGGTCACGCGGCGGTTTCCGCCCCACGCCCCGCTCGCGGACCGAGGGGTGCACCTGCCGAAGGGCCGTCGCCTCCGGATGTCTTCCGTAGACCTCGGGCGGGGCAAACGCGGCCGTGAAACGGCCCGCGGCAGGGGCCTACAAGCGATCGAGCTCAGCCGCGAGCGGGTGGACCTCTCCTATCTGGAGCAGCTCGCCGAGGCAGGCCAGACGGAGGCGATTGCCCGCCTCGTTGGGCGGTTCGTCGCCGGCGGTGGGGGGCACGGGATTCGGGAGCTGGTCGAGGAGGCCCTGACCTCCGTGTCGGAGGGCGGCCTCAGCGAGCTGGGCGGCTTCGGGGGACACCCGGGGGAGATGAGCCTGCCGCGGGGGCAGGAGGTGGCGGCGACGATAAACCGCATCCGGTCGCTAGGGGTGATCCCGTACACGTAGAGGACGCCGCGTGCTGTTATCATTAGGCATTGTGCGCGGAGGAGGGTAGCAGGCCGGATGAGGGGATCAGTCGTCGAGGATACGGAATTGGGCAACGCCGACACGCCCTCCTGGTTCAGGCTGAAAGCGGTCGCAGTACACCTGTACACGGCGAGCGGGGCCGTGCTCGCGCTCCTGATGCTGGTCGCCGCCTTCCAGGGTGAGGCCGTAAAAGCGCTGTGGCTGATGCTGGCGTCGCTCCTCATCGACAGTACCGACGGTCTATTGGCGCGCCGCTTTCGGGTCAGCGAGGCGCTCCCCTTCTTTGACGGGGCACTCTTGGACAACATAGTGGACTACATGACCTACGTCTTCGCCCCAATGGTCCTCCTTTGGAGCGAGGGATATCTCCCGGAGGGCAACGCCGGCATCGTGCTGGCCGCGCTGCCGCTGCTCGCGTCGAGCTACCAGTTCTGCCGCGTGGACGCCAAGACCGAGGACCACTACTTCCTCGGCTTCCCGAGCTACTTCAACGTAGTGGCGTTCTACGCTATCGTGTTCAAGCCGGGCCCACTCGCCCTGGCGGCTTTGCTCGTTGCCTGCTCTTTTTTGGTCTTCGTGCCCATCCGCTACGTCTACCCGACGCGTACGGTCGCCTTCCGCGGGCTCTCGCTCACGCTTACGGCGCTCTGGCTCCTCAGCTACGCCGCGATACTGTGGCAGATGCCGGAGCCCGACCCCGTGATCCTGGGCTTCTCGATCCTCTATCTCTTCTACTACTTTGGACTGAGCCTCTACCTCTCCGGCAAGATGCTCGAAGCCCGGCGTCTCGAAGAGCAGACGAGCGAGTAGCCAGCTCCAGATCGCTTCGGGCCTTTGACGCGCTAGCGCGCCGTTGCTAGGCTCTCGGCGTATCCGCTGAAACGTGAAGGGACAGAGTATGGCGCTCAACGAAGCACTCTTAAGACGGCTTATACAGACGCCCGGCGTGCCTGGGCGCGAGGAGCAACAACGCGAGATCGCGCGCGAGGAGCTCGGCGCGCTGACCGACGAGGTCCATACCGACTCTTTAGGTAGCGTAATAGGCACGAAGCGCGGCAACGATGACGTGCGTGTGATGCTCGCCGGGCACACCGACGAGATCGGCTTCCTCGTCAAGTACATCGACGACAAGGGCTTCCTCAGGCTCCAGACCCTTGGTGGGCACTCCCCGACGAACATGGTCTCGCAGCGCGTCCTCGTCACGACCGCGAGTGGCGAGACGCTAAAGGGCGCCCTGCAACCGCAGCGCAAGCCCCCGCACGTCGCGACCGAGGAGGACAACAAGCCCCCGAAGGCAGACGAGTTCTTCGTCGACCTCGGCCTGCCCCCCGAAGAGGTCAAGGGGAAGGTGCGCGTCGGTGACTACGCGGTGATGGACCGCAAGCTGGAGAAGGTTGGCGGCAGGTACATGGGCAAGGCGATGGACGACCGCATCGGCGTCTTCGTCATGCTTGAGGCCCTGAGGGCCATGAACGAGCACGAGGCCACGGTGCTCGCTGTGGCAACCTCCCAAGAAGAGGTGGGCCTGCGCGGCGCCGAGGCCAGCGGTTCCGCCCTGAAGCCGACGGTCGTCGTCGCGCTCGACGTTACCCTAGCCATAGACGTACCCGGCGGGGGCAACGAGAACGAGATCACGGCCCTGGGCAAGGGCGCCGCGCTCAAGATCATGGACGGCTACTCTATCTCCCATCCCAAGCTCGTCGAGCACTTCCGCCGGATAGCCAAACGCGAGGGCATCCCCCACCAGATGGAGATACTGCCCTCCGGCGGCACCGACGCCGGCGGCGTGCAGCGCCTCCACGGCGGTATTCCGGCTATCACCCTCTCCGTTCCCTGCCGCTACGTCCACACCCCGAACGAGATGGTCGACGCCTCGGACGTCCAAGCGGCCGTAGATCTCCTCGCCCGCTACCTTGAAGAGGCCCACACCGGTGACTACGCGCTGTAGCGTGGCGCTGAGCGTGGATCCCGTGCAGGCTATCGAGAAGACCGGTGCGGGGCCCCTGCTCGCCCTCGGGCGCGCGGCGGGGGCGGAACTGCGCGAGGACGGGCGGGTGAGCTGGACAATCGGGAACTGCCCCATCGACTACCACAACGCCGTCGTGCACGCGGACGTCTCGCCCGAGGAGGTTGACGCAGCGGTCGAGGCGTCGCTGGAGCGGATGCGGTCGCACGGTGTCCCGGGCTCCTGGCATGTCGTCGGACCCTCGATGTGTCCTCCTGACCTCGGCGAGCGGCGGCCTACCGGCGACTGGGCTTCGAGGAGTACTGCAGGATCGGGCTCTACGAGTGGAGGCCGGGGTAGGGCGGGTGCGCCGCCTCCACCAAAAGGGGTTGCCACATACGGTAGCATGTGCTCTCGTCGTTCTAGCAACAGAGCCGAAGGAGCTTTCGATGGAGAGCAAAGATTACGACCGTCCGCCCGAGATGGTGCTCAAGCCGGGCTACAAGTATCACGCCAACCTCGTCACCGAGAAGGGCGTGGTAAAGGTGAGGCTCTTCGCCAAGGAGGCGCCCGCGACCGTGAACAACTTCGTCTTCCTGGCGCGAGATGGATACTTTGACGGGACCACGTTCCACCGCGTCATAGAGAACTTCATGGTGCAGGGCGGGGATCCGACCGGCACGGGGACCGGCGGCCCTGGGTACCGTATACAGGACGAGTTCCACCCCGACCTCCGCCACGACAGGCCCGGCAGGCTCTCGATGGCCAACGCCGGACCGAACACCGGTGGCTCGCAGTTCTTTATCACGCACGTGGCCACGCCCTGGCTCGACGACAGGCACGCCGTCTTCGGCGAGGTCGTCGAGGGGATGGAGATAGTTCACGCCATCCGCGAGCGCGA
>DASQVA010000281.1:0-2312 GCA_035641035.1 Rubrobacter sp. | reverse complement strand
AGGCGGTTGGCGAGAGAAGATATCGAGGCACTACGCCAGGAGTTCGTGGCCGGCGGGCGTGAGGGCAGCCTGGACGACGACCTGCACCAGCTTCGCCGCGGCTCCAGGCTGGGGGTCAGCCCCGAGGACTGGGCCAGGACGCGGGGGTTGCCGCCCGCCTACGCTAGGGCGTTGCGCAGGTACCTCGAACAGGACTGAGCCCGGCCCCGGGTCAAGCTCGGTCGCCCTCCGGCACTGTCCCCGGATTCGTTACAAGATCGTTATCGACGCGTTACGTTCGTCTCCTATACTTCCTCTCGAAGGCTACCTGAGAGAGGAAGTGGGAACTCGTGAGAACCCCGTGGAGGGGACACGCCACGCCGCCAGCTCAGCCCCCGTGGGGCCGGCCCGCATGATCGGCCCTCGCGGCGCGCGGTCCGGAGTTGCGGGGGCGCTGCCGTGATCAACCTCGGCTACCCCTGGTGGTTGCTGGCAGCTGTGCTAGTCGCGTTCGCCCTGTGCCTGTACCATGTCCTCCGTGGGCGGTTATCCCGATGGCCGCTCGCGGCGCTGGCCGCCGTGCTCGCCCCGGTTTGCACGCTGGCCGCGGTGGCAGTCGCGGTGACGCTGTCCGCGGCGCTCTCCCCCCTCTTCGAGGCGCCCGCCGTACCTTCCGGCACATCCGACCCGCCCGCCCGAACGAGGCCCGCCACGACAGTCGAACGGACGGCGCCCGCCACGACATTAGACACCACCGGCCCCCGGACGGCAGACCCTACCGCGACCCCGTCCGCCTCGCCCTCAGCCTCACCCTCGTCCACAGCGTCGTCTTCGGCCTCCCCATCTCCCTAACGGGGATTCGGGAGCAACACGGAGCGCGTGGCGAGCGAGAGCTGGGCCTGACACCGCGGTCCAGCCCGCGCCGGAGCCGGCGTCGGGCGCAGTCGTTAGGGAGACGACGGCCGGTGTCCCACTTGTATAGCCGCCGGGCGATCCCCTCGGGGGCGGGCAGTAACTCCACGCCCCGCCACCTCTCCGTGAAGGCCTCCTGGGACCGGCCCGTTGGGTCATCATGCTCTTGAACTTCCCGCAGTCGGTATCGAAGCGGACGACCAAGCGGTAGGGACTGTAGCCTCCGACTATCGCCTCGGGGTCGCTTCCTGTCGAAGCGGGCCACCTGACCTCCCCCCCACGTAATCCAGCGCTGGTCTGATCTCGCGTTCGCTCTGCACACTTCACCCCGGGGGCAAACCTCCAAATAACCTTTGAGAGGGGCTTCGCTGTTCCCCCCTCCGCTCACGACGCTGCGCGTCGAGCTCAGCCTGCAGCGCGTCGGCCCCCCTCTCGCTCGCGCGGGCCGTTCTTTCTCGCTACTGAGGCTCCCCTGAAGGGCAAACTCTTGGAGCTCGGAGAACTCCAGGCGGCCCTTCAGTTGCTCCACCTACCTTCTGAGCGTCTCAGGCTTCTTCATGAGCCACCGGACTTTCTCCGAGAGCAACTCCGCTGCCTCCGAGGATATACTTTCGGTATCGCGTCCAGAATCGCCCGGGGCGGCTTGGACGGTGAGATCCTCCTTCAGCTCCGTGGTCTCGACCTCCCCGGTATCTTGGCGTTCTCGGCGTTGCGTGTCTTTCTGACTGGATCGCAGCAGGGCGTGTACGGAGTGCGCTCGCACCTCACACAGCCCAGGTATACCTTTCGCATGTCCCTCGGCCCGCTATCCTTGCAGCTCGCCGGAGTGGAGCATATGGCGGGCGCGCGGGGAGTGGCCAAGATGCGCACACCCTCGTGTATGCAGTAGTGATCTGACCCTTGTGGCGCGCCATGGCTCCCTTGCATTGCTTCTTCCCAAGCCCAGCGAAAGCTCTGGCACTCGCCACTGTTCCGCGCTCCGTGCTGGCCCCCGGCGTCCCACCTCGTGGCTTCGCAGCGCAGAGGTCACCGTACGGATACCGCATCGCCCACTTCTGGCCGTGAGCTTGTCAGACACCGACTGTCAGCTACAATTGCTGATTGCCGCAGGCCGATAGCCGACGGCTTACAAGGGCCCGTAGCTCAGTTGGGAGAGCGCCGCCCTCGCATGGCGGAGGCCAGGGGTTCGAGTCCCCTCGGGTCCACTCACAACTCCGCTTACCTATGCGGAAATTTGGCAAGGCAAGAAAATCCTGGCCACCGTGCCAAGGCATTTCACTGCAACCGTACTGCAACCCGGGCTCATCCGAGGGCGTCTCCCATCGCGCTGGCGGCCTGATCTCCCATCGAGGGTAGGTAGTGTGAATAGGTATCGAGGGTCATGGATATGGTGGCGTGTCCGAGGAGTTCCTGCACGAGCT
>DASQVA010000280.1:0-2670 GCA_035641035.1 Rubrobacter sp. | reverse complement strand
GGTGCCCAGGCGGGATGCCACTGTTCCCAACATGCCAGTCGCCGGGTTCCCAGGGACCGCCTTGCCGAGCCCTCCGACCCCGCTAGTGGGCCGGGAGCTAGAGCTCACGGAGATAAGCGGCATTCTGGGTAGCTCCGAGGTCAGGTTGCTGACGCTTACTGGCATAGGCGGGGTGGGCAAGACACGTCTTGCCCTGGCCGTGGCGCGAGCTGCGCTGGCCGAGAACCGCTTCCCCGACGGGGTGGCCTATGTGACCTTGGCCCCGCTTAGGGATCCTGCGCTCGTGTTTTCCGCCATCGCTCGGTCGCTGGGCGTGAGGGAAGAGCAGGGCCAGGGTGTGGCCGACGCCCTGCGCGCCTATCTCCGCGAGAGGCAAACCCTCCTGGTGCTTGACAACTTCGAGCACCTGCTGGAGGCGGCGCAGGCGGTAGCCGGCCTCATCGAATCTTGCCCTGGCCTCGTCGTGCTCACGACAAGCCGCGCGCCCTTACGGGTGAGGGGCGAGCAGGAGTATCCCGTCCCACCCCTGGCGCTGCCCTCCTCAATCCACAACCCGACGGAGGAGGAGGTGCTAAGCACCTCCTCGGGGCGGCTTTTCGTGGAGCGCGCCAAGGCAGCCTCCCCTTCCTTTGTACTCACTGCCGAGAACACGGGAGCTGTAGCGGCGATCTGCTGGCGACTGGCCGGGTTACCGCTTGCGCTAGAGCTGGCGGCGGCCAGGTTAAGGCTTCTGGGCCCAGCATCGCTTCTTGCGCGCCTCGACCAGGCGCTCTCGACCGGTTGGTCGCGGGACCTGCCCGAGAGGCAGCGCACCATGGGGGCGACGCTGGACTGGAGCCACGGCCTGCTCTGCGAGTCTGAAAGAACGCTGTTCCGGCGCCTTTCGATTTTCTATGACGGCTTCGCGCTGGGGGCAGCGGAAGCGGTGGGCGCGGCAGACGATTTGGGAACCAAGGATGTGCTCGCCCTACTCGGAAGGTTGGTAGACCAGTCGCTGGTGGCGGTGCAGCGGGACGCGGAAGGCGGCGAGGTGCGCTACGGGATGCTGGAGCCGGTCCGACAGTACGCCCGCGAGAAGCTGGAGGGAAGTGGCGAGGCCAGGACGGTCGGTCGTCGCCATGCCTCGTTCTTTCTCGCGCTGGCCGAGCGGGCGCAACCAGAACTGATGGGAGCGCGTCAGGTCGAGTGGCTGGACCGGCTCGAGCAGGAAAATGGCAACCTCATGACCGCAGTTTCGTGGGCCTTGGATACGGGGGAAGCCGAGACCGGCGCGCGGATGGGCTGGGCGCTGTGGTTGTATTGGATGATACGCGGCTATCAGCGCGAGGGCCGCCGATGGATGGAGGCGTTACTGGCGTTGGATCTCTCGCCGGCTCTGCGGGCACGGGTGCTCGTGGCCGTCGCCTCCTTGGCTTACGGTTACGGCGACTACGAGTGGTGCGAGAGGTACTCGGAAGAAGGCCTCGAGTTGTCTCGGCAGGTAGGCGACGAACTCGGGATAGCCTGGGCCCAGTTCGGCTTGGGCGTGGCGGCGATGAGCAGGTCCGATCACGAGGCGGCCACGCCCCACCTTCGAGAATCGCTGCGCTCCTTCCGAGAGGTCGGCGAGGACTTCGGCGTGGCCAGGGCTACCATCTGTTTGGGGATGGTGGCGCTTATGCGCGACGACGTGAGCCGAGCGATAGATACGTTCGGGGAGGCACTGACGGTGGCCCGCCGGATAGGGGACAAGACCGGCGCCTGCATAACGCTCTACAACCTAGCGCAGGTGGCCCTCTCACATGGCGACCACTGCCAAGCCGCAACCCACTTTGAGGAAGGGATCGCCCTCTCCGGGCAGGTGTCGGACCGTGCGAACGTGGCATACTGCCTGGAGGGCCTGGCCACGATTGCGGGGGAGCAGGGTAAAGCGGAGCGCTCGGCGCGCCTTTTCGGCGCGGCGGAGGGTATGCGGGAGGTCCTCGGGGCTCCCGTCTACACCTACTACGAACCGGATCCTTTCCTGCACGAACGCGCCATGACCGGCGCGCGTTCGCAGCTGGGCGATACAGCCTTCGAGGGGGCGCGGGAGCGAGGACGGGCGATGACGTTCGAACAGGCCGTGGCGTATGCCCTTCTGAACGACGAAGCCTCGGCCGGCTAAGCAGCGCAGACGGGCTAGCGGCGCAGGATCCTACCTTGGCAGATTCCAACAAACAGAAGTTTCGGAGGGACCCACCAGTGAGCATCAAGGCGTCCGTTTTCATCGCGACCAGCCTCGACGGATTCATTGCCAGGACGAACGGCGATCTCGATTGGTTGACCGGCGCGGAGAGCGCGTCGACCGAGCAGGACTATGGCTACCAGGAGTTCATGGATAGCGTGGATACCGTAGTCCTGGGCCGGAACACCTTCGAGTTCGTATTGACCTTCGACACTTGGCCGTACAGCGGCAAGAAGGTCGTCGTGCTCAGTAGCAGAACTAAGGCGATTCCGACCCACCTAGTGAACGACGTCGAGTGGCTCTCACTACCACCACAGCACCTCCTCGAGCGCCTGGCAGCCCAAGGCGCGACGCACCTCTACGTCGACGGAGGCAAGACCATCCAAGGGTTCCTGAAGGCGGGACTCATCGACGAACTAACCATTACTCGAGCTCCTGTCCTGATAGGCACCGGCGTACCGCTCTTT
>DASQVA010000279.1:0-34978 GCA_035641035.1 Rubrobacter sp. | reverse complement strand
CTACTGCAAGCCGAGGCCGCCGGGGCAGGAACGGATCCCCGCGAGAATGGTCTTCCCGGCGCGGCGCGGCGCTGGTCTCGTTGCGCGGGCCCCAATAAGGGCGTACACCGGGTGCAGCGGGCGGCGCTCGGGCCGCAGTTCGTGGCAGCGCGGGGGGAGCAGGCGAAGGAAGCGCCCTTCCGGGTACTCGAGGTTGGAGCGGGGGAGGGGCGCTGGGCGACGAGCTTCGACCCGGATAAAGCCGAGTACTCGGGGCTGGACGAAGACGAGAACGCGGTACTGGCCGCCCGTTCGGAGTTCCCGGAGGCCTCCTTCGAGCATCTCGGCTCCGATCTCCTCTTCCCCCACGAGGACGAAACCTTCGACCTCGTCTTCTCCGTCGGCCTCCTGGGCCGGCACCCGGACACCGCCAAGAGACGCCTGCTCTCGGAGATGTGGCGGGTGGCACGGCCCGGCGGGCGCCTACTCTTCCTGGAGGACTTCGTCACCACAAGAGGCCCGGGAGAGACCGACCCGCATTCTGCGCACGGCCTGTCGGTGCTAGGGTTCGTGAAGTTGCTCCTCGTGGCGACGGGCTGGCAGGTCGTTATGGAGCATGTAGAGTCGCTCCGGTACCCGGGGGAGGTCCTGACGAGGGGCGGGGTCGTCGCGGTCTCGAGGCTCGGGGTGCCGAAGAGGTGGTAGGCGCGGGCAAGAGGGTCTTCGTGCTCTCCAACGACGTCGTTCCGAGCCTCGGGATGCCGGTCGCCGCGCCAGGCTTGCGGGCGTTCGGGCTCGCGGAGGGGTTGCGGGCAAACGGGGTGGAGACGAAGACCGTGGTTACGCGCGGGTTCGTGGACCGCCAGTGGCTGCGGATGGGGAGGTCCGTGCCCCATCCGATGGCGCCGCACACAGATATAGTGGGCGCGCACAGGCTCCGGCGGTATCTGAAGGCGAATGCCCCCTGCACCGCCGTGCTTATAAACAGCAACCAGGTGGACCACCTGGGGCCGTTAGAGGGCGTCCGGTACGTGTTGGACTTTTTCGCCCCGAAGATGCTGGAGGCGCTCTACCAGCGAGGGGAGGAGTACCCGGGGGAGGAGCTCGCCGCGCTCAGGCGGCGTAAGATCCGGGCCGTAGAGCTCGCCGATGCATTCCTCGTCAACGGCAGGAAGAAGGTCCCGTACTTTCTGGCCTGGATGCTCCAGGCCGACCGCGACGTCCGCCACCTCCCCGTCGAGGTCCTCAACATGTGCGTCCCGACGACGTGGTCCGGTGCGGCGGGGCCCGTGGGGGAGGGCGTCAGGTTCGCCGTCGCCGGCTACCTCCAATCCTGGAGCACGCTCGGGAGCTGGGTCGGGGTGGTCGAACGCCAGCTCGACCACCCGCAGATGAGCCTCGACCTGCTCCTGCCGTGGCACTGGGGCGGCAGGGCCGAACGCTCTCATGTCTCCAAGAACGACCTCGACCGGGTGGCCCGACACCCGTCCGTGACCACCCACGGGACCATGGGCTTCTCTGAGTTTCAGCGGTTCCTTACTGGCGTGGACGTCTCCATAGACCTCTTCCAGCACAACCTGGAGAGGGAGTACGCGATGGTCACGCGCGCAGTCGTCTCTTTAGCGTGTGGGGTCCCGGTTATACACCCGCCCTTCACGGAGGTCTCGCCCATGATTTCCGCCTACGACGCCGGCTGGATTATAGATCCCGAAGACACGGGGGCGCTGGAGAAGATCGTCGCCGTCATCCTCGACGACCCAGACCTCGTGCGGCGCAAGAAGGAGAACGCCCGGACACTCGCCCGCGAGGTCCTCGACCCCTCGGTGGCGGTCGGACCACTTCTGAAGATACTGGGGGGGTTCGGCGCGTGAGCCGGCGCATGTACTTCATGACCCCGACCTTCCGGCCCGTGGGCGGGGTCGTCAAGGTCTTTGACTACGTCAATCACGCCGTCTCATTGGGCTACGAGCCCGTCATCGCGTGTCCAGAGACTTACAAGCCGGGGTTGCCGCTCTTCGAGATCGAGCGCTTCTCCCATATAAAGCCGGAGAACGGGCACGCTTTCACCGCCCTCGAAAAGGTCGCCGTCGGCCCCCACGAGCTCGCTTTCCTCTCCTGGCCGACGCACTACGGGATTGTGGAGTCCCGGCTCAGCAGGTGGACGAAGCACGAGCAGGTCATCTTTATCGTGCAGAACGTGAGGTGGGCGAACCCGAACTGGATCGGGGGCTACGCTGTGCGCCTGCTCTCGCGCCCCATGGCCCGCATCATGACTAACGACGTGATCCTCGAAGCGGTCCGCCCTTACCTGAACGAGACCTCGATAACGGAGGTGATCCTGCTCGGCAACGAATCGAAGTACTTCGCGAAGGAGCGGCTCGGCGGCCTCGGTAGCCCGCTGAAGGTCGGCTACACCACCTGGAAGAGTGGGGTAGGCGACGGGGTGGCCCGAGCACTCGCCGGCGACCCCGGCTTCCAATTCCAGGCGATACGGTCGCCGGTCGGTTGGAAGGAGCTGAGAGAGCTCTACCAGTGGTCCGACGTCTTCCTGGCGACGCCGCTCGCCGAGGAGGGCTTCTACATGCCGGGACTCGAGGCGATGGCCGCGGGGGCCGTCGTCGTCTCTCCGGACGCGGGCGGCAACCGAACCTACTGCCGCTTCGGGGAGAACTGCCTGCCGGTCCGCTTCGAGGACGTTGGGGACTACGTGGCGGCGCTGCGGGCTTTAAGGGATTTCGGGGCGAGGCAGATCGGGCGCCTGAGGCGCGGCGGGTACGAGGCCGTCGGAAGGCACACTTTGGAGCACGAGCGGTATCGGTTCGGCGAGTTTATGGGTAAGCTCTCCGGACGGCTCGGACTTTCCGGAGCGCCGGGCGGTAACATCTAGGGGTCTCGGTGCCTTGACAAGGCCGGTACCCGGGCCGATCATAGCCCGGTTGCGCCGCTGGAGTGCGGGGCGCGATCTCATAGAGTTCAGGAGGACCCGTGTATCCGGACTTCATCGGTATAGGCGCCCAGAAGGCCGGTACGACCTGGCTGGCCCGCAACCTCCAGGTGCATCCCCAGATCCACATGCCCAGGAAAGAGCTCCACTACTTCGACCGCAAGATGAACGATGGATCCAACGTCCTGACCCGACTCTTCGGCAAGACCCATAACGCAGACGAGTGGCGCCGGCAGGTAAAGCAGATCCCAAAACAGCTCGTGCAGACCCCATCCTTCCAGGAGCTGCGCTGGAACCTGAGGTACTACATGCGGCCCTACGACGATCGCTGGTACTCCCAGGTCTTCGAGCCCAAAAAGGCGAAGGTCTCGGGTGAGATCACACCCGCCTACTCCGTCCTCGACAAGGAGAAGATCGCCCACGTCCACCGCCTGATGCCGGACACGAAGCTTATCTTTTTTATGCGAAACCCTATAGAGCGTGTCTGGTCCCAGACGGTGATGAGCTTCGACAAGGTCGAGAAGGGCTCGGCCGTCTCCGCCTCCGAGGAAGACCTGCTGAAGAAGATAGGCCGCGACAGCTCTTACGGTCTGAAGGCCTCGACATATAGCAGGACTTTGCGTAACTGGGGCTCTTTCTACCCGGAGGACCGCATCTTCGTCGGCTTCCTCGAGGACGTGAGCCTCTTCCCAGAGGAGCTTCTGGGGCGGCTCTACGATTTTTTGGGCGTGGACCCACACTTCGACCCGCAGCTGACGAGGAAAAAGATCCACAAGAGGAGCGAGGCCACGATGCCGACGAGCGTCGCCGTCCACCTGGCGCGCGGCTATCACGGGGAGATCTCCCGCTTGGCGAAACGCTTCGGGGGCTACGCCGCCTTCTGGCTCTACTGCGCCGAGCGGCTTATGGAAGACCCGCCCACCGAGAGGACCATCACCTACCCGCTCTTCGAGTCGCGTATGGGGGAGGATTGGTCCGGGGTCTGGCAGGCCCGGAGCGGCCCGCTCCATTCCGCGCGGGTCGCGGGCTAGGGGCAGACGCAGTTTTGTTCCCGGATTTCCTCGTCATAGGCGCTCAGAAGGCCGGCACGACCTGGCTGCAGCGCAACGTACAGACCCACCCCGAGATCTGGATGCCCCCGGAGAAGGAGCTCCACTACTTCGACGAGAAGATAGAGCTTGAGGGCGGCCTCCTGAAGAGGCTCCGCGGGGAGGCGCCCGCCGACAAACGCTGGCGGCGGCAGGCGAAGTCCAGGCTCAAGCAGTCCCCCAAAGATCTGAAATGGCAGGACGTGGCGTGGGACCTCAAGTACTTTCTCGTCAGGCCCACCGACGCGTGGTACGCGTCACTCTTCGAGCGGGGGGAGGGCAAGATCACGGGCGAGACCACGCCAGACTACTCGATCCTGGACCGGGCTAGGATCTCCCACGTCCACGACGTCATGCCGCACGCGAAGATCGTCTTCATGATGCGCAGCCCGCTGGAGCGACCCTGGTCGGCGATGGATATGGGGCTCAGGGTCCGGGGCCGCTCCTGGGATACCTTGAAGGACAAGAGGGTCTTCCGGCGCTTTGACCGGGGCCGCTCCCGCCTGATGACCGACTACATGAGGACGCTTGGGAACTGGGGCTCTTTCTACCCGGAGGACCGCATCTTCGTCGGCTTCCTCGAGGACGTCCACTTCTTCCCGGAAGAGCTGCTCCGCCGTCTCTACGGTTTTCTCGGCGTGGACGCCTTCTCCGAGCACAACGTCATCAAACGCAAGATCCACTCGGGCTTCCAGGAAACCATGCCCGCGAGGTTCGCCTCGTACCTGGCCCGATCCTATCATGGGGACCTCAAGCGCCTGAGCGCGCGGTTCGGGGGCTACGCTTCTTTCTGGCTCTACTGCGCCGAGCGCCTGATGGAAGAGGACCAGCCGACCGATGATCGGCTCTCGTATCCGCTCTACGAGTCCCGCCTCTGGAGGGAGTGGGATGGGGCGGCCGGGATCTCGCCGCAGAGTGGCCCCCTCTACTCTGTCCGCGCCGCCTCACCCTAAGGTAGCCTGTTGTACCCGCACTTTATCGGGATAGGGGCGCAGAAGGCGGGAACGACGTGGTTGAGCCGCAACCTCCAGGCCCACCCCGGGATCTGGATGCCCTCCATCAAGGAACTCCATTATTTCGATGAGAGGATCCAGGAGCCTGCGAACCCCTTCTCCAGGATCTTCCGCAAAATCTCCGGCAAGAGTGACAGGGACCGCCGGTGGCGCCGGCAGGTTCGACGGAGATCGGCCCGACACTTTAAATACTTCTCGAAACAAGCCTTTCTCTGGGACCTCAAGTACTACGCGGCCCGCCCCGACGATGGGTGGTACGCTTCGCTCTTCGAGCCCGGCAGGGGCAGGGTGACCGGCGAGATCACGCCGGCCTACTCCACGCTCGGGCGCGACGTCGTGGCCCACGTCCACGCCCTCGCGCCGGACGCAAAGATCATACTCATGTTGCGAAACCCTATCGAGCGGGCGTG
Organism: Rubrobacter sp.; assembly: GCA_035641035.1. Taxonomy (GTDB): domain Bacteria; phylum Actinomycetota; class Rubrobacteria; order Rubrobacterales; family Rubrobacteraceae; genus Rubrobacter_D. The sequence goes on along the minus strand of DASQVA010000279.1, from coordinate 29,544 downwards.
GTCTCAGGCGGTGATGCGCCTTGACCGAACGGGCGAGCGCTCCGACGACGCCGGGAGGCTGCGCCGCCTCTTCGACCGCGAGGGATCCCGGGCTAGGACCGACTACTTTGGGACGTTGGAGAACTGGGGTTCTTTCTACCCCGAAAACCGGATCTTCCTGGGCTTTTTGGAGGACGTCCACTTCTTCCCGTCAGAGCTTCTCGGGGGTGTCTACGATTTCCTCGGCGTGGACGCCTCCTTCAAGCCCCCGGGCGTTGGCGAGAGGGTTCACGCCCGCTCCGTAGGCCGTGTGCCCACGGTCTCTATGGCCTACCTGGCCGAGTCCTACTACGACGAGACAGCCCGCCTGGACGACCGCTTCGGGGGCTACGCTTCTTTCTGGCACCACTGCGCCGGGCGCCTCTCCGAAGACCCGCCGGACGGGGAGATCCCCTACCCGCTGTGGGAGTCGTACCTGTGGAAAGAATGGGTGGGCGAAGCACGCTTCCAGAGCGGGCGGCTATCGGAGATGGGTGGCCGGCAAGAGTACGGGCCGAAGGAAGGCGGCGGGCTGCACGAGAGGGGAGCCCCTCCAGCCTCCCCCGAAACCCAAACAAGCTAAGCGCTTAGCCGACCGCTGCAGGCAGGGCGGCCTTCTAATAAAGGCCGCCCTGCCTGCAGTTTACTGCAGCTCCTTGCCGTAGAAGTCGCATATGTCCTCGTAGCGGATTGTGCGATGCCCGGCAGCTCCTGCTCGTAGCGTTCGAAGGTGCAGTGCGGCCTTCCCAACCGCCGGCCTATCTTGTCGGCGCCTTCCCTCTTCCTTTGACCTGCGCGACGAACTCGGCGTCGTACCTGTCTTGCGCAAGGGTATTCTCCCTGCGCTTGGCCCGCCGTGTGCTGTCTGATGACACCATGATAGCCAATGGATTTCGCACGATAGCCTAGCACAGGAACCGCTTCACCAGGGCCGGGAGCAAAGCGGTGAACACGCTGGCTGCTATATGGCCAGGTAGAAGTCGGACCGGAGTTCTTTACCTACGGGTATGTTTCCTTGACCACGATACGGCTACGGACGTCACCTGCCTCCCCCTTAGTACTATCGGGCACCGGCTCCGCCCACATGCTTGGTGCGTAGGGTTTCGTGCTTAAGCACCTTCTTACACATGCTGAAGTACACTCAAAGTCATCGCTGACAGCATGGTGGTCTGGGAGATCTCCTTCGAATTTGCTCGAAGATAAGGGTCCGAAAGGGTCACTGTGTTAGGCAGCTTGTTGAGCAGGTAGCAGGTCAAGGTGGGGCCGCTTGGTTCAGATCCCATGATAACGCTGTGGCGCTCTCTTACGATACCTTCGTTCTCTGCTTTATTGAACCTGCACAGAAGGTCACTCTGTCTCTACCTCGATCAGCTCGCAGCCACGATAACTTTCACTCTCGCGCGCACGGTAACCGATCGAGGCCGGACGCTCCCGCTTGCGTCCCGGTTGATAAACCTTCGGCTCCTCTGGTAATTTGGCGCGACGAGACGTTTCATGAGGAAGGAGATCCGATGCATCCCCATGGAAGAGCCGCACTGGTCTACCTGGTCGTGTTTGTCCTGCTGACGGGCCTTCTTGCGGGTTGCGGGGGCGACGGGTCGCAGGACAGCGCAGAGAAGAAACCGGGCGACGGGGCCCCCAAAAAGGCGGCCCCGCAGAAGAAGATAGCGCTCGGCAAGGTAAAGGCCGTGGTCCCGGACAGGCGGAGGCTGGTCTTGCGGCAGGCCAATCAGGTGGATGGTGCCAAGAAGCTGGCCTTTAACGTGAGGAAGACCGCCGAGATAGATCTCGACGGTAAGAAGGTCGAGATGGACGGGATCAAGGAGGGCCAGCAGGCCCAGGTCAAGTACGTCGTCACAAAAAACGAGGTGAACGCGGCGCTAACGGTGCACGTGTTCGAGGCTACTGGCGGGCAACAGCCCTCCGGGGAGGGCGAGAAGACCGGTTAGGGGCACGAAACGAACCTCCGCGCCCAATTCGGGCACCCTAACACTGGTCCCGTGAGCCCCGGGACGCCCGGATGAGGGTCCTTCTCACTGGTGCTACTGGTCTGCTTGGGGGCGAGCTCCTGAAGCTACTGCTGGCGGAGGGCCACGAGGCGCGCTGCCTTCTTCGCGCCGGTAGCCCCAACGCCTCGCGCCTCGACGCCGAGCGGGCGGAGATCTTCCGCGGGGACGCCGCCAATGAGGAGGATCTCCTCAGGGCGTTACAGGGCACGGACGCCCTGTTGCACGTCGCGGGGATAGAGTACGCTCAGCCTGTCGTTGAGGCGGCCCGCCGGGCCGGCGTGGGACGGGTCGTGGTGGTGGGTAGCACCAGCGTGCACTCCTCCTACGAGTTCCGCGCGGGCCCGAAGCTCAGAATGGAAAGGGTGGTGCGCAGGAGCGGGCTCGACTGGACGATAGTGCGGCCCTCCATGATCTACGGCTCCGAGCGGGATAAGAACGTGCAGCGCTTGTTGCGCTTTCTCGGCCGCGCTCCTGTCTTCCCAATGTTCGGCCCCGGAACGAACCTCTGGCAGCCGGTCTACCACGAGGACTGCGCCAGGGGGGTGTACGAGGCCCTCGTACGGCTGTCGGCCGTCGGCCGGAGCTACGACCTGCCCGGCGGGGAGTCCCTGACCTACTTGGATCTGGTGAAGACCGCAGCCGGGGCGCTGGGAAAGAAGCCCCGCATCGTCCGGTTGCCACTGGAGCCCGTCCGCCTCCTCCTGGGCGCGGCGGAGAAGCTGCGACTGCCACTGCCGGTCGGCTCCGAGCAGGTGCTCAGGCTTCGGGAGGACAAGGCCTACCCCTACGAGGAAGCCAGGCGGGAGCTCGGGTACGCGCCCCGCTCCTTCCGGGAGGGCGTCGCCCTTGAGGTCGCGCGCCTGCGGGAGCTGGGAGTGGTGCGCCCGTGAACGGCGCTGTGGTCGCCGGCGGGGTGGCCTTCCTGATCTCGGGCGCGCTCGTACCACTGCTCGTAAACTTCGCCGTCGGCCGGAACCTGCTCGACGTGCCGAACCTCCGCAGCTCGCACGAGGTCCCGACGCCCCGGCTGGGCGGGGTCGCGATCTTTGCCGGGACCCTGGCCGGCATCGCGCTGTTGGGCCTCGGTGGCGACCTCCGAGAGGCGTGGCCCCTGCTCGTCGCGGCGGCCCTGATGTGGGGCGTCGGCCTCGCTGACGACCTGGGCAACCTGCACTTCGGCGCGAAGGCCGCAGCCCAGGCTCTTCTCGCCTCGGGCCTCCTGCTCCTCTACCCGCCGCAGGTCCTCGCCGATACTTCCGGGGCCACACGTGTCCTGGCGTTCGCCGTGGGGGTGATCTGGGTTGTAGCCCTGTGCAACGCCTTTAACTTCATGGACGGCATAGACGGTTTCACGGGGGGCGTCGCGCTCGTGAACGTCCTCTTTCTCGCCCCCCTCGCGGGAGAGGCAGGGGCCTTCCTGCCCGTTTTGGCCGGGGCGACGGCGGGGTTCCTGATCTGGAACGTGCACCCAGCCTCGATCTTCGTCGGCGACTCGGGGGCCTATTTCCTGGGCTTCTGCCTGGCGGCGGTCGCGCTCTACGCCCCCGTGCCTGTCGACGGGGGGTGGACGCCTTTTGGCTTCGTCGCCTGCGTACTGATCTTCACGCCATACCTCTTCGACACCTCCTACACCATCCTCAGGCGGCTGCGAACGGGGGTGGGCAAGAACATCTTTCTCGCGCACCGAGAGCACATCTATCAGCGAATAACCCCCACGACCGGCATGCACCGGCGCACGAGCAACCTCTACTACGGGGCGAGTGTCATCGCGGGCTTCGCGGCGCTCCTGGTGGCTGAAGGTGGGGTGGCGGCGGTCGCCGGCGCGGGCCTGGCGCTGGCGTGTTGCGGGCTGCTCGCGGCACTGCCGCGCCTGATCGGCCCTACGGGCTGACCCTGTTGGTCACATCTAGCTACAGAAGTTAGAATGTAGGACTATGTGGCTGATGCAGAGGATGGGGGAGCGGCTCATAAGACCGGTAGACCGGCTGCAGCGGGCCTTCCACCGCTCGCCCCCCGCCTTCAGGCGTGCGGCGGCGATGCTCGTAGACGCCCTGATAGTCATGGAGTCGTTCGCTGTCGCGTTGCTCTTCCGGTTCGACGGGCGGGTGCCAGAAGTATATTGGTTCATGTTCTGGCCGTTCGCGATCTTCGCGGCCCTTTCGTTCGTCTTGCTCCTGAACGCGAGTGGGGTCTACCAGAGCATCCTCCGCTACACGGGCATCTACCAGGGTGTCCGGGTGTTGAGCGCGACGGCTTTAGCCGCCGGTGGGCTTTTTATCGCCGACGTCGCGGCGGGCGAGATCTTCCGGGTTCTCAGGCCCGTGCCGCTCGGGGTAGTCGTCGTCGGCTCGATCCTGGCGTACGTCCAACTCGTAGCCGTTCGGCTCTACCCGCGCGTCTTCTACGAGCTCTCCTTGCGGGAGGTTGGCCGCCGGACGCGGACGGCCATCGTGGGGACGGGGGAACCCGGCGTGGCGCTCGCCGGACACATCTGGCGCACGGCAGCGTCGGAGACGCAAGTCGTGGGCTTCGTCAGCGGGTCGCCCGCTGAGGTCGGCCGGCACATAGAAGGCGCGCCGGTCCTGGGGGTGGTCGAGGATCTCGAAGCCCTCATCTCCCGGCACGGCATCGACCAGATCATCATCGCGACGCCGCAGGCCAGCCGGGAGGAGATGGACTGGATCTGGCGTACCTCCATCCGCGCCTCCGCCGCGGTAAAGGTTATGCCCGACCTCGGGGAGTTTCTGGCCGAGGGGGCCATCAGGCTGCGCGAGCTCCAGATAGAGGACCTCCTGGGCCGCGAGCCGGTGGACATAGACCTCGATGCCCTCTCTGGCTACATCAACGGCCAACGGGTCCTCGTGACCGGTGCGAGTGGCTCTATAGGCAGGGAGCTGAGCCGACAAATCTCGCGCCTCGGACCCGCGAAGCTCGCCCTGCTCGACCGCGACGAGAGCGGCCTCTACTACCTCGATGAGGAGCTCCACCGGGACGACTTCTTCGACGCGGAGACCTTCGTCGGCGACGTTACTCACGCGGAGCGCATCAGCTTCGTCTTCGAGCGCTTCCAGCCGCAGCTCGTCTTTCACGCCGCCGCCTACAAGCACGTCCCGATGATGGAGCTGCAGGCCACGGAGGCCGTGGTCAACAACGTCTTCGGCACGCTCGTTGTCGCCCGCGCAGCTGGGGCCTACGGGGCGAGCAAGTTCATAAACGTCTCAACCGACAAGGCCGTCAACCCTGTCAACGTGATGGGCGCGACCAAGCGCCTGGCGGAGATGGTCGTCAAAAACTTGGCCGAGGAGTACCCGCAGACGGTCTACGCCTCGGTCCGCTTCGGGAACGTGCTCGGTAGCCGCGGCTCCGTCGTGCCGGCCTTCCGCCAGCAGATAGAGGCCGGGGGTCCGGTGACCGTCACGCACTCTGACATGATCCGCTATTTCATGACCATCCCCGAGGCAGTTTCCTTGATCCTGCAAGCCGGGGCGATGGCCGAGGGCTACGGGACCTACGTCCTGGAGATGGGGCGGCCCGTCGCCATCACCGAACTCGCCCACAAGATGATCGAGATAATGGGCGCACCGAACGTGAAGATCAAGTTCGTAGGCCTCCGCCCTGGAGAGAAGCTCAAGGAGGAGCTCTTCGAGGAGGGAGAGGAGAGGGAGCCGACCGCCCACCAGATGGTCTTCCGGCTCTCATCGGAGAACATGAGCCCGCCCGGCGACTCGGACCTCTCCGAGCTGGTGGACGCCATGGTCTTCCACGCCCGCGGACAGGAGGCTGGCAAATCCCTCGAGCTGCTGCGCCGTGCCGTTCCCAACTACTCCGCCGCCGACCTGCCGGACCCCCAGGAGAGCAGGCTAGACTACCCGCAAGGCTGGTAATCCAGGCATCAGGGTTCAGGCCACAGGCCCTTTCCCTTTCCGACGCATCGTTTTCCGAGGCACCCTAAACGCGCCACGAACGGCCCCAGAAACTGAAGCCCGATAGCGCGATGTTCACCAGAGTCGTTGATCTGCCGTACTGTCAGCCGTCGGCCGTCACCCGCCGACGAGCTACGAACTCAAAACCCTGAGGCCTACCGGCGCGTTGCCCTGCGGCCCGCGACGCCGAGATATGTTAGGTAGATACCGATGCACAGACCGATGACGACGAGTGAAAAGTGGACGCCCGGCGCCACCAGCGTTCCGGCGCGGAACTCGCTCAGGAAGGTGAAAACCCGCGTCCCCCAGGTAAGGAGCATGTAGACACCGATCGCGAGAAGGATGTTGGCGCTGCGCCTGGAGAGCTTCATAGACATCGGAAAGTGTAGCAGACGGAGCAGTCTCGAACTAGCAACACAAAGGCGCAAAGGTTATACTAACTGTAATAGTTGGGAGCCATTTGTAACGGCAAGTATCTGGTGTCTAGAGTGTTCGGAGGGAAAGAATCTTGGCTGAGTTACAGCAGCGTACTCTTGAGGAGGTAAAAGCCCTTAGCAGGGATGAGGCGGTCGAGATCATGCGCCAGGCGGGCATCGTTGGGGCCGGCGGCGGTGGCTTTCCGACCTACTTCAAGTGGAAGAACCCACAGCCGAACCTGATCGTGAACTGCACCGAGTCGGAGCCGGGCTACTGGGCGGACAAGATGGTCCACCGGGAGTACTTCGACGAGTTCCTCGAGCTCTTCGACGCGATGAAGACCATCTTTGAAATCGAGCACGTTATCATGGGCGTCCACTTCAAGGATGAGGAGTGGTTCTCTCCTTACAAGGAGCAGGCCAACGGGCTCTACTCCGTTAGCCTCGTGCCTGACAAGTACTCGATGGGCGAGGAGAAGACGCTCATCAAGAACATCTTTAACGAAGACAAAGAGAAGTGGGTGCCACGCCGGGTCGAGATGCCCGACGGCAACAAGCGCCCGGGCCTCCCGCTCGACGCCGGGCACATCGTCAACAACTCCGAGACTCTGCTGAACATCTACAACGCGCTCTTTCTCGGCAAGCCGGTCACGACCAAGTTTTTGCAGGTCTTCGGGCCCGATCTCGAGCTCAAGCTCTTCGAGGCGCCGCTCGGATCATCGGCCACGGAGCTTCTCGAGCTCGCGGGGGTAGACGTCGAGGCCGAGGCCGGCAACCTCTCGGTCATCGACGGCGGGCCGTACTTGAACGAGATGGGTATAGAGTCTCTAGGCGAGGGCGACGCCTACGTCAGGCGCACCACCAATGGGTTCCTCGTCATTCCGAAGGGCGTTGCCTCCAAGGAGTACGCCGAGATCAAGACCAAGAAACCGGACGGCGTTATCTCGCTGGTCGGCAAGGTCAGCGGCGTGAGTATCCCGCTCGGCGGCCGATTTCTCAAACCTGCAATCCCGCTCATCTCCGAGGGCGACGAGGTCTCCTTCGGGCAGAAGATCGGCGAGCCGGTTGACGAGGGTTTCTCCATCGGCGTCTGGTCTGGCATGGACGGTAGCGTCTCCTCCATCGAGAACGAGATCGTCCAGGTCTCCGGTGGCGCGGTGACCCAGGAAGAGGCCGAGGCCGAGACGGAGGCCGAGGCGAGGAGGTAGGTATCAAGTTAAAGGCACCAGGCTTCGAATTGGCCGGGGTTTACGCCCCGGTCTTTTTCTTTCTCTCTACGCGTGTTCCCTGAGGCCCATCAGGAAGACGCGGGAGACCTCAGGGAGGCCGGTGAGCTCGGCGAGGGCCGGATGGACGTTGTGGGGTGGGGGGATGCGAACTTGGAGCTTGTAGAGGGCGCGCTCTTCGTCTATCTCGGCGTCGACGGTGCGGACGGTGTTGCCGTGGCGCCGGAGGACCTCGAGCGCGTCCTAGGGCCCGCTATCGGGTTCATTGAGGGTGATCTCCAGGCCTGCCGAGTCGAGGCGCAGCGGGTAGATGACGGAGGAGTGGAAGCTGCGCAGGGCGTAGAGCGTGGCCCTGGCGAGGGCGGTGGTCGCCGCCGCGCCGAACAGGTAACCTGCGCCGACGGTCATGCCGATGGCGGCCGTGGCCCACAGGCTCGCGGCGGTGGTCAGACCTCGCACCTCCCCTCCCCGACGGATGATGGCGCCCGCCCCCAGAAAGCCTACGCCGGTGACGATCTGGGCGGAGATCCTCGTAGGATCAAACTGCAGGCCGCCGCTCCCTAAAGCCGCCCGCGTGAACGGCTCGAAGCTGTAGGCCGAGACCAGGGTGAAAAGCGTCGCCCCGAGGCCGAGCAAGATGTGCGTCCTGAACCCGGCCTGCTGGTCGCGGACCTCGCGCTCGAAGCCGATGGCGCCGCACAGCACGACCGTCAGGAGGAGGCGTAGGGCGATCTCCCAGTATGGAATCGTCAGTTCGGCCAAGCGACCCTCTCCGGGTCTAACGCCTCGACTGCTCTGGGTAGGCTCAGGAGCTCCCGGTCCTCGGGGTCTCCCACGAACGCGGATTCAGTGTACCCGCCGAAGCGGTTGGCCATGCCGGTGTCATCGTCCACGATAAAGTCTACGCCCACGGACGGGGAACGTACCATCCGAAGCAGCCCAAGACGGTGCGTAGCACATCCAGGAGGCTCGCCGCCCTCGCCGCGTAGGAGGCTCCGCTCGACCATAGCTAGACGCGATGGTCCATCTTCTCCGCGAGTCTCTGTAAGACTTCGCGGGGGTGAGGGCGAGCGTTTCCGCCAAAGACCAGGATACCCTGAACGTCGAAGACGTTCACTAGCTCTGGGGAGAGGCTTCTCCGTCGTCCTTGCGCGGCAAGAGGTTCTGGGCCTGCCCGTAGAGACGCGATCGCAAATCCTCGAAGGTGATGCCGCTTAAGGAGGGCAGCTCGAAGTCCTTGAGCATCCGGGTGAGGACGCCTCCGCCACCGAGCTCGATCCACTCCTCCACCCGCATCTTTGCCAGGGTCTCGACGACCTTGACCCAACGCACGGGGGCGACCATCTGACCCTTGAGTGCCTCCTTGACGGCCTCCGCGCTCGTGAGAATCGCCCCATCCATGGCGCTGACGACGGGGACCTGTGGCACGCGGAACTCGACCGAATCAAGGACCCCGCGCATCTTCTCGCCGGCCGCCGCCACGTAAGGCGAGTGGGCGGCGAAAGAGACGTTCAGCGGCACCTTGCGGCCCCGGACCCTGGAGACCGCGTCTCCCAGAGCGTCGCGCAGCCCGGAGACGACCGTCTGGCGCGGCGAGTTGTAGTTGGCGACCACCGGCCCTCCGGATTCGCCGAGCACCTTCTCGACCTCGGCCGGGTCCGCCTTGAGGATGGCGACCATACCGCCCGGGCATTCCTTGGCGGCCTCCGCGAGGAAGCGGTCCCTTTGCGCCACCAGCCAGAGGCCGGTCTCGAATTCGAAGCAATCGGCGGCGTAGGCCGCGCCGTACTCCCCGAGCGAGTGTCCGGCCACGACGTCAGGGCGCACCTCGAGGTCTCGGCTCTCGTCGGCGTCGCGGGCTGCGCGGGCGAAGATCTTGACCTGATCCGGGATGCGCTCTCCTACGACCCGCCGGATCCTCGGCACAAGCTCCGCCGCAGGCTCCGACACCCCGCCGCCCTGACCCGGAAACACGAACGCTCTCATCTTCTCGCCGAACCCTCTGATACTCGAAAACACGTCCTTGCACCCGTAAGTGCAGAATGCGTTTTACCACAACGGTCGGCTCTTTAATAGTGCTTTAACAGCGACGCGAACCGCCATGCCTCTTACCCCAACCGAGAGGCCGACGCCCACCTCGCCACGAAGCATGGGGGACACAAGGCGCCGCAGAACTGTTCCGGATGCCAATCTTCTCTGCGGCCTACGGCGCCACGACGCGCAGCGCTCCCGGCAGCACGCGCGCCCGGAAGTGGCTGGTGGGGCCCAGCATCTCGCCGTCCACGTGCGCCGGGATCTCCTCCACCATATCCAACGCTACCTCCCGCGCGCGGGCCACGTGCACCTTCGGGTGGTTCCCGAGCGTGCCCCTAAGCGCCGCCGGGATGAGCCGCAAAACCTCGGCCCGGCTCACCTCTTCGGACCAGACCACGTCAAAGAGGCCGTCGTCCAGGACCGCCCCGGGCGCGAGTCGAAAGATGGAGCCGTACGTGGTGCCGAGCGCCACAGCGACGAGTATCGTTTTGGCCTCGATAATCTCCCCGTCGAGAACGAGGCTGGCCTCGTGGCACCGGAAGCCCCACAGCAATCGGCCCACCGACCACGCATACCCTCCGGTCCCCCCAAGGTAATTCGGTGCCTCGGCCACACCGGCGGCGACCTCGGCGTCGAAGCCGACCCCGAGGCCGTTGTTGAACCGGACCCCGTTTACCTCCCCCGCGTCCACGACGCGGACCCTCCCCCCGACGAGAACCCCGAGTGCCCTTGCGAGGTCCGTGCCAGCACCTAAGGCCTTGACGTAGTCGTTGCCGCTGCCGGCGGGCAAGACGCCCATGACGCGGCGCGTTCCGACGCACGCCGCCGCCACCTCGTGCACCGTTCCGTCTCCGCCGACGGCGACCACGGGAACCCCCTCTGGCAGCCCCCGCACAATCTCACCGGCGTGCCCCGGCCCCTCAGTGGCGTGCCAGACCGGACTCACCCCCCGCTTCTCCAGGAATCGCGAGACGAGTGTGAGCCGCCCCCCCGCCCGTCCCTTGCCGGCCGCCGGGTTGAGCACCAGGTGAGCCTCTCCTCCACCGAAAACCACAGCCAGAAAATACCAGAACCGCCGCCCCGCGATCCGATGGGCCGGCCACTCAAACTCTACACGAGGTAGAGATTTGAACGAGATAAACGTACCTACCCATCGGGTCGAAAGATTACCGCCAGAAACAGGAGGCGTCCTTCAACGGCGGGGTTCACAAAGGTAACGGCGACGAGCAACGACCCGTTTGCCGGTAAAACGCCGGAGGATCTCGCCGAGAAGATCCCTACCGGACACCCTAGCCGCCGGCGCCGTCGTTGCCACCAGCGACTCCGATATATATCTAATTGAGGTTAAGGTATAGGATGTCCCCGCGCTCAGGGTGAGAGTCGCGCAGGGGCGGGAAACGAGTAAAATACTGGTCCACATGGCTGACCTGGTCGAAAATTGCCTGCACCTGGGGGGCTTGAGGGGTGCCGGGTCCTTGTATCGGTGTCCAGTGTGCGGTGTGAGTTTGGATCTCGCCGGGGTGGCCCGTTGGGTTCGGGAGGCCGAGAGGGCCCGCGATGAAGCTCATTCTATAATCGAGGGTGATGGGTTCACGGAGATCGTGGGCGAAGAGTTGCAGCGGGAAGTGTACCGACGACGGAGGGTAATGTACGAGTTAGAGAACGCACCCCCGCTGGCGACGGCGAGGCCCGAGATGGTCCTGGTCATCCACGACGACGCGAAGGCCTCTTACGAGTGCCGGATCTTTTACAAGGAGCCGCGTCCGGCTGGGGGCGTGGAGCAGGTCAGCGTGGGGGCGGTGTTGGAGACTATATTAGAGCTTCGCTCGGACCCCGACCCCATCGTCCGGCTGATCTCGGAGAAGGTAGAGGAGTTCCACGCGCTGCGCCTGAGGCTATCCGAGGGCGGGGCACCGGCGCCGGAGCGCCGGGTGTTCTATGCCAACGAGCTCTGAGCGCCCGGCTCTGGCGGCCGCGTCCAGGAGCGGCTAGAATTGTCCGGCAGATGGATACCAACGCAGGAGTGCGAATCGGATGAGCGGGAGTAACTTCATAGCCATAGTCGTTATGATCCTGGTACTCCTCTTTATCATCATGTCCATCGGGCCCCTAATCACGGCCTTCTAAAAGGCGTAAGCTTTTAGGACGGAGTAGGTAGCTCCGGGCACGCTCTCTACCAGGTCCACACCGCAAACCGTGAACCGGAGCGCCGGTGCTCGTACCCTGCCGGCGTCGAACCCTACCGGACGACCGCGAGCCCGGCCGAGGGTCAGGTGGGGTACGTAAGACCGATCCTCCCGCTCGAAACCGACGGCCGCCAGGGCGCTCTGCACGTCACCGGCCAGGTCGCGCAACCGCTCCGAGCCCTCGCCTACGCCGACCCAGAGGATGCGGGCCTTTCTCTCGGAGGGGAAGACCCCGAAAGCTGAGATCGAGACCTCGAACGGTTCGTGGCCCTCGCACATCGGGTCAAGGGACACCTTCGCCCAGCCCAGAGCTTCCTCCGAGATTTCGCCCAGGAACTTGAGGGTCAGGTGGATCTTCTCGGGGACGGTGAGTCGAAAGGCCTCACCCGACGGCAGGGCGAGCGCCGTGCGGTACAGTGCTTCTTGGACTTCGGGTGGCGGGAAGACGGCGACAAAGGCGCGCACCGTGTTCTCAGTCGGGCTCGTGGCTATTGCGGCGGGTGGTACGGCCGAGGGCCGCGCGGTTGGCGATGAGGGCGGCCGTGGCCCCGGCGCCGACCCCGTTGTCCACGTTCACGACCGAGAGGCCCGGAGAGCACGTCTGGAGCATGCCCAGGATCGCGGCGGTCCCGTCTCCGCCGAGGCCGTAACCGGTGGAGGTCGGTAGCCCGATCACCGGCACGGCGATGAGACCCGAGACCACGCTCGGCAGCGCGCCCTCCATGCCGGCGGCTACTATCAGGGAGTCCGGGTCAAAGTCCCCAAGTTCCTCCAGCGGCGCAACGAGGCGGTGGATGCCGGCCACCCCGACGTCGTGGAAGCTCATCACCCGGGCGCCCATCTCGCGGGCCACGGCGAGCGCCTCCTCCAGCACCGGCAGGTCGGAGGTGCCAGCGCTTAGGGCCCCGACGCGGCCGCCGGTCGGCTCGGGCTCGCCGGACCCCACCACGATGGAGCGACCGGCCCGCCGGAGCGGCGTGTCCGGGAGGGTCTCGCGGATCTTCTCCTCATGCTCGGGGGTGGGGGAGCTCACGATCACGCGTTCTCTGGAGTCGAGGAGGGCCGCGCAGATCGCGGCTACCTGGTTGGGGCTCTTGGCGCGGGCGTAGACGACCTCGGGGACGCCCTTGCGGTGGGCGCGGCCGAGATCGAGTACGGCGAACTCGTCCAGGTAGCGGACCTCGCCGCCCTTCAGGCGCTCGGCGGCCGAGGCGGGGGAGAGGTCGCCGCTCGCGACGGCGGCCAGGGTCTTCTCGAGATCGTCCATGTCCTCCGGGTCAGGGGCTGCGCGTCTGGGTATAGTACGCGTGCCAAGGGGTAAGAATCCAGCCCGTCCCTGTCCCTCCGAACGAAAGAAGGTTTCATGACGATAATCGAGCTGGTGCTCTCCCTGGCGGTGATACTGGGGGCCGCGATCCTGTTCACGAACGCAGTCGAGATCCTGGGCGAGCGGCTGAACCTTGGGGCGGGGGCGGTTGGGAGCTTGCTCGCGGCGGTGGGGACGGCGCTGCCGGAGACCATGATCCCGATAGTCGCCATCCTGGGGGCCGTGATCCTGGGCACGGGCGGGGCCGCCGCCGGCGAGATAGGCATCGGCGCGATCCTGGGCGCCCCGTTTTTGCTCGCGACGCTCGCCCTGTTCATCGTCGGGGCGGCGGCCTTGACCTACCGGGGTCGCAGGTCGACGGGGAGCGAGATCACGACCGACCGCCAGACCGCCATCCCCGACCTCGGGTTCTTCCTCGTCTGCTTCACCCTGGCCGCCGCGGCGGGCATCGTGTCCTTGCCTTTGTTCTTGAAGATCTTGCTGGCGATAGGCCTGCTCGCGGCCTACGTCTTCTACGTGGTACGCACGCTAAAGAAGGACGACGAGCCAGAGGAGGGGGAGGCCCCGTCGAACCTCACGCTCTGGCCCTCGCGGTCCCCGGCGCCGACGTGGGCCGTTGCGGCGCAGCTACTGGGAACTATCGCGGTGATGGGCACTGGCGCCCACTTTTTCGTGGGCGCCGTCGAGCACATCTCGACGGCCGTGGGCATCCCGGCGGGCCTGATCGCACTGGTCCTGGCGCCGCTGGCGACCGAGCTGCCGGAGAAGTTCAACTCGGTCATCTGGCTCAGGGAAAACAAGGACACCCTCGCCGTCGGCAACATCACCGGGGCGATGGTCTTCCAGAGCACCATCCCGGTCTCGATCGGTATACTGTTCACGCCGTGGCAGCTCGACTTTTTGTCCGCCCTCGCCGCCGTGTTCGCCATCCTCTCCGGCATAGTCTTTCTGGGGTTCCTGCTGCGCAGGGCCCCGCTCCGGGCTTTCGTCATGCTCGGCGCCGGGTCACTTTATATCGTGTTCGTTGTGACCGCGGTCGTCGCCCTCGTCAGGGGATGAGAGGCGGGTCGTTTCGGGGCTACCCACGGGAGGGGTACTTTCCTGGTAAGATGACCACCCGCACTTAGGCCTGAGGTGAAAGGGAGGGCAGGGTAGATGGACTTTATGACCGGGGAGTGGCTCGGCGGCCTCGTCGCGGTTCTGGTTGTCAACCTGATCCTCTCGGGCGACAACGCCGTGGTCATCGCGATGGCGGCCCGCACCCTCGAAGGCGCCAACCGCCGCAGGGCCATCATCTGGGGGGCGGCAGGCGCCGTGATCCTCAGGTTGATCTTCGCGGCGATCATTACTGTCCTTCTGGACATTCCGTTTCTCCAGGTAGTCGGCGGGTTGCTCTTGATCTGGATAGCCTGGAAGCTCATTCACGACAGCGAGCCCGAGGAGGGCAAGATCGAGGCCGGCCAGAGCGCCTGGGATGCCATCAAGATAATCATCGTGGCCGATGCGGTGATGTCGCTGGACAATGTGATCGCGCTGGTTCAGGCCGCCAGGATCGGCGGTGAAGTGAGCGTCTCGCTGCTCGTGATCGGGCTCGCGACCACGATACCGCTCGTCGTCTTCGGCGCGACGCTGCTGACCTCGCTCTTGAACCGCTTCCCCATCTTGGTCTACCTCGGGGCGGGGCTGCTAGTGTACCTGGCGATCGAGATGTTCTTCTCGGACGTGTTCTTGCACCACTACCTAGAGCCCTACGAGAGCATCGAGTGGATCATAGGGATCGCCGCCGCCTTGATCTTTACCGCCGTGGCCTGGCTGTGGGCGCGGCGCGCAACCGAGCCGCACGCCGGCTAGAGAAGAGTCTCCGGCTCGAACCCGGAAGCGTCCCCTGGCGGTAGGTTACCCTAGCGGTTAAGAAGTCGGGAGAGAAATGTCCTGCCCCTGAGGCGCTCGAGCTCTGAGGAGCTCTCTTTCAACTCTTGCTCGAT
The DNA here is from genome assembly GCA_035641035.1 of Rubrobacter sp. GTDB lineage: Bacteria > Actinomycetota > Rubrobacteria > Rubrobacterales > Rubrobacteraceae > Rubrobacter_D. Next base: position 14,420 of record DASQVA010000279.1, on the reverse strand, counting down.
GCCAGCTATGTGCTCGATGCGCTCCATTAGCATCAGCCGCTCCTCGGCCGCCGCCCGCAGCTCCAGAACCTCGTCCGTGAGGCGCCGCCGCTCCTCGACTGACTCCTTGATCTCCCTTTGCAGCCGCGCGTTCGAAGCGCGAACCTCCTTTAGCTCGCCCGACAGACGGCCGACCTCCTCGCGGGCGAGGGCGAGCTCCCGCGCGATGGCCGCTGCGCCGGCCCGGCTCCTGACGGTCTCCAGCGCGATCCTGCCCTCGGCGTCGGCGAGCTCGCGCGCCTCCTCCTCGGGAACGCCCAGGATGCGGGCCGCTTCGGTCACGGAGACGTCCGGCACGGCTCAGTTCACGTCAGGGTCGGCGCCGGGTGAGGGCTCGACCTCGTGGCCGGCATTCTCTATGGCGTCCTGGACCTTGTTCAACTCTGCCTCCCCGCCCTCGTAAGAGACGGCGACCAGCCCCTTCTCCGAATCCACGTTGACGAGGTTGACGGAGCCCAGCCGCGTCAGGGCGCGCTCCAGCTTCTCGGCGCTCTCCGCGCCCGCAATGTCGCGCACCACGAACGTCACGTCGGGCATGTTGGCCTCCCTCGGGTCGGAAATAGGCGTCAGGTTACAGGTTTCAGGCATCGGGTTAAAGGCAGCAAGTGTTCGCTTCTCTGGGTCGCCTCTCTCGGGCACGCCGCTCACTCCGGAAGGCGCGGTGCCGTCTGCTCCCTTCATCGGCTCCCCGAAGCCTGTAGCCTGAAACCCGACGCCTTCTATTCTGTTGGTTGTTCCTGGGGACGTACCGTGAGCGTGAGCTCCCTGCTGCCCCTCAGGACGCGCAGGGGGGCGTCGTGGCCGATGGCCGACCCGTCGAGCTGGTTCAGGAGGTCGTCGTTGGAGCGGACGCGCTCCCCTCCGAGGCCAACGATGACGTCGCCCGGTTTCACGCCGGCCCTCTCGGCCGGGCTGTTGGGGGCGACCGTCCTGACGCCAGCGCCGCCCCCGAACCCGCCGCGTGCCTGACGGCTCTCTACGACCACCCCGAGGTAGGCGCGGCGCACCCGGCCCTCGGTAACGAGGGTGAAGACTACGCGCCGGAAGCTACCCGAGACCGGGACCGCGAAACCTATGCCCTGCGCGCCGCCGATGATCGCCGTGTTGATGCCGACGACCCGCGCCGAGGCGTCAGCCAGCGGCCCTCCGGAGTTGCCGGGGTTGATGGCGGCGTCGGTCTGGATTACGTTCTCTATGAGCCGCCCGCTCTCGCCGCGGATCGAACGCCCCACGGCGCTCACCACCCCCGTCGTGACGCTTCGCTGGAAGCCTAAAGGGTTGCCGATGGCGACGACGAGCTGGCCCACCACGAGGTCCCCCGCCTCGCCTAGCGTGGCGACCGTTGGCTCCTCCTCGGTGGCGAAGCGGACCACCGCGAGATCGCTCGGCGGGTCGTCACCGAGCACCTCCGCCGTCACCGACGAACCATCCGCGAGCGTAACCTGGATCTCGCCGCCAGCGTTGCCGGCTCTCCGGCTGCGCAGGCCGCGCACGACGTGACTGTTGGTGACGGCGGTGGCGGAGCCACCGTCGGTGCCGAGGATGACCCCGCTCCCGCCGCCGCGCCCGTCCGGCAGGCCGACCGAGATCACCGTGGGCTCCAGTTTCTCCGTTACGTCCCGCACCGCCCGCGAGTAGGCGTCGAGCTCAGGGCTCTCCAGCCTCGAACTGGCCGAGAGGTTCTCGAAGATCTCCATTCGGTATTTGTACCGCACCCCCCGGCCCGCGCCACCCGGAAGAACGGCCAGGTTCCGGAGGGCGTCGCGGACGCGGATCCTTCTGAGCAGGTCCACACGCTCGCGCCCGGGTACATATAATCCATGCCGTGAGCATCTTTTCAGGTTCGCGTCTCTCTGCGGCTATACTGGCCGCCCGGTCGGCCCAGTTCGCTAGCCGGACGCTGAAAACCGGCGGGGGCTCGACGATACCTGGGGTGGTGGCCCGTAGGCTCGACCCAAAGGTACTGACGAAGCTCTCGCGGAGGCTGCCCTTGGGGTCGGCGGCGGTGACGGGCACCAACGGCAAGACGACCACGACCCGGATGGTCTCCAAGATCTTGCAGACCGCCGGCATCCGGGCTGTGAACAACTCGACGGGGGCGAACCTCGTGACCGGCGTGACCGCTGCGCTGGTCTCGGATACCGGCCTCGCCGGAAGACCGGCCTCGGAGGTCGGGCTCTTCGAGGTCGACGAGGCGAGCGTGCCGCGGGTGGCCGCCGAGGCGGAGCTTAAAATCCTCGCGGTCCTGAACCTGTTCCGCGACCAGCTCGACCGCTACGGGGAGCTGGCCTACACCGGCAAGGTCATCGCCTCGGCCTTCGGGGACCTGCCGTCCGACGGCGCGGTGATACTGAACGCGGACGACCCACTCGTCGCTAGCCTCGGGCGCTCCACGCGGAGGCCCATCTTCTACGGGGTGGACGAGCCCAGCCTGGATACCGGGCGCCTGCAGCATGTGGCAGACTCGAAGGACTGCCCGGTGTGCGGGACGGCGCTGGTCTACGAGATCGTGTACATGGGGCACGTCGGCGTCTACAACTGCCCGCGCTGCGACTTCTCGCGGCCCGGGCTCGCCTACCGGGCGTTGAGGGTGAGGCTCCAGGGGGCCAAGGGGGCTGAGTTCTCGCTCTCGACGCCCAAGGGCCAAACGGCTGTGAGGATAGGGCTGCCCGGTCTGTACAACGTTTACAACGCCCTGGCCGCCGCCGCCGTGGCCGCAGAGTCCGGGGTGGGACTCGCCGAGATCTCGCAGGGCTTGAGGGAGTTCGGGGGAGCGTTCGGGAGGGTGGAGCGGGTAAAGGCGGGTGACCGCGAGGCCTTCCTGCTGCTCATCAAGAACCCGGTAGGTTTCAACGAGATCCTGCGCACCTTCGTTACCGGCGCAGACGCTAAGAACGTCCTCATCGCCATAAACGACAACGACGCCGACGGCCGCGACGTCTCCTGGTTGTGGGACGTGGACTTCGAGATGTTGACCGACGCGAGGGCGAAGGGTGCAGCCAAGGCCGCAGCTGAGGGCGCCTCCTTCACCGTCAGCGGCATCCGGGCTGAGGACATGGCCGTGAGGCTCAAGTACGCGGAGCTCCCGGTCGGCCCAGTCATCCCGGACCGCAAGGAGGCCATAAAGGCGGCGCTGAAGGCGACTCCGCCGGGCGAGACGCTCTACGTGCTACCGACCTACACGGCGATGCTGGAGATCCGCCAGACCCTCAGCGAGCTGGGCTACACCCACTTCTTCTGGGAGGACAATTAAGGCCCCCATCTAAGGCCCCCATCCGACGGTACGAGCCTCTATGAACCGCCGCGACGTCTAGTCTTCGATGCCCAAGGGGCCTTTCATGTGCCGGTACTGAGATTCTATGCAAGCTGCCACACGCGAGCTACCCCCACGCTGCACGGCGCCGGTGGCGATGCCCGAAGCGGCATCTCCGACGTTCTCGACCTCGCCGACGAGGCCGGCCTCATTCTGCTCGCACCCGAGTCGCGCGGGAGGAGCTGGGACGTGCTCGTGGGCGGCTACGGCCCAGACGTGGTGTTTATCGATCGGTCGCTGGGGCAAACGTTCGACCGCTTGGCGGTGGACGCTGAGAAGGTAGCGGTGGTGGGTTTCTCTGACGGGGCTTCCTACGCCCTCTCGCTCGGCCCGACCAACGGGGACCTGTTCACGCGCGTGATCGCGTTCTCGCCAGGGTTCGCGTCGCCGGGGGCCCGCAGGGGCATGCCGCCCGTCTTCGTCTCCCACGGCACGCGCGATGGTGTGTCCCCGATCGAGCGCTGCAGCCGAAGGATCGTGCCGCGGTTGGAGCGCGAGGGTTACGAGGTACGCTACCGGGAGTTCGACGGCCCTCACACCGTGCCGCGGTCGATCGCGCGAGGCTCTTGGGTGGGTCGTCGCATACTACGGTACGGCCGACGCGGGCGCCCCATCGGAGGCCCTGTGAGTATAGTGGCGCCCACATCCGCGCCGTCCAAGGCCCCCTGCCGCGTGGGGAGGCTACGGTTGAGCTGAGATACACTGAAACTGGAAGCTGCCATGACGGTCGTACTCGAGGGAGGGGTGATGCGCGGGAACGTTTTGAGAGAGCTGGCGAGCCGGGCCGCTACGGATCCGGAGTTCTTGGAGCGGACGAGGGAGGGCCTCGAAGGTACACTCGCCCGGTACGGCTACCACCTCACCGACGGGGAGATGCAACTGGTAAGCAACCTCCGGCATCAGAGCACCGGGATGAGTTCCGAGGAGCTCGCAGGGACGCTGGCCGCCGGGCTCGCAGGGCGGGACGGTGATCCCCCCGCCCGGCCCGTCGCACCGGGTTGGCACGGTACGGGACCCGCAAGACCGGCGCCCCCGGGCCGCTGATGGCGACAGGAGCGCGGCCACACCGCCCCGCGACCCACACGAAGGGAGGTACTGCGCCGTGCGGCGGATAGAGTTGACCATCCACCACCTGTACGCGGATATGATGAACCTTTACGGTGACCGGGGGAACGTGATCTCCATCAAGAAGCGCTGCGAGTGGCGCGGCATCCCCGTGGAAGTCGTGGATGTGGGCCTCGGGGAGAAGGTCCGACCTAACGGCTGCGACCTCTTCCTCTTCGGCGGCGGCCAGGACCGTGAACAGGCGCTCTTGGCCGAAGACCTCTCCGGCTCAAAGGGCTCCGACCTGCGCAACATCGTCGAGGACGGTGGCGTCGTCTTGGGCGTCTGCGGCGGCTACCAGCTCATGGGCCACTACTACGAGACCCCGGAGGGCGAGAAACTGCCCGGCGTCGGCATCTTCGATTTGCACACCGAGCCGCGCGAGCCCGACGAGAAGCGCTTGATCGGGAACGTGCTGGTTCGAGTCCCCACCCCGGAGACCGGCGGAGTTCGCGAGGTAGTGGGCTTCGAGAACCACGGCGGGCGCACCTACCTCGGCGACACCGAGCCCTTGGGCGAGGTCGTCGTCGGCCACGGTAACAACGGCGAGGACGGCACTGAGGGCGCGAGGCGTCTCAACGCTTACGGCACCTACATGCACGGCTCGCTCCTGCCGAAGAACCCCTGGCTCACCGACCAACTCCTCCTGAGCGCCCTGCGCCAGGTGGACGACACCTTCGAGCTGGCGCCCCTGGACGACGGGGCCGAGCGGAGCGCTTTCGTCTCGGTGGCCGGTAGGATCTCCAGGCGGCGTTAAGATCTCTAATCTTCGGCGCCCCCAAGCCAGTCGCCCAGAACACCGACGTAACCCTCAAAGTCGTCGCGGTGGATGTTGTGCCCGGCCTCGAGTTCTTCGATCGAGCCCTGGCGCAGCATGTTCGCGACGGCCGCCGCGCGCTCGCTCGCGAGCAACGCCGAACCGAGATCCTCATCGCCCAGCAGGAGCAACATCGAGACCGGGATGGCGCCGGCCAGAGCTACGAGATCCCCGCGGAGCTCATCGCGGCGGAAGCGAGCGAGCGCCCCGGCGTCGCAGTCGCGCAGGCTGGCCACGCTGCTGATCGTGTCCCGTTCGGCCCAGGAGGGATTCTCCGACAGTATCTCGCGAGCGAGGGTCCGCGAGTCTTCGCGGGCGCGGGATGCACATTCCTCTACCTCACGCGCGTTCGCGTTCGGGTCGTTGCCGCCTGACGGCGGGTCCTCCAACACGAGACTGCGGGTGAGGTCCGGCACGTCCTCGCAGAGCCTCATGGCGGTCAGAGCGCCGAGCGTGTGGTCCACAAGAACGTCTACGCCCGCGCCGGAGCCCAGGAGTTCGGTAACCGTTTCGTACACGTCGTCGCCGAGGTCTCCGAGTCCCTCGCCACCCCGCATCCTGGGACTCGCGCCGTGGCCCCGCAGGTCCACCGCGACGGCGTGCCAGCCGTTCTCGGCGAACCAAGGTCCGACCCGCCACCACGTCTCTGCCGAGCCCGTAAGGCTGTGCACGAGGACGGCGGGCGGTCGCCCCTCTTCTCCCCAGCTCTGCGTCGCGAGTTTCAGAAGCTCTCCACCGAAGGCCGCAGGTCGAGTTCTAGGGTCCAGGCGCTCATGTCCTGGGAGTGGAGTTGCCAGTAGGTTTCGGCGATGGCGTCGGGGGAGAGCATGGTGTGGGTCTCGCGGCCCGGGGACACCTCACGCATCCCGGGAGTGTCGATCTGGCCGTCTATCACGACGTGCGAGACGTGTATCCCCTGTGGCCCGAACTCCCGCGCCATGGACTGGGCCAGCGCCCGCAAACCGAACTTGCCCACCGCGAGCGCCGAGAAGCGCGCCGAGCCGCGCAGGGCGGCCGTCGCCCCGGTGAGTAGGATAGTCCCGCGGCCCGCCTCCACCATCGCGGGGAGGACCTGCTGCGCGGCGTAGAAGGCTCCGGCGCAGTTGGCCTTGAAACACACGTCGAATTCTTTCGGTGAGAGGTCCAGGATGCCGCCCATCTGGAAAGCGCCGGCGTTGTAGACGAAGACCTCGGGATCCCCGAGCTCGCCCTTTATCCGCTCGAAGGCCGACGCTACGGACCCGGGCTCGGTTGCGTCGGTGGGGACGGGTAAGGCGACACCTCCGTCGTCTTCGAGCTCCGCCTGCACCGGCGCGAGGGTCTCCTCCCGGCGGGCCATGAGCGCGACCGCGTAGTCCTCGCGGGCGAATCGCCGGGCGACCGCCGCGCCGAGCCCCGGTCCGATGCCAAGTACCGCCGCTACCTTACCGTTCATGCGCTGCTCCTGATCCGTTCTGTGCATGGCCTTCGTGTGGGGAACCCGACGGCGCGGGCTACGTTCCTCGTTTGTGGTGGAGGACATCTCCCGCCTTTCTCCCTCAGGGTATGTTCGCGGGCCGCTACTCCGCTCACGCTGGTTGTGCCTCGGGCCCCGACCCGTACAGCCTGCGGCCCATCACGCCCAAGTCCCTCTCCACGCCGTCGAGCTCGGCGACCCGCGGGAAGCGGGCCCACACCTTGATACCAAAGTACTCGAAGAGGGTCGATGCTTGCCCCGTTGTGGGCTAAGGCGCCGGCGGTCGGCGTTCTCAGGTCAAGTTCGGGGGCTCGGCTGACGGCCTCTTCGACAAGACACCTTCCGACACCCTTGCGGCGAAGGCCGCGGTCGACGTAGACGCCGATCTCCGCGGTCGCGCGGTAGGCGGGGCGACCGTCGTAGAAGTCGCTCGAGCTCAACCAGCCGACGATCTCGCCTTCGTCCTCCATCACCCAAATCGGGCGTCCCGATGGCTCGTGCTCGCCAAACCACGCCGGGCGGACCTCGGCGGTTGAGGCGCGGGTCGGTATCGGGGAGTTGTATATCTCCACGATGGTCGGCAAGTCCTGTGCGGTGGCGTCGCGTACGGACATCCTAGGAGCTTTTGCGGGCTAGGACCCACAGCCAGGTCTCTTCGGTGACGCCGGTACCCTTCCCGGTACGCGGCTCGGCGTAGACGATCTCGAACCCGCCCTGGCGCAGCATCTCTACGTTGGCGTTCCCGTCGTAATGGCTCCAACGCATCGCGGCACCCCATCCCTCCCAGTCGCTCTCCTCCCCTTCGAAATCCGTTACGGTCATGGTCGCAAGGAAGGACCCGCCGGGCTCGAGCCAGCGGTGGATGTCGGCGAGCAGCGACGGGTGTTCGCCGCGGGGAACGTGGATGATGGAGTAAAAGGCGACCACGGCGCCGAAAGTCTCCGGCTCGAAACCCAACTCGCCCATGTCCCCCCGGAGGAAGGTGGCTCCGGGGACGAGCCGGCGGGCCAGTTCGAGCTGCCTCTCCGAGAGATCCACGCCCGTCACGGCGAATCCTCTGCCTGCGAGCCAGCGCATGACGGGCACGCCGGCGCCGCAGCCCAAATCGAGCACGGCGGCCCCGGGCGAGAGGTCGCGGGCCAGATCTTCGAGGGCGGCGAGCGTCAGGGGGTCTTCCGGGTCTTTAGTGGCGAGGTATTGCCCGGCGATGCGATCGTAACCCCTCTCGACTGTGCGCCGGTGCTCCTCCTCGCTCACCGGGCTGTCACGCCGCCGTCCACGACCATGCACGCCCCGATCACGGAACCAGACTCGTCGGAGGCCAGGTAGGCTGCCATCGCGGCGATCTCCTCGGGCGTGACGAACCGGCCGTGCGGCTGGCGGGCCTGCATGTTGGCCCTTGCCTCCTCGGGGTCGTCGTAGCCGCTGGTTATGCGCGCGATCCAGGGCGTATCCACCGTACCCGGCGCGATGCAGTTGACCCGCACCCCCGCGGCCACGTGGTCTATGGCCGCCGCGCGCGTGATGGCGAGTATGGCGCCCTTTGCCGCGCTGTAGACCGCCCGGTCGGGGATGCCTACGAGCGCCGCCACCGACGATATGTTTACGACCGACCCTCCGCCGGAGTCCGCGATCGCCGGTATAGCGTACTTCATCCCCAGAAACGTTCCCCTTACGGCCACGTCCATCACGAAGTCGTAGTCTCCCTCGTCGGTCACAGGCGTGGTCCCCGCCACGCCGACGCCGGCGTTGTTGACCATCACGTCAAGGCCGCCCCACCCTTGCACGACGTCCCTGATGAGCGTTTCTACGTCGCCCGCCCGCGTGACATCAGTCTTTACGACCAGGGTCTCGCCTCCGGTCTCGTCTATCTCGGTGGCCACCCCTTCCGCGGCGTCCCGGTCGAGGTCTGCCAGGGCGACGCGGGCCCCTTCGCCCAAGAGGCGGATCGCGATGGCCCGGCCGATGCCGGAGCCCGCGCCCGTGACTATGGCCCTCTTGCCCTTCAAACGTTCCATCGCACCCCCGGTAGCCCCTCTATACGGCGTAAGCGGTCAGTATAATGACGCGCGATACGGCGGCGCAAACGACGTTGCAAACGACGTCGGCTTCGGGAAAGGAGCTTCGATGAACCCTTACGCGGATTGGATCCAGAGCCTCCCGCAGGTCGATACGCCCTTCGAGGGACTGGAGGGACGCATGATCTCCGGCCCCGACGGGCAGGCGGTCTTTTTCCGCGCCGCCGAGAGGTTCGAGGTCCCTCCCCACGCCCATGGCGGCCAGTGGGGTGTTGTCGTGACCGGCCGCCTGCACCTGACCGTTGACGGCGAGCCCGCAATCTACGAGCCTGGCGACACCTACGATATTCCGTCAGGCGCCGAGCACTCCGCCATCTTGGAAGCTGGCACCTGCGTAATCGACGTGTTCCAGGATCCCGACCGCTACAGCCCGAAGTAGTGCCGTACGCATCCGACACGGATGGGTTGCTGGTCCTCGCCGAACGGCTGCGAGGCCTTCGCTGGGTAGACCTATCCCACGCCCTCGAAGAGGGTATCCCCGCCTGGCCGACGCACGCCCGCTTCGGCCGGACCCTCTACGAATCCTATGAGTACGGGGACGTCGCCCGCCACTACGGCCTGACCTTGAGCGAGCACACCGGCACCCACGTGGACGCCCCCCTCCATTTTATCCAGGACGGCCCCGCCCACTACGGCGTAGACACGGTGCCGCTCGACCGCCTCGCCTGCCGCGCCGCGACCATAGATGCCACCGACCTCGGACCGGACGGCCTCCTGAGCGCCGATCGTGTTCGAGCCTGGGAGAGAGAGTGCGGTTCCATAGAGGCGGGAGACGGGGTCTTGATCCGCTACGGTTGGGACGAGCGCTGGATGACAGGACCCGAGGGACGCCGATTTCTCGAGGACTGGCCTGGAGTCTCCGGCGAGGCGGCGGATTACCTCGTGGGGCGGGGCGTCGCGCTCGTGGGTTGCGACACGGTCTCCGTGGACGCTGCGGCATCGGTGGAGAGCCCGGCGCATTACGCGTTGCTTGGCAGCGAGGTCTACGTGGTAGAGAACCTGAAAAACTTGGGAACCTTGCCGCCGTTCTGTCTGTTCGTGGCGTTCCCGTTAAAGATCCGGGGCGGCTCGGGTTCGCCGGTGCGGGCGGTCGCGCTCGTGCCACGCTGAGCTACGCGCCGTTGTCCGCGCGAGCGCCTGCGCGGAGCCGCCCGACGTACGATAATTGGTCTGCGACGCTCGCTATGGAGAGGTGGGAGCATGAAGGGTATCGTGTGGCACGGGCCGGAGCAGATGTCCGTCGAGGAGGTGCCGCAGCCGACGGTGGAGCCCGGGACCGTGGTCGTCCGTCCGACGGCGACCGGGATCTGCGGCTCGGAGATCGAGGGTTACCTCGGCCGGATGGGCAACCGCACCCCGCCGCTGGTGATGGGCCACGAGTTCGCCGGCACCGTTACCGAGGTCGGGGAGGGCGTGAATGGAGATCTCCTCGGCCGCGTTGTGGGGGTGAACCCGCTCACCTCGGACGGCACCTGCCCGCTGTGCCGTGCCGGGCTCACCAACCTCTGCCCGAACAGGAAGCTCGTCGGCATTCACTCCCCCGGTGGCTTCGCCGAGTACACGCTGGCCCCTGCGGAGAACGTCTACCCGCTTCCCGATGGCGTCGAGGCCCGCACCGGCGCCCTCGCCGAACCCCTGGCCAACGGCGTCCACGCGGCGCGCCTGGGCCTGGCCAACAAACTCGCGGGCGCGGAGCATGCGGTCGTGATCGGGGGTGGCACCATCGGCCTGATGTGCCTGCAGGCCGCCGTCCTGGACGGCATCCCCGAGGTTCGCGTCATCGAACCGGTGGGAGCGCGCCGCGAGCAGGCGCTCGCGCTCGGGGCCAGCGCCGTCCACGAGTCCGGCGACGAGGTCCGACAGGCCTTGGAAGAACCGACGGAGGGTCTCGGGGCCGACCTCGTCATAGACGCGGTAGGCGCCGAGGTAACGCGGCGGGTGGCGCTGGAGCTGCTGCGCCCGGGCGGGCGGGTCGTCTACATAGGGTTGCACGACGATGACACAACCCTCGGGTTTCACGGCGTGGTGCGGGGGCAGTTCGATCTCCAAGGCTCCTACGCTTACACAGCGGAGGACTACGAGCAGGCGCTCGAGTGGCTCGTCGAGGGTAAGGCCGGGATTGGGGAGCTCCCGCCGGTGTTGCCGCTGGAGGAGGGACCGGGGGCTTTCGCGGACCTGGTTAAAGGACCTTCGGCGCAGATAAAGGTCTTTCTCGCGGGATCGGGGGCGTAGATGCAGGATGGATCGCTCTCCGGCAGGACGGCGCTCGTTATAGGGGCGAGCAGCGGGATCGGGCTCTCGACCGCCAACCTCTTCGCCGACGCCGGCGCCAAAGTCCACGCCGCCGCCCGCCGCCGCGAGGCGATACAGGAGGGCGCAGGGGGCCGCGACGTGGCGGCCCACGCACTGGACATCTCGGACGGGGACGCCGTCTGGAAGATCGTCGAGGGGGTCGGGGAGTCGGACGGGATAGACGTCCTGGTCGTGGCGGCGGGGATGAACTTCCCGGAGCGGCGGTTGGAGCAGCTCACGGCGGAGAAGTGGGACACCATGATCTCGGTGAACCTCTCGGGTGCGTTCTACGCGGTCCGCGCCGCTCTCCCGTACCTGCGGGCCTCGCAGGGTCTCGTCGTCCTGATCAGCAGCGTATCGGGTAGTTGGCCCGACGCCTCCGGTCCCGCCTACCAGGCGTCCAAGGCCGGAATGACCGAGCTGGCCCACGCGGCGGGCTTCGAGGAGCACCAAAACGGCGTGCGCTTCACGGCTTTGTTGCCCGGCATCGTGGACACGCCCATCCTGGACAATCGCCCCGAGCCGCCCCCGAAAGAGGTCCGCGCCGCCTCCCTCAAGCCCGAGGACGTGGCGCAGGCGTGCCTCTTTCTCGCCGTCCTTCCGCCCCGCGCCTACGTCCCCGAGCTGACGATGGTCCCGACCGCGATACAGGCGCTCGGGAAGACTTCGACGGCGACGCCGCCCATCTCGCCGGCCGAAGAATGAGGATGAAGATCCCCGACGTGAGAGCGGCGGTCGTCGAGGCAAACTACGGAAGGAATTTCGCTCACATCCAAACCGATAGGGGCACAACCGGGCTTGGGAAGAATCGTCCGGCGCCGGGAATGCTCCAGGGAGAGACCCGCCATGGCTGATGGTAACGGCTGGCCCGCTCGCCGGTTCCGCTCGCGCGACTGGTTCGACGATCCCCACCGCAAGGACCAGACCGCGCTCTACCTCGAGCGCTACATGAATTACGGGATCACGCCGGAGGAGCTGCGCTCTGGCCGGCCTATCATCGGTATCGCCCAGAGCGGCAGCGACCTGGTACCCTGTAACCGGCATCACTTGGAGCTAGCCCGGCGCGTACGCGAGGGCATCCGCGACGCCGGCGGGATCCCGATGGAGTTCCCGGTGCACCCGATCTTCGAGAACTGCCGTCGGCCGACCGCCGCGCTGGACCGCAACCTGTTCTACCTCGGGCTGGTGGAGATCCTCTACGGGTACTTTTTCGACGCCGTGGTCTTGACGACCGGCTGCGACAAGACGACGCCGGCGGCGATCATGGCCGCCTCGACGGTGGACATCCCCTCAATCGTGCTCTCCGGCGGACCGATGCTTGATGGCTACTTTGAGGGCGAGCTCGTCGGCTCGGGGATGGCGATCTGGAAGAGCCGCCGGAGGCTGGCCGCCGGCCAGATCGACGAGGAGCAGTTCTTCGACACCGCTCTGGCCTCTGCGCCCTCGGCGGGCCACTGCAACACGATGGGCACAGCCTCTACCATGAACGCCCTGGCCGAGGTGCTCGGCCTCTCGCTGCCGGGGGGCGCGGCCATCCCCGCGCCCTACCGCGAGCGCGCACAGATGGCCTACGATACGGGCAAACGCATCGTCGAGATGGCCTACGAGGACCTGCGCCCGTCAAAGATCTTGACTCGCGAGGCCTTCTTGAACGCCATCGTCGCCACCACGGCCATAGGCGGCTCGACCAACGCCCAGCCGCACATCATTGCCATGGCGCACCACGCCGGCGTTCCCCTCGAATCCTCCGATTGGGAACATGGCTACGACGTGCCGCTCCTCGTCAACATGCAACCCGCCGGCAAGTACCTCGGCGAACGCTTCCACCGCGCCGGCGGCGTGCCCGCGGTGCTCCACGAGCTCCTCGGGGCGGGCAAGGTAGACGGTGGGGTGATGACCGTTACGGGGTGGACGCTGGCCGAGAACGTTGAGGGGCGCGAGAGTACGGACCGCGAGATGATCACCCCCTACGAAGAGCCGCTACAGGAGCACGCCGGGTTCCTGGTCCTCTCCGGCAACCTCTTCGACTTCGCGATCATCAAGACCAGCGTGATCTCCGACGAGTTCCGCGAGCGCTACCTGAGCGAGCCCGGAAACGAGGGCGTCTTCGAGGGCCGTGCGGTCGTCTTTGACGGCTCCGAAGACTACCACGAGCGCATCAACGACCCCGACCTGGATATCGACGAGCGCTCCATCCTGGTAATCCGGGGCGCCGGGCCTTTGGGATGGCCGGGCTCGGCGGAGGTCGTCAACATGCAGCCCCCCGACGCGCTTCTCAAGCGCGGGATCAACACGCTGCCCACCATCGGCGACGGTCGGCAATCCGGCACCTCCGACAGCCCCTCGATCCTCAACGCCGCGCCCGAGAGCGCCGCCGGCGGTGGGCTGGCCTGGCTGCGAACCGGCGACACCGTCCGCATCGACCTGAACGCCAGGCGCTGCGACATGCTCGTACCCGACGAGGAGATCGAACGCCGCAAGCAAGACGAGGGCATCCCGGCCGTCCCCGAAAGCCAGACGCCCTGGCAGGAGATTTACCGCGCCTCGGTGGACCGACTCGACCGTGGCGGGGTCATCGAAGCGGCCCTGAAGTACCGGGGCGTTGCGTCGAAAACGCCGCGCCACAACCACTGATGGAGGGGATGTCACCGAACGTAAGGCCTGCGCGAGAACGACCCGGTATCCACACGACGGTCCTGCGCACCCCAACCTTCATTCCGGGACCCAACGAAGTGGTTGTCCGCGAGTAGGCCCGCGCCGGCGGGCCGTCTTTCGATGAGTAGGGGACCCCGGCCGGTCCGGGCGATGGATACCTGGCTTCCCTGCCGCCGGAGCTCGGGATACCGGGTGCCCTCGAGGAGATCCGTAGCCGGGTAGCCGAAAGCGGACGGCGCATCGTAGTCCTCGACGACGACCCGACCAGCACCCAGACCGTCCACGGTGTCCCCGTCCTGACCACGTGGTCGGTCGAGGACCTGCGCGGGGCGCTGAGAGGGCCTTCACCCACTTTCTACGTCCTCACCAACTCGCGCAGCTTCTCGGAGGGGGAAGCGATCGAGATAAACCGCGAGATAGCGGCCAACCTCGCGCTCGCGGCGGAGCAGGCCGGCGCGGAGGTCGTGCTCACCAGCCGCGGCGACTCCACGCTGCGCGGCCACTACCCCGCCGAGACCGACGCGCTTCGAGAAGCTCTAGGCGCGGACTTCGACGGCGTCATCCTGTGCCATTGCTACCTGGAGACCGGGCGCATCACCGTGGAAGAACGTCCACTGGGTGCGACAGGGCGGGACGCTCGTGCCCGCCGGTGAGACGGAATTCGCC
>DASQVA010000278.1:0-2505 GCA_035641035.1 Rubrobacter sp. | reverse complement strand
GCGTGTCTTCTCGACACGTTCGGGTCGTTTATCACGATGTCGTTCTCCTGCGAGCGGCCTACGCTCCACGGACCACGCCCTTCCAACGGGTGCTTCTCATCCCCGAGAACGATCTCGACGATCTCCCGCGCCAGACCGTGGCGCCTGGCCTCGTCGGCGGAGATCGTGGCCGTGCCCTGGTCCATCTGCCCTCCACTCGACTCCTCGGTGCGGAAGATGCGGGTCTGTCCCGAGGTGTCCTGCGGGGCGCCCTTCTCGCGGGGACCGTCTCCGCCTGTCAGCTTGGCGGTGACTCCGAACTCCCCGAAGCGCAGTGTATCTTCGGTCTCGAAGCGTATCCTTGGGGGGGTCATAAGGTGGTAGTTCTTGTTCTCGGCGTGCGTCGAAGCGTACTGGATCAGCTCGTCATTGAGAGACGCCTGGTAGGCCCTGATGGACTCTGTGTCCTCTTTGGAGAGGTGAACCGTGAAGTCGTTGGGGGCGTAGGTGCGCGAGATCGAGACCATCCTGCCTTCATCCATCTGTTTGGTGAGGCCCTTGGCGATCTCTACGGGGTGGATCTGCCGCCTGAACGCCCTTCCAAAGACGCCCTCTACCAGCGACTCCATCCGCTTTTCGATGTGTTTGAGAAAACCCAAAGAAACCTACCCTCTCACCCTCGATACGAGGTACCTGAGCACCCCGTATATTATAGCCGCGAGACCGAGCGAAATCATATCTAAAGTGAGCGTACCTGGAGGAGCATCCGGGGAGATGAGCAACACGTACCCTATGCCCCCTACGACCACCGCGACCGCGAGGCCTACCATCCACTTCCCGGCCCACTCGGCGAGTGAGATGACACCGGCCATCGCCGCCCACAACAGAAAGAATAGCGGGAGCTCGGGATAATGTCGCAAGATGGCCTGAGACCAATCTAGTAGGTCGCCCAATCCTAAAGTCGTCGGCACGGCGAAGATCTTCTCTCCCGAGAAAGGAAGCTCGGCGTAGGGGTTGCCGTTGGGGAGGAAACCGTTGCGCACCGTGAGGTCGTAGCAGATCAAGGTGAAGGCCCCGGCCGCCGCCGAAAGGCACGCACCCAAAGGACGCATCAGCGCGCCGAAGAGCAGGGGCACGGCGGCAACCAGGGTGGTCCCCAGGAGCGTCCCGAGCCCGACGAGGAGGGCGAGCGGCACCGCCAGCGCGGGCCCTAGCGGCAGCCTTCTCACATCAGGGTCGACCGTACCGGCGCCCAGCGCCCAGACGCCCCCGAGGACGGGCACTAGCGCGGAGAACCCGAGGCCGCCCCCGTTCCGTACCAGCAAGACGGCGAGGGCGACTATGACCCCCAGGGCGCCGAGGCGCGGCAGCAGGTAGGCCAGCACGCCGAGTCCGGCGGCGACACCGGCCGCCTGTGCAGAGTCCGTAAGGATCTCGGCCGCGATGAGGTACCCGAGACACCCCGCGACCAGGCCGTTGATAGTGCGCAAAGCACCGTCTTTGAAACCACCCGAGAGCCTGTCTGGCACCTTGCGTCCAGCCGGTGAGATGCTGCCAGATGGGGCTTTCCTGCCCGTAAGGAGCTTGACGGCGGCCCACGCGCTCTGCGGGCGGTGGTCCGGGTTGGGCGAGGTGGTCCTGTCGACGAATTCCCTGAGGCGCGGGGGTGGTTCGTAGGGCTGGCTCGCGAGCAGGGTACGGGCCGTGGCGCCGACGGCGTAAATGTCCGTGAGCGCGGTCGGATCGGCTCCGTCCAGGATCTCCGGCGCGATGTAGCCGGGCGTGCCCACGGCGAAGCCGACGCGCGTAAGACGCGTGTCCCCCGCCCTGAACGCGACCCCGAAGTCGGTCAGCTTTACCCGACCGCGGGCGTCCACGAGCGCGTTCTGCGGTTTTATGTCGCGGTGGATTATGCCCTGCCCGTGGGCGTAGACCAGGGCTTCGAGGATCTGGGCCAAAGAGTCCACGATCTCGTCCACCGAGTACCCCTTGGCCGCCTCATCGAGCGGCATCCCCCGCACATACTCGGTTACGAGGTAGATCTCATGGTCCCCAGGGATGACCTCGAGGGTCTCTACGATGTTCTTGTGCCTGAGCCCTTCGGCGATCTGGCCCTCCCTGAGGGCTCGCGAGCGCTCGCCGGCACTGTAGACGGGGATGACCTTGACGGCCACGTCCTTGTTCTTGAGGTAGCCCTTGAGAGAACGGGCGCGCCACACGGTCGCGAAGCCGCCGCGGCCGACCATCTCGGCCAGCGCGTAGCGTCCCTGTCCTTCGATGTAGCGCGTCTCTGTCACTACTTGGTAGGCTATTGTATAGCCTATCAGCCGTCAGCACGGCGCCGGGCTGAATTGCTGGTACAATCCCCCGCAGTTCGGGACGTTGCCCGGAGAGGGCCTGCGGGCGAGTGGCGGAATTGGTAGACGCGCTAGGTTCAGGGTCTAGTGGCCGAGAGGCCGTGGGGGTTCGAGTCCCCCCTCGCCCACGACATGTTCTTTGGGGGTTCGTATAGAGCGTAGATCTCAC
>DASQVA010000277.1:0-3745 GCA_035641035.1 Rubrobacter sp. | reverse complement strand
GAGCCGTTCGTGGTCTTTATCATCGGGATGAGGATCAATAACCTCTTCGCCGTGAGGAGGTGGCTCCCGACGGTCCGCGCGATGGGCCCGATGCTGCGAGAGCTCTACCGGCACCCGGAGAAAGGCTTTCTCGGCGCCGAGTTCTTCCTCTACTGGCGGGGTCCCGCCATCGTGCAGTACTGGCGCTCGTTCGAGGACCTGGAGCGGTTCGCCAGGAACCCCGAGGACCCACATATGCCGGCCTGGCAACGCTTCAACCGGACGGTCGGCAAGAACGGGAGCGTGGGCATCTTCCACGAGACCTTCATCGTGGAACGGGGGAACTTCGAGGCGATCTACTCCAACATGCCTGTATTCGGACTCGCCAAGGCCACCGAGCACGTCCGGGCGGTCGGGGGTAGGGAGACCGCGCGGCGGCGCCTGATGCGCGGCGAGAACGAGCCGGCGGTGCCCTCCCCGGAGTAGAGGTTTACTTCCAGGGGTGCCCGGTCGCTGTTTGGACGGGGTTGCGCGTGCCTTCTCCGAGCCGGCGGGGGTCGTCGCTGGACGTATCATCGAGCGGGATCCCCGTAGGCTTCGAACTCCGGGCCGAGGGAGGTGGAGAAGACCCCTCGCAGCGCCCTCTCTCCGCCGGCCTCCGGCACCAGGAAGTTGGGTTGGGCGTAATCCAGCATAACGAAGGGGACCGCTTCGACCTGAACCACCCGGTCCCCGTACAGGGTTATCTCGGCGAAGATCCCGGTCGAAGTCTCCTCCGACCAGGACTGATCGAGGAGGAAGTTGCCGACGCCGTAGAAGATCGGCTTGCCCTCGTACATCTCGATACCCTTGGGCCAGTGGGCGTGGCCCCCGACGACCAGGTCGGCGCCCGCGTCTATGGCGGCGTGCGCGAGATCCACCTGTCCCGGCTCGGGGGTCGCGACGTACTCCTTGCCCCAGTGGGGCATCACGACGGCGAGGTCTACCTCCCGCCGCAACCGCTCTAGGTCATCTACCATGACGTCGGCCAGGAGGGGCGCAGTGCCAGGGGCCGTCTCCGTGGCCCAGGCCCAGTCGTAGGAGGGCACGCCCTGATACGAGAGGACACCAACCTCCGTCCCCCCAAGCTCGAAGATCATGGGCTCGCGGGCGCCGCCGAGGTCAGCACCGGCCCCGGCGTAGGCGATGCCGGCGTCTTCCAAGTGTTCCAGGGTCTCCAGCAGCCCGGGAGCCCCAGCGTCCAGAATGTGGTTGTTGCCGAGGGTGACGCCGTCTATTCCGGCCTGCTCCAGAACGGGCATCAGCCTGAGGTCGCCGGTGAAGGTCGTGGCTTCGGGATGATAGACCGCGTTCCTGACGACGGGGTTCTCGAGGTTAGCCAAAGTCAGGTCAGCGCCGCCCAGGTACTCCCGGACGACGCCGGTTCCCCCGCGGCGCTCGGCCGTGAACTGGTGTATGACCCCGTACTCGGAGTAGTAGCTCGGCTCGGGGGTCCGTCCCGTAATGGCCGCGTAGCCCCCGTCGAGCGGGAAGTCTATCCCCATGTCCCGCTGAATGACCGCGTAGTTCTGCCCGCGGTCGAGCACCATGTCCCCGCCCACCACCATGCGCCGCAGCTTCTCGGGATCCGGAACCGTCGCGCTCCCGGACATAAGGGGGTAATCTCCGGGACCGGCCGCGTCGGGATCTAGAAGAGACTCACCGTCGACCGCCAGGAGCTTGACCCGCGAACCTACTTCGTCCCACGGCACGAGCCCAAGCGCGCCTGGGGTCCGGCTCACGTGGTCAACCACCGCGCCGTCCGAGTTGAAGTCCTCGAAATCCGAGCGGCCAAGGAGTTTCCCCGCCTCCCCGCGGGACGCTCGCCCGACGGCCAGCCCCCGCACCTTCGAGAGCTTATCCGCGCCCACGCTCCGCAGGGTCGAAGTGAGGTGGGCGATGGGGACGAGGACCGCCTCGGGTTCAGGGGCGTCGCCCGAAGTCTCGCGGGCGTCTTCGGTTCGGGCGCTACCTTTTTGGTTTGCGGGGGCCTCGCCGGTCCTCTGGTCTTCGCCGGCCCGCCGCTCGGATCGCTCGGGAGAGCAAGAGACCAGCGGCAGGAGGAAAATTAGGACGGTGATCACCGCCATCGACACCGGCGATCGAAGGGTTGCCTCCAAAGATATCCCTCCTCTCCCGAACCGTTTCAGAGCCGTCCGACACTACCTCGTAGATGCTCGGACCCGCCGGCAAACTTGCCGCCGGAGGTCGATACTTCGGCCGAAGGTCCACACGAACACCATCCGTTACCCTCGGTTCGTTTTTTCACGTTGATGGTACGTGGGTCCATTCTACAGAGCCGGTTAAACGGAGGTTTTACAAACCATTAACGCTCCTTTCACCCAGGGAAATATCGACGAGCCTATACTGCGCGCGATCTCGTGCGGCTCTAAGGAAGGAACCGTATGGCCTTTCGGAGTGTGGGCACTAACCTGCCCCGGCTGTATCTTGACGGCGCCCGGGGACTCGCAGAGGACCTCGAGACCCTGAAGAGCGCCGGGCCGGATTTTGTGGAGGTCTGGCCCCAAAACCTTGGGGTCATCCTCGGCGGCAGCCTGGATACGCACAGGCTGCGGGCGGTTGGGGAGCTGTTGCTGGAAGCGGAGCTTGTGTACACGGTCCACGCCCCGCTCGAGATCAACCTCATGGATTTGACCGCACACGGTCTCCAGCGCGACGTCCTCGATGCCAGCCTCCGGTTCGCGAAGGGCATCGGCGCTGAGGTGGTGGTCTGCCACGCCGGCCAACGCGTCGGGACGCGCGACGCTCGGTACAGCATGAGGGCCCAGCTCTCCGCCGAGCGGTCCGCCCTGCGGGAGGCGGGAGATTTGGCGGGAGACCTCGGCGTGATAATAGCCGTTGAGAACTACTACCCTGAGCAGCCGATCCTGCGCGGGGCGGTCTACGACTACTCGGTCTGGCCCTCCCAGCTGGCTGAGCAGATCTCCTTGGTCGACCATCCCGCGGTCGGCATCTGCTTAGACGTGGGCCACGCGGCCCTCGCGGCGGCCTTCTTCGGCTTCGACTTCGTAGAGGAGTGCGCCGCCCTGGCGCACCTCGTCCACCACGTACACCTTCACGACAACCTGCAGAGGACCAACCTCACGGGAGAGCCGCAGGTCTCCGAGCATACCGCTTACGGGCTGGGAGACCTGCACCTACCACCCGGCAGGGGCAACATCCCGCTGGAGAACCTGTTGCGGCGAATGAACTTTTTCGAGAAGCCTCAATGCTGCGTAGAGCTCTCCCCCGAGCACTTCTCTTCGGTCCCGGAGGCCCTGCGCGCCGCCAGAGACCTCGGCCTCGCGGTAGCGCACCGGGAGAGGGTGCCCGCCTGAGTCATGGTCGACCGGTCTCCCGCGAGGTCCGCGCGGCCGGCGTCAGCGCCCGATGCTCGGGCCGACGCGCTTCATGGCGGTGCGAAAGTCATAGGTGGTGACGGAGAGGGCCGAGAGCTGGTGAGGGGCTATCCGCTTCGCGAAATCGCCGAGGTTGATGGTGCGACGCATGCAGACCAGAGCGGCCTCGCGGCAGAGGGCTTCGAGGTCAGCGCCAGAGTAGCTGCCGGTGAGGCCGGCTATTTGCTTCAGGTTCAGTTGCGGGTCTGTGGGCATGTCGCGGGTGTGTATCCCCAGGATGTGCAGGCGCGCCTCGGCGTCCGGGAGCCCTATCTCGATCTCGTGGTCGAAGCGACCCGGGCGCCGGAGGGCCGAGTCGAGGGCCGAGG
>DASQVA010000276.1:0-3748 GCA_035641035.1 Rubrobacter sp. | reverse complement strand
TGATCGTGGCTGGCGACCTCACGAGCGCGTGGCTCTACATCCTGGGCCCGATCATCGGCGGCGTGCTGGCCGCCTTCCTGTACGACCGGACCATGGCCGAGGGCTAGACCCGGCCCGAAAAAGAGAGCGCGCCCGGACCATCGATGGCCCGGGCGCGCTTTTGTCTTGGGGTAGTGTACGCCCTAGCTGCGCGCGAGCTGCTCCCTCGGCCTGACCGTGTGGCGTCTGGCGAAGCCGCGCAGGCTCAGGGTTACCAGGGCGATGGTCGTGTCGAGGGCGGAGCCCATCATCTCCGGCAGGGGATCGAGGGCCACGAGGTCTATCCCGGCGCGGCGGTACCCGGGAAGCCGCGAGACGAGTTCCCCGGCCGTGCTCGCGGCGATCCGCCAGCCCCGCTCCTCCAGGCCGCCGAGCCTCAGGAACATCTCGGCCTCCTCGGGGTAGCTGAAGACCGGCAGCGCCTCCCTGCTCGCGTCGATGCGGACGGTGAGCTCCCCCGGCCGCCCGGCCCCGGGGTTCTCGATCAGCCAGTAAACGGTGGTCAGGTTCGGCGCCCTGTCCCTGTACATCTCCGACTCCCCTCTGAGTCAAGATCGGCCCACCAGGGCCCCGCGGGCGGCCCCTCCCCCCGCGTCGTCGCAATGGGTACGAACGGACACCTTAATGCACCGCCACCCCCCCCCGGAAACCCCGAAAGGGCGCCCGGCAAAGCAAATGTATCGAAAGGTGTAGGCCGGCCGCCACGGCGGCGTGGGAGGGGGCGAGTGTAAACTACACACGTCGGGGCGCGGACGGGGTGCCCGGTTGGCGGGGATGTTCGGCGCGGGCGCATGGGCGGGGCCGGTGATCTTGGAGGGGGCTATGGCTTTCGGTGGTCCGAACTAGGCGATGGAAAACCGCGCGACAACCGTGCTCCTGGCCGACGATCACACCATGTTCCGCGAGGGGATGGCGAAGCTGCTGACGGCCTACGGGGGGCTCGAGGTCGTCGGGGAGACGGCCAACGACGACGGCGCCCTCGCCCTCGCCCGCGAGACGAGGCCGGACGTGGTCATCATGGAGGCGCGGATGCCGTTCGAGGGGGCCGCGGGGTTCCTCGGGGAGATGCGCCGGGTCGAGCCGCGTCCGAAGGTCATCATCGTGACCATGTTCGATGACCCGGCCGTTATGCGGGATTTCCTGGGGCTCGGGGTGAGCGGGTACCTGCTCAAGAGCTCCTCCACGACCCAACTGGTGGCCGCTATCCGCGCGGCGGCTTTGGCTCCGGAGGAGGGGAACGTAGTCGTGGGCGTGCCGAGGGGAGGGACCGGGGAGGCGGAGGGAGCCTCAGAGAGCCCGCTCTCCGTCAGGGAGCTCGAGATCCTGCTGCTCGCCGCCCGCGGTCTCTCCAACCGCCAGATAGCGGCCAGGGTCACCCTCACGGAGGGCACCGTCAAACGCCACCTCTCGAACAGCTACCACAAGATGGGGGTCGGCTCCAGGGGCGAGGCCGCGAGGAAGGCGTTGCAGGAGGATTGGATCACGGTCGGCGAGATCACAGACGAAGAGGCAGCCGGACGGGGGAAGTAACCCGCCTGCGGGCTACCCCGCGGGTTCCCTGGAGGTCAGCTCCTCGGCCTCGTCTACGACCGCGAGCAGATCCTCCACGCTCATGTCCTCTATCTTCCAGACCCGGCCGTCCAGGTTGATCCTGGCGCCCATGCCGTCGCTCAACAGCACGTCGATGCGGCACGCGACGGTCTCGAGCGCCTCGGGGGCGGCCCCGTCGTTGTCGTTGCGCACGAGCAGGTGCGGACCGA
The DNA here is from genome assembly GCA_035641035.1 of Rubrobacter sp. Taxonomy (GTDB): domain Bacteria; phylum Actinomycetota; class Rubrobacteria; order Rubrobacterales; family Rubrobacteraceae; genus Rubrobacter_D. Next base: position 1,949 of record DASQVA010000276.1, on the reverse strand, counting down.
AGTCTTTTGCCTCCCCGTCGAGCATCTCGGAGGGGGCGAGCATCACCTCGTCGCCGGGACGATGCTCGTGCAGGGCGAGCGCCAGCGTCTCGCGGTACATCTGGGGCTTCACGGTGACCAGTATGCGCACGCGCGCACGCTCCTCAAAGGCGGGAAACCCGACACGAAACGATACGCATTGAAGCGGCCCACACGTAGCTGTGAGGGCACTATACAACCGTAGCGGGCAGATTCCGGTATCTGAACGGATAATGTGTCGAAGTGTGTAGCCGCGTACCTTGCGCGCCGCGAACCGCCGTCCGCTACACACTTCGACACATCTTTTCTCGATACTGTCCGAAATCACCGACGGGAGGGTCGGGTCGGGGCTATATTCCCTTGCGCTGTCCGCCCGCGGGCTCTTGGGGGCGGTTCGGTTTGTCGGACTTCCCGTTCGCCACCGTCGTCGGAGCCGCCGGAGCGTTGCCCCGGCCGGAAAGGAACCATGCGCATGAGATTGGACCCGTCATCCCTGGCCGGCCGCCCCGGCGGGGCGAACCCCTACGCCGAGCTGAAGCGGACCGTCAACGAGAACGGGCTGATGGAGCGGCAGCCAGCCTACTTCGGCGGCAAGATAGCGCTCAACCTCTGCCTGCTGGCGGTGGGCCTCGCCCTGCTGCCGGTCCTCGACAACACCTGGCTCCAGCTCGCGAACGCCGTCTACCTGGCCTTCGTGTTCGTCCAGATCAGCTTCCTCGCCCACGATTTCGGGCACCGCCAGTTCTCCTTCCGCGCCCCGTGGAAGAACGACTGGGCCACCCTCGTCCTCGGCAACCTGGTCCTCGGCGTGAGCCGCCAGTGGTGGATAGACAAGCACAACGACCACCACGGCCACCCGAACCAGATGGACGTTGACCCCGACATAGACATCCCGCTGCTCGCCTTCGAGGAGGAGCAGGCCTTCGAGAAGCGGGGGATCGCCCGGTTCGTCGTGAAGTACCAGGCGGCCCTGATCTTCCCGCTCTCGCTGCTGCAGTACATCAGCATGGTCCGGAGCAGCGTCGAGTTCCTGGCCGGCGGGAAGTCGCGCCGCCCCGTGACCGAGAGCCTCCTGATCGTGACCCACTTCGCGCTCTACTTCGGCCTGCTGTTCCTTTTTCTGGAGCCGTTGCAGGCCGTGCTCTTCTTCGCCGTCCATCGCGGGTTGTTCGGCCTGTTCATGGTCTCGGTCTTCGCGCCCAACCACAAGGCCATGCCCATCCTGGAGAACGACAGCCAGGCTGATTTTCTCCACCGCCAGGTCCTGACGAGCCGCAACGTCAAGGCGCACCCGGTCACCGACTTCTGGTACGGAGGCCTCAACTACCAGATAGAGCACCACCTCTTCCCCCGCCTCCCCCGAAACAAGCTCAGGGAGGCGCAGCCGCTCGTAAAGGACCTCTGCCGCGGGATCGGGATCCCCTACCACGAGACGAGCGTGCTCCAGTCTTACCGGGAGATCCTGCAGCACCTGCACGAGGTCGGCGCCCCCCTCCGCAAAGCGGGCAAGTAGAGCCACCGCAGAGGAACCCGTCCCGCGGGGCCTCGCGAGGCTTGCCCGGTGGCGCGCCGTTCGTGGGGCGTCTTGCGGAACGGCCCCGCGCCTAGTCCTTTACGAAGTAGAAGGGCTCGCCGGGGCGCAGCAGCTTGTGGCGGCGCATCGGGTTCAGATCGTAGAGGTGGCTCACGAAGTGGCCGGGGTCGGCGCCGTTAAAGGCGAACAGGTCGTAGTGGGTTGGCACGATCAGGCCGAAGTCCAGCGCCTCGGCTAGCTCCGCCGCCTCCCTGAAGTCCGTGTTGCCGATGATGTTCTGGGCGGTCCTGAAATAGTCGCGGCCGTTGATGGGGACGAAGGCCACGTCTATCTTCCAGGCGGAGAGCGTCTCCATCAGGCCGTCGTAGACCACCGTGTCGCCCGCGTGGTAGACGGT